>NZ_JBOBHU010000036.1:0-26261 GCF_050587665.1 Rhizobium sp. Nf11,1 | reverse complement strand
GCCGATCTCCGTCAATGCATTTACAAGCGACCAGGACTTCACACCGCCGGTGTTGATGAGTACGCGCTTGCCTTGGAGCCGGGGGCGATATACCTCAAGTCTTTTCCACGCAATCGCCTCCTCCTCACCGATCAGGGCCTCGGTGCGCTCGATGAGATCTGGATTGGCGCCCTTCGCCACCAGGAGTTTGGCGATCTGCCTGAGAGCTTCTGAAGTGTCGCTGATGCCGTAAAATGAGCCCTCAAAGAACGGGATACCCCAGCGCTCCTCCATCTTGCGGGCAAGATTGATGAGTGCCGTCGAGCACACCAACATGGCTGCGCGGGCGCGGTGCGCTGAGGCGACATCGCGGAAACGCGCGTCGCCAGGAATACAGGCGCGCACCCGGATGCCTAGCCGATCAAGCAGCGGCGCCACCAGCCAGAACTCACCGGAGAGGTTGAATTCGCCAAGGACATTGATGTCGTAAGGACCGACGTCGTCCGGCTCCACCGTACCGATGACATGATCAAGCAATGCCTCGCCCGCAAGCTTGTTACCAAGGTTCTTGGAACCGGCGAAGCCGGGTGCATTGACCGGCACCACCGGCAAGTCGAACCTTTCTGCTGCGCACTTGCAGACGGCTTCGATATCGTCGCCAATCAGTGCCGTCACGCAAGTCGAATATACGAAGATCGCCGACGGCGCATGCGCCTCCTTAATCTCGCGGATTGCTCTGAAAAGCTTCCGCGCGCCTTGCCCCATCACCACGTCGAGCTGGGTGAGGTCGGTCGTGAAGCTTCTACGCCAAAGGGTTGCTCCGGACGAAGCCGCGCCGCGATTGTCCCAGGAATTGCCCTCGCAGGCGAGCGGTGCATGAACGAGATGTGCGACGTCGGTGATTGGCTGCAGCACAATCTTGGCACCATCGAAGGCGCAGCCTCCGGCTGCCGCGCCGGGGGTTAGCGGTTTCGAACAGCCCTTTTTGCGCGCCTTGTCATCTTTGGCTCGATTTATCTCGCAGCCGGGCTCGTCGAAAACATCCTGGATTTTAGCAGTGGGCGATTGCATTACGCCATTCTCCCAGTCCATTGGAAGAGGGTTGGCCGCGTCTCAGCCAACCGCTGCTTTTACCGCGTGAGGTCATAAGAATAATCCGTCACACCGATCTTGCTCGTTTCGCGATCGAGCTTGTCGAAGATCTTGTCGAGGATCGTCGTCAACACGCGGAGCCCTCCTTGGTAGCCCATGAGCGGAAAACGATGATGGTGGTGACGATCGAAAATGGGAAACGTCAACCGGATCAGTGGTGCCCCGGTGTCCCGCTCCAGATATTTGCCGTAGGAATTGCCGATCATCAGGTCCACCGGTTCGGTAAAAAGCAACGAGCGCATAGCCCAGAGATCCTTGCCCGACCAGACTTGGGCATCCTTGCCGAATGGGGACGATGCAAGCAGTTCCTTCATCTCCGCTTCCCAGGCCGGCGTGCCGTTGGTGGCGAGGCAGTGGATCGGCTCCCCGCCAGTCTCCATGACAAACCGGGCCACCGCGTAGACGAAGTCGGGATCGCCGTAGATTGCGTATTTTTTACCATGCAGCCAGGATTGGCTGTCCGCCATGGCGTCGATCAGTCGGCCGCGTTCCAAGCGTATTGTCTCGGGGATTTCCTTGCCGGAAATCTCCGACACCTTCATCAAGAACTCGTCGGTTGCCTTGGCCCCGAGCGGGTAATGGAAGGAGGCGGTAGCCTGCTCGAGCTCCTGGCAATACTCGAGCGTCTTGCGGGTGTTGTAGTGCTGCAGCGACAGTGTCGCTTCGGCATTGAGGGCCCCTTTCACGTCCTCGATCTTCGTCCCACCGTCATACATGCGGAATTCGCCGTCGGATGGCGTATCGAATTGGTCGGAGGCATCCTGGATGAAGGTGTAGGACACGCCCATAAGGTTGAGCAGGCGCTTGAGTTCGCGATTGTTGCCGACGCAGAAGCCATCGAAGCCCGGGATGATATTAATCGTGCCAGCCGCCTCCGTGCGCTCCTTGCCTTTCCAGAAGTGCTCCAGGATGCCTTTGACCATGGCGTCATAGCCGTCGACGTGGCTGCCGACGAAGGCAGGCGTATGGGCGAAGGGCACGTCAAATTCGGGAGGGACTGAGCCTTCGCTCTTGGCATTCTCAATGAAGCCATGCAGATCATCACCAATGACTTCCGCCATACAGGTGGTAGAGACGGCAATCATCTTCGGGTCGTAGAGCGCATAAGTATTGGCGAGTCCATCGACCATGTTCTTCAGGCCGCCGAACACTGCCGCGTCCTCTGTCATCGAGGATGAGACTGCCGATGAGGGCTCCTTGAAATGCCGAGAAAGGTGCGACCGGTAATAAGCAACGCAGCCCTGGCTGCCATGCACAAAGGACATGGTCCGCTCGAACCCCGCGGCGGCGAATACGGCGCCCAGCGGCTGGCAGGCTTTGGCTGGGTTTACCACGAGCGCTTCGCGGGCAAGATTCTTTTCGCGATATTCCCACGTCGTGGTGTATTCAGCTTGGTTAGTTACGATCTGATCGGAGTGCGGACATTCGAAATTCAGCTTCTTCTCCGCTAGCATCTTTCTGTATTCCGGCTCCCGGAACAGCGGAGCATGGTCGAGAATATTTTCGGCCGACTGTGGCATGATCATCACCTTGTTGCATCTGACTTGCCCAGACGCCGGTAAAGGGGCGTCGAGGCTTTTCAGGTTTTCTGCGGATCAATGGGTGCTGGCGTTCATCGCCATCGTGGTCGCGGGAGGTCGGGTCCTTATTTCGGCTGCGACCGCGTCAGGCTTCATGGCGTCTTTCTTCCATGGTGCTTCGTAAAGGTCCCAGATCGGGCTGTTTACGGCAAGATCCATGTCGCGGGCGAAGATGGCGAAGCCGTCATAGCCGTGGTACGGGCCGGAATAATCCCATGAGTGCATCTGGCGAAAAGGTATGCCCATCTTCTGCACGGGGTATTTTTCCTTGATGCCGGAGCCAACAAGATCGGGACGAATCCTCTCGATGAACTTATCCAGTTCGTAACTGGTTGCGTCGTCATAGATCAGCGTGCCCTTCTTCACGTAGTGGCCGGTGCGCTGATAGTCGTCGTTGTGAGCGAATTCGTAGCCGGTTCCGACGATCTGCATGCCGAGGTCTTCATAGGCGGTGATGACGTGACGGGGGCGCAAACCGCCGACATAGAGCATCACTCTCTTGCCTTCGAGTCGCGGTCGATATCTATCGATGACCGCATCGACAAGGGGCCGGTACTTGGCGATGACCGCCTCGGTCTTGTCCACGATTTCAGGCCCGAAATGCCTGGCAATCTTGCGCAGAGAGGCCTCGATCTGGGAGGGGCCGAAGAAGTTATATTCCATCCAGGGGATGGCGTATCTTTCCTCCATATGCCGGCAGATGTAGTTCATCGACCGGTAGCAGTGGATGAGGTTGAGCTTGGCCTTAGGGGCACGCTCCACTTCCGCGAGCGTCGCGTCCCCCGACCAGTTGCCGACCACGCGCAGCCCCACTTCCTCGAGCAGAATGCGGGTGGCCCAGGCGTCGCCGCCGATGTTGTAGTCGCCGACGATATTTACGTCGTAGGGGCCGGGCTCGAAATCTAAGGTTGCCTTGTCCAACACCCAGTCGCGGATGGCGTCGTTGGCGATGTGGTGGCCGAGCGATTGCGAGACGCCGCGGAAGCCTTCGCAGCGTACCGGCACGATTGTTTTTTTGTACTCCTTGGCCTTCTTGCGCGACACCGCCTCGATGTCGTCGCCAATGAGACCGATGGGACATTCGGACTGAATAGTGAGGCCCTTGTTCAAGGGAAACAGTTCCTCGATCTCATCGATGATCTTTTCCAGCTTTTTGTCGCCACCGAAGACGATGTCCTTCTCCTGGAAGTCGGAGGTGAACTGCATCGTTACGAATGTATCGACACCTGTTGTGCCGACATAGTAGTTGCGTCGCTGCGACCATGAATATTGACCGCAGCCGACCGGCCCATGCGAGACATGGACCATATCCTTGACCGGGCCCCAGACCACGCCTTTGGAGCCAGCATAGGCGCAGCCGCGGATCGTCATTACGCCTGGAATGGACTTGATGTTCGACTTTACGTCACATTCGGAGATGGCCTGGCCCTCCTCGCAGACCTCCTCGCTATCCGATGCGACACTGAGGTGCTTTTGGCGACGTTTCGCCGCTTTGTTTGGGTAATGCGACAGCACTTCCTCGATAAGCTTCTCATGGAGAGCACTGTCATTCTCGTAATCGAGGCTCATTCGCCTGCCCCCTTTTCGCGGTTCGGGTGATGCCTCCAAGAAGAGGCAGCGTTGGTGGAATGTTGCGCCGGGTAAAGTTCCGACCTCGTCTGCGAGGCAGTCACTGGACTGCTGCTACCGCCGCTTCTTTGGCCTGGAGTTCTGCAAGCATCTGCTCGTCCGTCTTCATGATGCCGAAGTCGAGCAGCATGTCCTCGAGTTCCTCCATCGTGATCGGGGTCGGGACGGTGCCCTGGCCCGAATTGGCGTGGATCTTCTCGGCTAGCGCGCGATATTCCGCCGCCTGCTTGGAGTCCGGTGCATACTGGATAACCGTCATCTTCCTGAGCTCGGCGTGCTGGACGATGTTGTCGCGTGGCACGAAGTGAATGAGCTTGGAATTGAGCTTGGCCGCGAGTGCCTCGGCGAGATCGAGTTCGCGGTCTGTCTGTCGCTCATTGCAAATCAGCCCGCCAAGCCGCACGCCGCCCGAGTGGGCGTATTTCAGGATCCCCTTAGCGATGTTGTTGGCGGCATAGAGTGCCATCATCTCGCCGGACATTACGATGTAGATTTCCTGGGCCTTGTTTTCGCGGATGGGCATCGCGAAGCCGCCGCACACCACGTCGCCGAGCACGTCGTAGGAGACGTAGTCGACATCATCGTAGGCGCCGTTTTCTTCCAGGAAGTTGATCGACGTGATGACGCCGCGCCCGGCGCAACCGACGCCCGGCTCGGGGCCGCCCGACTCTACGCATTTGATGCCTTTGTAACCGACCTTCAGCACGTCCTCCACCTCGAGGTCTTCCACCGAACCTTCCTTTGCCGCGAGATGCAGGACCGTGTCCTGCGCCTTCGAGTTCAGGATGAGGCGGGTGGAGTCGGCCTTGGGATCGCAGCCCACGATAAGGATTTTCTGCCCGAGATCGACTAGGGCCGCGAGCGTATTTTGAGAGGTGGTGGACTTGCCGATACCACCTTTGCCGTAGAATGCGATTTGACGCAGACCTGCCATGTTGCTTTCCTTCGTTTGTTCGAACCATCGCGGTTGCCCGCAGAATGAATGTCGCCGGCAGCTTTTGCCGCCTGCGTAAGGATGGTTACAAGACCCGTGCCAACTCGGCGGGTAGACCGAACAGAGTTACATTGTTGTACGTTACCAGTTACTTATGCGGAAACGAGACTACCTGCATCACAAAGCAAATCCTTGTCGCGGAACCGACAATTGTAACCAGCAATTGTCGTAAGCGTCGCCTATCAGACGTAAGATCCGACAAGACGATGCTGCCGATCAGGGCTGAGGAGGGGATGGGAGCGCTCTTCTCGTGGAGGCTTTATCAACGCGAAGTGCCAGACGTTCGTCCAAGTGTGCTTCACGCTGCTTTCCCGGCCCTCACTGGATTAAACCGCGATTGACTTCGGCCATCGGAGCTCAAATGGGTACTGTCGTATGAATGTGCATTCGTCCTATGACGATCCACGAGCTGGTGCCTTCGGAAGAGCTCCATGTGTGCCCTACATCTGGAGGCCCGGCTTGCACTTGCCGGGTACTGCGATAGCGTGTGAGGAAGGTGAGCTGATCTGAAAATCAGGCAGACAACTTCAAGTGTCCGGCTGCCCGAGAGATTTCTGGACCGCTGGGATGATCCTGTCTCCCCAGAGCTCTATCTGGCGCAGCATCGTTCTTTGGTTCAGATCCCCCAACTGCGTCTGAATTGCAATCTGGTCCGGCCTCAAGACTTCGATCTCCTCCAGAAGGCGATCAATCACGCGATTTATGCTCCCGATGGGCAGGTTCTTGCGCATAGTCCGAACGAGAGGTTCTGGTGCGTCGGCACCTCCTCCAACATGTAGCCGTCCTTGCTCTGTTGCGACGCTGATGCAGGGCCTCGGACAGCCGGCGCTGAAAGCGCGCGTTATCGAGGTAGTGGTTGATTTCCGCTCCATTATCGCTGGCATAGCAGCAGCGCAAAAGCGACAGCTTGGCGTCACGGACCTTTTGCCCTCGGATATAGCGGCGGTCTGGATGATGTCTCGCAGCATGCCCAGAGTTTCCAAGCCCTCATGGAGGCCGTAACGAAAAGGTTGTGTCCCTCACGATAGGCTCGGCACATTGTTTTGGAGGACCCGGTGGCAATCCAGATCGGCGGGGCTGGCTTTTGAAGAGTTCGCACTGAAATCGCCGTCGCAGGTATCTGCGTAAAAAGATCTTTTGCTTGAGACCCTTGAGCAAGATGTCGAGGCATTCCGAAAAGACGGCCGGCGCCTCATCTACATTGACGCCGAAGCGGTCGAATTCAAACTGCTGGTATCCTGAACCAACGCCGAGCTCCAGTCGGCCGTTCGCAACGATATCGACAAAGCCGATTTCCGCCAGCAGGCGCTGCGGTCGATAGAGTGGCAGTACGCAGACCGCGGAGCCGAGGCGTATGGTGCTCGTCAATCCGGCACAGTGGGCGACCATCAGCAAGGGCGACGGAACAAGGCTGTAGTTGGTGAAGTGGTGCTCGGCGAACCAAGCTGTGCGGAAGCCAGCCTGCTCCGAAAGAACGGCCTGCTCTACTGAGTTGCGGATGACGCTATCGCAAGATGGTAGATAGCCTCGCTGGGCAGCCAGGATGATTGCGAACTCCATTGTGTCTCCTTGTTTGCGGCAAGGATCACACAGCTCGTGATGACTGGGCGGTCAATACGGGCATGTAGGTGTGCCCGGCACGACCTCGATTCACGAGCACGCTCGCATGATCGATGAAGCGACTCTGTCGACGGGGTTTCATTGTGGTTAAGAGCTCCACAACCAATATGGGAATTCTCAGCTCCCCGCGTCTCAGGACGAGCTCCAGCCTCGGTCCACGTGCAGGATCGAGCCGTTGATATACGAGGCATCAGACGATGCCAGAAAGTAGACGGCTTCGGCGACTTCCTCCGGTTCCCCAAACCTGCCCAAAGGGATCTCCTGTCGGAGCGATCTCGGGCCTGTGCCGGTAGCCTTTTCGCACTGGATGTCGCCAGACGCGCGGATGTGACGTGGAGCGACTGTGGCTATGCGGATTCCAAGCGGCCCCGAATTCGGCCGCCATGCACCGGGTAAGCATATCAAGGCCGGCGTTGTACGCGGCGTAAGCATGATTCATCGAGAGCGGTAAGAGCCTGCAACTCATTGCGAGATACAGGATTACACTACCAGGTCGCATCGATATCGCCGCCTCGCGTAAGCAGGTGAAGGCGCCAGTTAGATTTATGCGCAGAGTGTTTTTGAGCCCTGCCGCAGGCTGCTCAAGATCGGGGCGAATGTGCATTCACGCCAAGGCCGTTGACGAAGACGTCGATGTGGCTGGAGCGCTTCCGCAATTCTTCGAAGAGAGCGACGACGTCGCTCTCGACTGTCCTTTCCACGCGTTTTGACAGGTGCTTGTCGCCGAGCAAGTCAGCGAGCTTTACCGCTGCACCACCGCCTCCGTCAGCGATCACAACCGTATCGCCCCTCGCTGCAAAGCGGCGAGCGATAGCCGCGCCTATGCCTTTAGCACCGTCTATCACGACCACCGTTCGCGCATCGGTGTCCTCGACCGGGCGTAAGAGTTCTACTCCGGGCGTCCTACCCTGAGTCCGGTGGGCTTCACGAGGCTGGCTGAATGACATCCAGCCACCATCGACTACAAGCGTCGATCCGGTGATGTAACTTGCCTGCTCACTGGCCATGAAGTGCACAGCTCGCGCGATCTCGTCGGGACGAGCCAATCGGCCTATCGGCACGCCGCGCCTTATTGCCCTAACGTCCAACTTGCCAGCTGTTTCTAATTCCGCGACCATTGGCGTATGCACGTAAACGGGGGCTACCACTGTCACGCGGATGCCACGCGAAGCCCCTGCGCACGCCAGCGTTTTCGTGATTGAGATCAGCGCAGCTTTCGAAGCGGCGTAACCATTGCGCTTTGGGTTGCCGAGGAGGCCAGCAAGCGAAGCGACGTTGACGATGGCTGCGCCAGGTTTCATCAGCTTGGCGATTTCGCACGCCACCCAGTACGGCCCGATGAGGTTTACTGCTGGAGCGCTTTGAAAATCTTGGATGGGCGTATCGACGGTCGCAGCCATCGTCGGCCCTATTCCCGCATTATTGACGAGCACTCCAATCTGCGAGAATCCTTTGTCCAGAAGGGTACAGAATGCGAGGACATCGTCGTGTCGCGACACTTCGAACTCAAGGCCGAGATGGGGCTTGCCGAGATGACGGCTCAGTTCGACACACCGCTGTCTGGAAGGTCAACCGCGACTACGATGTCTCCACTCGTGGCAAATATATCGACCAGCGCACGACCAATACCCCCTGCCGCATCTGTCACGATGATGACCCGCCCTGGCTGAACCGGGGAATCGTCCAGACGTGTCTTCACAGGGCAGAGAGTTTGTAGGCGGGATCATTCGGGTGCGGTGCCCCAATCGGCTGGCGAGGACCAAACCGCTCAGCTTCAGTGAAAGTCGCGGGCCTCTGCTCTTCAACCCAATCATAGACTACGGTGCGTTCGAGGATGCGCCACTCCCCTTCCCTTTTCTGAACCAAATCACAGTAGCGTCCGCACAGGAGCATCTGCCTCATCTTGCCTGCCTCGTCGGGTCCGCGCTGCAGCGCGATGAAATAACTTTCGATCGCGGCCTCTGCCGAGCCCACGAACTCGACCATTATGTTTGCAAGCTGGTGGATGTTGCGCGGCTGGGTTTTGAAGACACTAAGCGCAAGCTGAATGAACCCTCCGGCGGAGCCGCAGTAACTTCCGTGATTGTCAGTTGCATCCGGCCAATGCTGCGTAAAGCGGCCTCGTCTGGAGACAGTCGCGGATTGCTTCCCGGTCGAAGAGTTGGGTCATGGTTGGTTGATGCATCGGCTCAATAGAGGTTCTGAAAATTCTATGAAGCGTGTCCTCAGGACCACGCGTTATCGGCGAAGATTCACGGTTTCCGGCGCGAAGCTCATTGCTGCCACACCTGGACCGGACAACGAAGTTTTCCAGATTTCCCCAACAGGGCCGGTCTGGTCTTCATCACCTCGTTTTTCCCTTTCGCTTACGACGGTCTAAGCTTCCACCTTGACCCGAGAACTCAACCGAATGTGCGGTAATGGTTCCTGAAACCGCGGCCACTCGGACCTCAGATCCGTGGTAGTGTGCTCACTAGCAACTTGGCGCTGCCGCTCAATGGAGGACGTTCAAAGTTCATGCCAACCTGGCTGACCACCCCAAGAATGCATTTAAATGAGCGCCCAGCTACTTAGCCTCAATGTAGGAGAAATGGGCTCGAACGAGCCTCTGTCGTAACGCCGATAAAGGCGACAGTCGTCTTAACGCCCTTAAAGCCGCTGCAGGTCGTTGAGCGGTTGGGCGTTTTGAGCCGTGCGCGTCTGCGTACAGGCCGGAGCCCGATCAGGTCCAAGTCAGAGTGAGATCCTTGATCCCGAATACATGACCGCCACGGGTAATCGGCGCCGTACCCTCTTTGATGCGGAAAGTCGGGATGCGCGCCAACCATTCGCGTAGGCCAACGACAATTTCTCGCCGTGCAAGGTGCGCTCCGAGGCAAACGTGTGGACCATAGCCAAAAGCGGTGTGGTGGTTCCCCCGTCGTGCCAGATCGATAGTCTCAGGGGACGCGAATTCCGATGGATCACGATTCGCAATCATAGTGGCGCACGAAACATACTCACCCTTACGGATCGGCACGCCTTCGAACACGATATCCTTCGCGGCCACGCGGATCATCTGAACGGTTGAATAGGCGCGCAGCAATTCTTCAACGGCGAGCATGACCCGATCCGGTTCGTTCCGCAACAACTCTTGGTCCTTTGGATTGCGTGCGAGATAGGCCATGTCAAAGCCTATGGCAGCCGCGACCGTGTCGAGTCCCGCGACCAAGAAAAGCACACCGATGCCACGGACTTCCTCTTCTGTTAAGGAGCGGCCATCAATCTCCGCCCGCACGACAAAAGTCATGAAATCAAAAGCTGGTGTCCTGCGGCGCCTGGCTGCAAGTTCGTCAATGAAGCCCACGATAGACCGGGCTGCTGCCGTTCGCTTGTCTGCGTTACCGTGGAGTAAATCGCTTACCCAGCCAACAAACACTTCAGATCGCCTCTGCGAAAGCCCGAGAAAGCTAAGGAAGACGCTGACCGTGAAGGGCAAGGCAAACTCCCTCATGACGTCACAGCTGGTTCTCTCTCTCGCTATGCGGTCGATCAGCGCGCGCGCTCTCTCGCGGATAGTCGGCTCGAGTGCAATCACCCGCTTGGATGAGAACAGAGGATCTAGCAGTGCACGAAAGACACCATGGGTCGGCGGATCCAGTTCGAGCGGGATGACCGGCCAATGTTCGCCAAGTGCGGAGCCCAAGATGCTGCGATGGCTGGAAAAGGTCCTTGTATCCTGCAGCACCCGTCGCTGGTCTCTCGCGCGTGTTATGACCCAGGTACCTCGCCCATCTCGCGTGTTGGACGGAGAGTAAAAGATCGGAGGGCCGTCATGAACACAGGCAATGGCAGCGTGCGGATCGCCGTTAGGCGTCGGAGCCATGCCAGGTGAACTGAAAAGACTGAAGTCCCGCACCAGTTCGCGCGGTACATGATCTGGAATGGTGTTGGTCGTCACGCGCTTTGTCCTTCTGTCAATCACTCATCAACTGCGTGGGCTGTCGAGGATCTGAGCGGAACCGATCGGGAGAACTCCGTCAGAAATCGTTCTTTGCCCCTTGGGCGACGATCAAGAATGCGGGAATGTTGGGGTAAATACCTGCTGCACAGACAGGCAGCCTGTGGCGGCGCCGCAAGAAGTGGACGCGATCTGCGAAATAGGTCGCGCAAAAAAAGCATTTATTGTCCGGCCTCAAGAGCATTACTCCGCTGGCTTGACAACCGCCGGCATGGTCTGGATTGGCGCCTTGCCTGCAAGGGCGGCTGCAAGATGCGCCTTGGCAAGCTCGCCTTCCCATTTCGCCACTACCACAGTCGCGACGGCATTGCCGATCAAGTTGGTTAGCGCGCGGCATTCCGACATGAAGCGATCGACGCCGAGGATCAGCGCCATGCCGGCGACCGGTACGGACGGAACGACCGAGAGAGTGGCAGCGAGCGTGATGAAGCCGGCGCCGGTGATGCCGGCGGCCCCCTTCGAGCTCAGCATAGCGACGAGCAGGAGCAGGATCTGGTCGGCGATGGAGAGCGGCGTGTCGGTCGCTTGAGCGATGAAGAGTGCCGCAAGCGTCATGTAGATGTTAGTGCCGTCGAGGTTGAAGGAATAGCCGGTCGGGATGACGAGGCCGACCACCGAGCGCGCGCAGCCCGCGTTCTCCATCTTGTTCATGAGGCCCGGGAGTGCTGCTTCCGAGGAGGAGGTGCCGAGCACCAGCAGCAACTCCTCCTTGATGTAGCGGATGAGCGAGAGAATTGAGAAGCCGTTGTAGCGGGCAACGGCACCGAGCACGACGAAGACGAACAGGAACGACGTCAGATAGAAGGTGCCGATCAGCATGGCGAGGTTGGCAATCGAGGCGATGCCATACTCGCCGATGGTGAAGGCCATGGCGCCAAAGGCGCCGATCGGCGCGGCTTTCATGAGTATGGCGACCAGCCGGAAGATCGGTAGCGTCAGCGCCTGCAGGAAATGGACGACGGGCTCGGCCTTGTTGCCGACCTTGCCGAGCGAAATGCCGAAAAGGACCGAGATGAAGAGCACCTGCAGGATGTCGCCCTCGGCGAAAGCACTGACAAATGTCGTCGGAATGATGCTCATGAGGAAGCCGGTGACTGACTGCTCGTGCGCCTTCTCGGCATAGGTGGTGACCGCTTTTATATCGAGCGAGGCCGGATCGATATGCATACCCGCGCCCGGCTGCACCACATTCGCGACCACCAGGCCGATGACGAGGGCGAGAGTGGAGAAGGTTAGAAAGTAGAGCATTGTCTTGCCGGCGACACGGCCGACCTTCGCGAGATCGGTCATGCCAGCAATACCGGCCGCGACCGTCAGGAAGATGACAGGCGCGATGATCATCTTGACGAGCTTGATGAAGGCGTCGCCGAGCGGTTTGAGCTCAGTGCCGATATCCGGATAGAAATGGCCGAGCAGGATGCCTGCGGCGACCGCTGCCAGCACCTGGACATAGAGGTGACGATAAAAGGGTGTCTTGCCGCGGACCTCCGCGTAATGTTCTGCAATCGACATGATAGCCTCCACGGGTACATGCACGTGTCGTAAACCGGCACGCTGAATCGGCGAGGCGCAGCGGCCCACAGCCGGTGTCGGCGGCGGTGCCTGCCTCAGCGTTGGCTCCCACTAGGGCTCCACGCGAACGCTTTCCCCTTCCTCAGGGGCAAAGCAGCTCTCCAGTTCCTTGCATTCTTGGCAAGCGGCCGCCGTGCACAGCGAAAATCCCTCAGCCTCGCAGAGCTTGCGGTAAAAGTACTTCTTCCACCTCATGTTGTCGGTATTGCCGGCTGCAAGCTTGGGGAAATGGGTTGAGAGCAAACGGCTGAGTTCGACCCGATCGAAAAGGCCGAGCTCCCTCCAGAGATGGTCGTGGCGTAAAGCACGGCGGGCTATGATCTTGGCGAAACTTACGCTCGCTGAATCGTCCGGTCGAGCATGCGCGAGCAGCAGACCGCGCAGAAGCTCCTCCTCCATGCCAGGCTCCGCATCGCTGACGTCTTCCAGGGAGAAAGCGTGAATCGTTGGTGCGGGAAAACTGCGGTTCACGATGTCTCGAAGCTCGACTTGCGAAAGGCCCGTTGCCTCTGTCGCAGTTGCCTCGCCGGCATCGATCTCCTCAAGCGCACGCGAAAGGACACAAGTAAGCACGTACTGATCGAAATCCATTTTGAGATCTACGGACGGCCAGACTCCGGGGCCTAGAAGTTTGGACAATTGTCGCCAACCGGGCCGATCGGAGATTCCGGCTCCAAGGACTGTTCTCCCTTTCGACAAAGCGCGGACTTGAGCTAGATTTGACATGTTGCTTCCTTCCCTCTTCGTTCCACCACACCGAGCGCCCGCGGGTGCTTGCCGCAAGGCAATTCTGGCCAAGTCGGTTCAAGTGTCGTGCCAATCGAATCTGCCGAGCCGAAGAGGTAACTTTGTGGTTGCTAGTCAAGGACTAAACGAAAGTCTGGCAGGAGCTCGGGGGGATGCGGCCGTGTCAGGAGGACGACAAGGATAACATGAGATGTCGGTTCTCTGCCAAGAGTAGCGGCCGGATACTAAACAGGAAACGCCGAACCGTAACGCGGCAAATCGGCCTCGCAGGCGATAGTACGCGCCAGCAGCTGCCGGCCCATCGCGCCGACGGGCTGGGCCTTGAAAGGCGCCTGCTGGAGTTTGTGGCCAAAGCCAATACGCGCACACCAACATGGCCATGCCGCCACAAAGCAGTGCTGCTACAGTTTGGATGTCAAGTGGCACGGCCCTTGCTGCTTGCTCGTCGGTAGCCGCCAAGCTGCCAATCGCGGCGAAGACGCCGGTTCTCTTCCGAAGGATGCTGATGCCAATGAAAAAGGAGAAATGCAGATGCCGATGACAAAAAGAATTCCCTTCGTTGCCTTTCATACGCGCGTTCGCGACGAGACAGTGAAGGGGCCGAATCTCTACCGGTGGGAAGTCAGAACAACCGAGGATTACTTCAGCGGCAAGCGCGTCGTTCTATTTTCGCTTCCCGGTGCGTTCACCCCGACTTGCTCGACTCGGCAATTGCCCGATTTCGAGAAGCTATATGACGAGTTCCGGGATGCGGGGATTGAGTCGGTCTACTGCCTATCAGTCAATGATGCCTTTGCCATGAATGCGTGGGGTAAGGCCTTGGGGGTAGAAAAGGTCAATCTCATTCCGGATGGTTCCGGCGAATTCACTCGCAAAATGGGCATGCTGGTCGCAAAGCACAATGTTGGCTTCGGGATGCGCTCTTGGCGCTACGCCGCCGTGGTCAATGATGGCGTAGTGGAAAAATGGTTTGAAGAGGAAGGTCTCTCTGACAACTGCGAGTCCGATCCCTATGAGGTCTCTTCTCCGCAGAACATTCTCGAAACCTTGAGGACCGCTCCCGCCTCTTGAGCGGTCCCCAACAGGATTTTGATGCTTCTGTGGATGTCGTGGAGCCCGAGCGCTGACGTTGCGCTCCGCAGCTGCCGTCGGCACTAATCCATCGCACTCTCTTATGATCCCCGCCGCTGAGCAGGGCAAAAGACGGAGTTCC
The DNA here is from genome assembly GCF_050587665.1 of Rhizobium sp. Nf11,1. Classification (NCBI taxonomy): domain Bacteria; kingdom Pseudomonadati; phylum Pseudomonadota; class Alphaproteobacteria; order Hyphomicrobiales; family Rhizobiaceae; genus Rhizobium; species Rhizobium sp. Nf11,1. The sequence continues at coordinate 11,775 of NZ_JBOBHU010000036.1, read as the reverse complement.
ACACAGTCAGCGCGTTTCGTCCGACGCGCTGCCCGCTATAGCCTCTAAGCTTCGCCCGTCTGCGTCGCGGCGCCCATCTGATGTCGGGGGGCAGAGGATAGCCTCCTTTGCCCAGCCCCGGCAAACCCTAACACGAACTCGGTGTGATCAACTCGGCAATGTCGGATTTTCAACGGTGTCATACATGCGACACCTCTGTGTTAGGATGGGGTGTTGTTTTCGAACAGTTTTTCTGTTGGCACGCCAAGTGCATCGCTTTTTCGCAAGCGCAACTTGGAAACAGGAAACGGGTTATGATAACGCTCACCGACAGTGCCATTGCCGCAGTGAAATTTGCGCTTTCAAAGGCTCCCAAGCCGGCGACTGGATTACGCATCAAAGTGCAAGCGGGCGGCTGCTCTGGTTTCAAATACCACCTGGTTTTGGAAAGCGAGTCACGCAACGGCGATGCTGTCATTGAGGCGGGAGGGGTCAAACTATTCGTAGACTCAGACTCTCAACCTCACGTCGGCGGCATGACAGTCGATTTCACAACGGATGTGAATTCACCCGGATTCATCTTCGACAATCCCAACGCGAGCGAGAACTGCGCCTGCGGGAAGTCCTTTAGCTGACCGGGCAGAAGGAGAATACGAGATCATCATGAAAGGAGGATCAAGAATGCCGCATCAGTGCTGGTGTCCCAGCGTGCTCCTGGCGTCATTTAAGTAGGCGGAGGGCCATCCTGGATGTCGATCTATCTCGATAACAATGCAACGACACGCGTCGATTCCGAAGTTCTCCAGGCAATGCTGCCGTTCTTTGCGGACCAGTTTGGCAACCCCTCGTCGATGCACGACATTGGCGCCGCTGCCGGCGCAGCGATGAAGACGGCGCGCCAGCAATTGCAAGCGCTGATCGGTGCCAAGTTCGATCATGAGATCATCTTTACGTCGGGCGGGACCGAAAGCAACAATGCGGCGATTCTTTCGGCGCTGGACGTGATGCCCGAGCGATCAGAAATCGTCACTTCAGCGGTTGAACACCCGGCGGTTCTAACGCTCTGTGGTCACCTTGAAAAAACAAGAGGAATCAAGGTGCACCGGATCCCGGTCGATCAACATGGCCGACTCGATCTCGACGCCTATCGGGCCGCCCTCACCCATCGTGTAGCAATCGTCTCAATTATGTGGGCGAACAACGAGACCGGGACGACCTTCCCCGTGGCCAGGCTTTCTGAGATGGCCAAGAATGTCGGCGCAATTTTCCACACTGACGCAGTGCAGGCGATCGGTAAGCTTCGGGTGGACCTGAAATCGACCGCAATCGACATGCTGTCGCTCTCCGGTCACAAGTTCCATGGACCGAAAGGCGTCGGAGCACTCTACATAAAGAGCGGCGTGCCCTTTCATGCACTTATCATGGGTGGGCACCAGCAGTGCAACCGACGCGCGGGAACAGAGAACACGCCCGGGATTGTAGGTTTGGGCAAGGCAGGCGAACTTGCCTTGTGGCGCATGGACGAGGAAATCACATGGGTGAAATCGCTTCGCGATCGTTTGGAGGAAGGACTTCTCGAACGCATTCCCAAGACCTTCGTCACCGGCGATCCGCTCGCGCGGTTACCTAACACGACAAATGTGGTCTTCGAGGGCATCGGCAGTGAAGCCGTTCAGTTTCTCCTCAATCGCCACGGCATCACCTGCTCGTCTGGCTCCGCCTGCAGCTCTGGCTCCTCGCGAAAGAGCCATGTTCTCGAGGCGATGAACCCCGACGCTGCGGCACTCGGCGCAGTTCGCTTCTCCTTTTCACACTTCAGCCGCGAGGAGGATGTCGATCAGGTACTCGAGGTGATACCTGGAATTGTGATGAAACTTCGCGGTTCGTTTCCATTCTCTGCGGCAGGTGAAAGGCGGAGGATAGACAACTCCGCGGCCGCAGCACGCTGATCATTTTACGGGAACGGCTTGAAAGGTCCGCTGCCGGGTCGGCTTCAGCGTCTAGCAAGCAACTAGGACCAGAAAACTAATCCCACCTATAGGAGAATGCAATGACTTGTGATGGCGAGGCCGTTTCGAGTGACGCAATTTTCGCGCGGCTACTGAGCTTGTCGACTGCCGAGGAATTCTTTGAGGTCCTTGACGTTTCGTATGAGTCGAAGGTGCTCGACGTCTCACGGCTCCACATCATGAAACGCATGGGACAGTACCTGGCTGAGGGGAACTTTTCAGACCACCGCGCACGTGCGCGCGACGCGCTGGAACGCGCCTACGCGGATTTTGCGACTTCTTCGCCACTATCACATCGGGTGTTCAGGGTGCTTGAGCAACGCGATCCGACTAAAACTGCCGCGCCAGGGCAGACGTTTGTACCGTTGGAAACCGTGCTGAAGTCTTTCGGAAGCGACAGGTGAGTTTGGTTTACGACATATTATGTCCCAAATCCGACAAGACTGTCAGCAATCCAATCGTACAGAAACGAACAATGCTTAAATTCCAGTCGGTTACTGACAAGTCATGTGGTTGGCATGATTGGTGCTTTGAAGACAGGCGAAACCTTCGGGCCAAATGCGATCGGAGCTAAAGAAACCTCATGCACATTGTAGTCTGTATAAAGCAGGTACCGGACTCAGCGCAGATACGCGTCCATCCCGTGACAAACACGATTATGCGCCAAGGCGTGCCGACCATTATAAACCCTTACGACCTGTTTGCTCTCGAAGAAGCCCTCAAAGTGCGCGACCTCCATGGCGGCGAAGTCACGGTGCTCACCATGGGCCCGCCCATGGCAGAGGAAGCACTGCGCAAGGCACTCACTTATGGCGCAGACCGGGCGATACTCCTGACTGACCGTCACTTTGCCGGCTCTGACACGTTGGCGACTTCCTTCGCACTTTCTCAGGCAATATCGCAGATTGGCAACAGCTTTGACACGCCCGATATCGTCTTCACAGGCAAGCAGACAATCGATGGCGACACCGCCCAGGTCGGCCCTGGAGTAGCAAAGCGCCTGAACCTCGTGCAGTTGACCTATGTTGCGAAGATTACCTCCATAGATCTCAGCGCGCGCGCGATTACGGTCGAGCGCCGCTCGGAAGGCGGAACGCACGTTCTGAAAAGCAAATTGCCTTGCCTCATCACCATGCTAGAGGGCACCACCGTCATTCGCCGCGGCTCACTTGATGACGCCTTGCGCGCAGCGCGCAGCGAGATCGTCAAGTGGAATGCGGAGGAAGCCGGCATTGAAGACATCACCAAATGCGGGCTGCGGGGTTCACCGACGGTCGTCAAGCGGGTCTTCGCTCCAACCCCGCGAGAACAAAAAGCGGTGCAAATCGACACTACCGACAAGAGAGTGCACGACATAGCTAAAGAGCTGGTCGCGTCCATCTTCACTCACCAGCCGGCGCTGCAACACGAACTCTCCTCTGCTGATAGCGCGTGACGAAATAGGAGCAGATAATGGGAACTCGAAAAACTAAAGCACCGCCACCCGCTGCGCTCGGCCGAGCCGGCACCAAGAAGAACCTTCCTGACCACTTCAAGAACTACCAGCACGTCTGGGTTTTCATCGAGCTGGAGCGCGGTCAGGTCCACCCGGTCTCGTTCGAGCTTCTCGGCGAAGGACGCAGACTAGCTGACCAGCTGGGCGTGCAGCTCGCGGGTGTTGTTCTCGGGCCGCCCGGAGATTCTACCCAGCATGCTGTCGCTGAGGCTTTCGCCTATGATGCCGACCTGGTCTACCTCGTCGAGAAGCCGCTGCTCACCGATTATATAAACGAGTCTTTCACCAAAGCACTAACAGATCTCGTCAACACCTATAAACCCGAAATTCTGCTTCTCGGCGCGACGACGCTCGGTCGGGACCTCGCCGGTTCCGTAGCTACCACACTGCTGACGGGGCTCACAGCCGACTGCACTGGACTTGATGTGGATGCCGACGGTTCCCTCGCAGCCACCCGGCCCACATTCGGCGGCTCCTTGCTTTGCACGATCTATACGCTCAATTGCCGTCCTCAGATGGCAACTGTGCGACCAAGGGTCATGCGCATGCCACAGCGGTCAAACAAGCGAATCGGGCGGGTAATCCGGCATGATTTGCGGATGCTCGAGGATGAGATCGTCACGAAAGTCGTCGGTTTCCTTTCCGATGGCCAATCGGAAAACGCTAATCTCGCCTATGCGGATGTAGTAGTTGCCGGCGGGCTTGGACTCGGCGCTGCTGACAACCTGCAGCTCCTGAAGAATCTCGCGCAAACGATCGGCGGCGATTATGGCTGTTCTCGGCCGTTAGTGCAAAAGGGGTGGATGGCGGCTGATCGGCAGATCGGCCAAACTGGCAAAACGATCCGGCCGAAACTCTATATCGCGGCTGGGATATCGGGCGCGGTCCAGCATCGCGTTGGCGTCGAGGGAGCTGATCTCATAGTCGCTATCAACACTGATCCGAACGCGCCAATCTTCGATTTCGCCAATATCGGTGTTGTCGCCGACGCGGTCAGTTTTTTGCCGGCACTGACGGAAGTTTTCATCAGACGGTTGGCACCGGGCAATCATATCAGACTAGTGAACTGAGGTAGGACCCTATGACCAACGAGAAATTCGACGCTATCGTCGTCGGCGCCGGTATGTCTGGAAACGCGGCTGCTTACACGATGGCAAGACGCGGCCTAAAGGTGCTGCAGTTGGAACGCGGAGAGTACCCGGGCTCCAAGAACGTCCAAGGCGCCATACTGTACGCCAACATGCTGGAGACAATCATTCCGAATTTTCGGGATGACGCACCTCTTGAGCGGCATCTAATCGAGCAGCGTTTTTGGCTGATGGACGACACTTCGCACACTGGAGTGCACTACCGGTCGGACGATTTTAATGAGCCGACGCCGAACCGCTACACGATCATTCGCGCCCAGTTCGACAAGTGGTTTTCGCGCAAAGTGCGCGAGGCCGGTGCGACAGTTCTGTGCGAGACGACGGCGACGGAGCTGGTTCTCGATGGCGGGGGCAAGGTGATAGGCGTACGCACCGATCGTGCTGGTGATCCCATCCACGGGGAAGTGGTCGTCCTCGCAGAAGGTGTCAACGGCCTGCTCGGCACGAGAGCAGGATTTCGTAAGGTGCCGAAACCCGAGGCCGTGGCACTCGCTGTCAAGGAAATGCATTTCCTGCCGGAAGAGGTCATCCGCGAGCGCTTCGGCCTTACCGGCGATCAAGGCTGTGTTATTGAAGCGGCTGGGACAATCTCGCACGGAATGGCCGGATTGGGATTTCTTTATACCAACAAGGAATCAGTCTCACTCGGTTTCGGCTGCCTTGTCTCCGATTTCGCAGCGACCATGGAAAGTCCATATACCCTTCTTGACGACTTCAAGGACCACCCATCAATCCGCCCACTACTTGCGGGCTCGGAGGTTAAGGAATATGCGGCGCACCTGATTCCGGAAGGTGGGTACAAGGCAATTCCGCAGCTCTTTGGAAACGGCTGGGTTGTGGTTGGTGACGCGGGGCAGCTTAACAATGCCGTGCACCGCGAGGGCTCTAATCTCGCCATGACGTCGGGCCGCATCGCCGGCGAGGCGATATCCATAATCAAGAGCCAAGGATGCTCGATGGCCCAGGAAAACCTCTCCCTTTACAAGGCCATGCTGGACAAATCTTTTGTTGTGAAAGACCTTAAAAAATACAAGGACATGCCTGCCCTGCTCCACACGAACTCACGCAACTTTTTTTTTACGTACCCGCAGCTGCTGTCCAAGGCAGCGCAAAATTTCGTGCGCGTCGACGGCACACCCAAGATCGAGAAGGAAAAAGCGACTACGGCCGCCTTTGTCAAGGCACGTTCGCGATGGGGACTGTTCAGCGACGCGGTCCGCTTGGCACTTGCTTGGCGCTAAAGGGAGAAACGAGATGACAGCTCCATTCGTTCGCATCGAGGACAGGCTTTACCAGAATCGCTATCTGGTGGATGCGGGGCGGCCACATATTAAAGTGCGACCGCATCTGTCTCCGAGCGCAAACTTGTTCGCACTGACGCGGATCTGCCCAGCCCAATGTTATGAGGTGAATGAAAACGGACAAGTGGAAGTTACTGCTGACGGGTGCATGGAGTGCGGTACATGTAGAGTATTGTGCGAAGCAAACGGTGATATCGATTGGAGCTACCCACGAGGTGGATTCGGTGTCCTCTTCAAATTCGGTTAATGAGCAGCTAACTCTAGTCCTCATGAAACCCAAAAGCATCTCGCTTTTATCGAGCAAGACGGCTACATTCGCGTACTCTCAAGTGCCGATGTAAGCACCTGATAATATTAGCATCGCGGTATGTTCTCGTTGGGAGCATGAGCGGTCCGGACGGTGTCTCCAGGCTGAAATGCTGCACAATGGGCTCAATGAGGGTATGACTGAACGATCCGCTCAAACCATGCACAAACCGGATTTCTGGGCCAGAGGTATCTATCGGGTATCGAAAGTCTTGATTGGTCCAGCCAGTCTCGAGACCAAGCTTGCCAATGTCATTAGCGCCCTCTCCGCAATGCTCCCAATGCGGCGCGGCGCAATCGTCGTTCTGAATGCTGGAGGAGCGCCCGAGATGGTTGCAACGCTTGGCGTGGAGCAAGCATCTCAAGGCGCTCGCTGCATTCCGGCGAAGGCTGCAATAGACAGAATCGTCGCAAAAGGCGCGCCACTGGTCGTACCGGACACTTGCAAGTCGGACCTGTTCCAGGCTGAGCTCCAAACCAGCTCGAATGCCACCGGCCCGACCACCTTCGTTGGTGTCCCGATGAAGGTGGATCAAGAAACGCTTGGAACGCTATGGCTCGACCGCATCCAGGATGGCGGCACCAGGATACAATTCGAGGAAGAGGTACGTTTCCTGTCCATGATTGCCAACCTTGCGGCCCGGGCCGTTCGGTTGGATCGCCACCAGAGCCGCGATGGTCAACCAACCTTGGGCGAGGAAGAAGCCCGCAAAACTAGTTCAGGCAAGAAGGAACTCCCCGAACCTGGCCAGCGCCTCACAAAAATCGATTGGATCGTTGGGGAAAGCCCTTCGCTCAAACAGGTGGTCGAAAGCGTGAAAGTTGTTGCAATAACCAATTCTGCAGTACTTCTCAGGGGTGAAAGCGGCACAGGCAAAGAGTTCTTTGCAAAGGCGATTCACGAGCTTTCACCTCGAAGAAAGAAGCCCTTCGTGAAGTTGAACTGCGCCGCACTGTCTGCAGGCGTGCTGGAATCGGAACTGTTTGGACATGAAAAGGGCGCCTTTACTGGGGCCATCTCCCAGCGCGCCGGTCGTTTCGAATTGGCGCACGGTGGAACCCTGCTGCTCGATGAGATCGGCGAGATTTCGCCGGTCTTTCAAGCGAAACTGTTGCGCGTCCTGCAGGAGGGTGAGCTTGAGCGAGTCGGCGGCACAAAAACACTCAAGGTGGACGTTCGACTCATATGCGCCACGAACAAGGATCTAGAGGCGGCAGTCGCGGATGGGGAGTTCAGGGCCGACCTCTACTACCGGATCAATGTGGTACCCATATTTTTGCCGCCTCTCAGGGAGCGAAATGGAGATATTTCACGCCTTGCGACGGTTTTCCTCGACCGATTCAACCGAGAAAACAATCGGGATCTCACATTCACGCCAGCTGCGCTCGAGCTCTTGTCAAAATGCAACTTTCCCGGCAACGTCCGAGAGCTTGAAAATTGCGTCCGGAGGACCGCCACTCTCGCGCGTACGGGGACGATCCTTCCATCAGATTTCTCCTGTCTGAAAGACCAATGCCTTTCTTCAATGCTCTGGAAAAGCGCTGACCGTCCACTTGCGGGCAATACACTCAATGGAACGGTCGAATCCCCGGTCAGCTGCGGTTACTCCACCGGACCGGCCGGCTTAACGGTGGCACCACATCTAACCAACCGAGAGTTGCTAATCAGTGCTATGGAGAAGGCCGGCTGGGTTCAAGCAAAGGCAGCTCGGATTCTGGGCCTCACACCGCGGCAAGTTGGCTATGCATTACGTCGCCATCGTATACCGGTGAAGAAGATCTAAGTCGGTGAGCCGACGTTATCTTGGGCGTGACCAACCCCTCTTCCTCAGGCACGCGGGTCTATTGTCCAATTTGGCTGCTTATTGTCGCGACTTCGACAAAACGGCGTCGGAGCAATTGTCGCAAATCGAACACGAAACAGCAACGTATTGAAATTACGGTCTTATTTGGTTGGCACAGCGCTTGCATTTCTGACAACGACCTTACTCACCAGTGGAGCTGTTCGATGAGTGCACCGATTATTTCGCTTGAAAGCCTGGCCAAGACGACATCCTCTGGGCGGTTGCTGACAACCGCGAAATCCGGTGGCTGCGCATCCTCGTCCTGCGGCTTGTCCTCGAGGCCAACCGACATGGATTCGGCTACCTGGGAGAAGATCAAGGATCACCCATGCTTTTCAGAGGAAGCGCACCACTATTTTGCGCGTATGCACGTCGCAGTCGCACCAGCCTGCAATATCCAATGCAACTACTGCAATCGTAAATATGATTGCGCCAACGAAAGTCGGCCTGGTGTCGTTTCGGAAAAGCTGACACCGGACCAGGCGCTGCGTAAGGTGATTGCCGTCGCCAACGAATTGCCGCAGCTTTCCGTTCTCGGCATCGCGGGTCCGGGCGATGCCTGCTACGACTGGGAGAAGACGAGGGCGACTTTCGAACGCGTCGCTAGGGAGATCCCGGACATCAAGCTATGCATTTCCACTAATGGACTTGCCCTGCCGGAGCATGTCGATCAGTTGGCCGAAATGAACATCAGCCACGTGACGATCACCATCAACATGGTTGACCCTGCAGTCGGCGAGAAGATTTACCCGTGGATCTTTTATCGTCATCGCCGATACACCGGTATGGATGCTGCCAAAATCCTGCATGAGCGGCAGATGTTGGGGCTTGAGATGCTGAGCGAACGCGGCATCCTAACAAAAATTAATTCGGTGATGATCCCCGGCGTCAATGACCAGCACCTGATCGAAGTCAACAAATGGGTCAAAGAGCGCGGCGCATTTCTGCACAACGTCATGCCGCTGATCTCCGACCCGGCACACGGCACCTGCTTTGGCCTGACTGGACAGCGCGGCCCAAATGCGCACGAACTGAAGGCGCTTCAGGATCGTCTCGAAGGCGGCGCCAAGCTGATGCGTCACTGCCGACAGTGCCGTGCCGATGCAGTCGGCCTTCTCGGCACTGATCGCGGCCAGGAGTTCACGCTCGACCAGATTCCGCCCGAACTTGGCTACAACGGTGGCAAGCGTCGTGCTTACCGCGAGGTGGTCGCACACATACTCGATGACCATTTGGCAGCCAAGAACCAGGCTATGACGACGCTTGCATCAATGAGCACGCGCGGGTCGCTTCAAGTGGCTGTTGCGACGAAGGGGGGCGGACGCATCAACGAACACTTCGGCCATGCGAAGGAGTTCCAAGTTTATGAAGCCTCGCAGACAGGGATTAAATTTGTGGGGCATCGCAAGATCGAGCCGTATTGCCGTGGGGGCTGGGGCGAGGAAGGCACCCTCGGTGGTATCATTGCTGCACTCGAAGGCATAGACGTAGTGTTGTGCGCCAAGATTGGAAATTGTCCCAAGAAGCAGCTCATGGAAGCTGGGATCCGGGCAACGGAGGCCTTTGGCTATGATTACATCGAAGCCGCGATTAGCGCTCTTTACGCGGCTGAGCATGGCATCGATCTATCGCAGGCAACAGCTTGAGCTTGCCTATCCAGACAAAAACAGGAGTTGATCAATGGCCTTCAAAATCATCGCATCCCAATGCACCCAATGCGGTGCCTGCGAGTTCGAATGTCCTTCCGATGCCATCGAGTTGAAGGGCGAGAAGTACGTGATTGACCCTGACAAGTGCACCGAATGCGAGGGAGTTTACGAGGCACAGCAATGCGCCTCGGTATGTCCGATGCCGAAGACCTGCGTGCCGGCTTAAACCCGGAATGCAATGGCCGGGCTTACGCGCGCGGCCGGCCATGAGTCTTCCCTGTAACCGCAACGATGAAAGAAATGGCGATGGGTGTTGGACGCGAAGAGGAGGTCGAAATCCATAATCCTCCGCGGTTTATGCCGGGTGAGCGGGTTTGTGCGACACGTCACATCAAGAACGACGGCACCTATCCCGGGAAAGAGATCGGAGCAAGCCTCGTCAGGAAAGGCGACGCGGGTTTTGTGCGCGATGTGGGGACTTTTCTCCAGCAGTTTTACATCTATGCCGTCGAATGGATTGATCGTGGCATCGTCGTAGGAATGCGTGCGCGTGAACTGATGAGCCTCGAGGAGGTCCCAAGTCTGAAATCTGCTGCCGAATGCACGCATCGGAGCGAAGGAAAAGCCAGATGAAAATAACAATCCGCAGAACTGACAATGGCTTATCAGCATATGTTCCCAGGAAGGATATTGAAGAGCCGATCGTCGAGATTGAGAACGAAAGCATATGGGGCGGCTTTGTGGTGCTTGCAAACGGCTGGCGGCTCCTACTGCCCGAGCTTCCGAAGGACACCCGTCTACCGGTCACCGTCGAGGCAAGAAAGATCGTGAACGATGATGTTGGTATAGTAGCCCAAAGAGGAACATCATGAAATCATCACTGACTTCCGGGCGTCGTCGGAGCCGCGACCCGAAGCAGCGTGACCCGGCGCGGATGAACCTGTGGCGTCGAATAGGTCAGATCTGCTTCGTACGTACACTCTGCGCTCGTGGTAGAGCAGCCGTTGTCCTTCGCCGCCGGCGGTGCATCACTCTCAAGCCCTAGACTTGCCGCAGTGCGCCTGCCGATGGAATGGACCCCGTTGCTGCAATTGGGGGCCCAAGCCCTCTAATGAAGGAGTTCACCATGACTACCGCAATGGCACCTTTCCTGCGCCGTGGGGAACTGAAGTCTAACGCTCGCGGCGCGACGACGACGCGATTTGTCGAGCGCGAAGGTTCGGCCAGGATGATTAACGGTGTCACCGTCTTCGGCCGTAGCATCCCAATCCCCGTGGACAAGAGGAATTGCGAAGGTCGTGTGATGGTTGTAAGCGGCAAGCTGAGGCCATTCAGCCGGCGTAGTTCCACGGCATCAGCGCGTCGATTTCTGAACTCGGCCAGCCGTTGGCGATGCGCTCGAGCGTTTGCGTGAGCCAGGCGAGCGGATCGACGTTGTTCATTTTGCCGTTAATGCCGACCGTCGAACTATGCCGATTAAGCAAGTTTTTGCCAACGTTTTCTGTAGTATAGCGGTCGCCTAGTCGGCATAACTTAGGGTCTCTCCGTCGCAATTGACGCGAAGGAGAGGACACTTGAACGCAACTGACTATTTGAATCGCAGCGCCCTATACCGGAAGCTGGTCTACGGTCCATATCGGGAGTTTGCGGGCGTTTACGCCGCCAAAATGTCAAACGAAGGTTTGGGTCGGCAATGCACGTGGCGCTCGCTGAGCCTGTTTCGAGACCTGATGGACTGGCATGTTGGCAATGGATATGCCCCGCAGGATTTGAGCGAAGCGCGCTTCGCCCAATGATATCAGCCCGTTGGCAAGTACCGGTCGCTGGCACGATGTCGAGCCTGTCCCCGACCTTGAATCCATCATGAGGCGTCCCGATCTCAAACTGGTATCTACACGGCAAGGACTCCCCGGTGGGGGTAGTCCTTGAAAAAGATAGATCGGCCATCATTATGACCGTCACGCCACGACGACTGACTTCCTCTTCCCAAACGGCCTCTATTGTCACAACGGAACGCTCAAAATGATGAAGTCGCCATAGATAA
>NZ_JBOBHU010000035.1:0-29567 GCF_050587665.1 Rhizobium sp. Nf11,1 | reverse complement strand
CTAATTTTTTTTGACCACCTGGGCCCCCCACTACTCTTTGCCCCAAATTATGTCCCGGCCAAACATGCCTCACGTCAAAAGGGGGGGGGGGGGGGGGGGCCCCCCCCCCCCCCCCCCCCACCGCCCCCTCCGCCAGGTCAGCTTGCCGACGGCGCCCTGACCGAGGTCATGAGATCGTCATCCCATTCGCCGGTCACCTTAAAGTGGGCCGCCGCCCCCAGCTCGAAGGCCTCGATAAGGTTATGGTTCACGTAGGCATAGATGCCTGGCTGAGCGAAAGTGTAGAGGGCAGCACCCGCCGTGCCGCCGGGGATGAACCAGGTTTCCTGATCCGTGTCGGGCGGGTTGAGGAATTTGCCGGTTGCCCAGACATATTCGCCGTGCCCGCCGATCAGATGCGGCCTTGTATCGCGGTTGGCCTGCGAATGAACGATCAGGACGGTTTCGCCGACCTTGGCAGTCATCGCATTTTCCCCGGTCAGAGCGCCGACCGCGCCGTTGAAGACGATGTGGGTCGGCGTCAGGGTTTTCATCACTGCGACCGTGTCATCATAGGCTTCGCCGGGGCTGTCGTATTTCTTGAACTTGCCGGTCTCGTCGCGCGGGACGTAGAAGTCCTGCTCCCCGACATAATAGATCTTGTCATAGACCAGCGGCTTACCCTTGCCGTCTTTGAGACCCTCGCGCGGCAGGACCATGATCGCGCCGTTCATGCCTGATGTGACGTGCCACGGAACCATGCCGGGAGGGGCGCAGTGATAGACGAATACGCCCGCCTTGGTCGCCTTGAAACGAAAGACCGTGCTCTCGCCCGGGTTGACCACTGTCAGCGCCCCGCCGCCCAGTGCGCCCGTCGCGGCATGGAAGTCGATATTGTGCTGAAGTGTGTTGGTTTCGGGATTGACCAGCGTCAGCTCGACGTAGTCGTCCTGATGCACCACCATAAGGGGACCGGGAACCGATCCGTCAAAGGTCATGGCGTTGATTTCGGTGCCGTCCTTGTCCAGGATCATCTTCTTTTCCTGGATGGTCAGCGTGAATTCCTTGATCTTCGGCCCGCCCTCGGCCTTCTGCTGGTGAGCGTGAACGAAGGGCGGCTTGACGAGCGCGACTTTCTCGCGGAGAAGCTTCGCCAGGTCGACTTTGGTCTGTCTGGCGGTCTTGAGAGCTTCGGCCGCTGCAACCTCTTCGTTGGCCTGCACCGTGCTGGATACGATGATTGGCGTCAACGCTCCGGCAACAGCAGCACCCGTCAGCATCGTGCGCCGGGTCATTTGCAGAGTATTTGTCATTCTAATCTCCTGTAGTCGAAGACCGAGCGGACGCCGCCCTGTCGAAGGGGAGAGTAGAAGAAACCGGATGGAAATCTTTGACGTGGCGCAAACTCATTGTTTGTGCCGGCACAAAGTTCGACAGATGTTCTTTGCGTAATCTCAACGACTGCTGTCTTGCGTCCCGGCATTTCTGCATGATCAAAATGGAGACATCGATCATGCAGATTACCAAGGACGCGGAGACCAGAACGCCCCGGGGAATGAGCCGCTCCGGAATGGTCCTCTTCTCTTACGGCTTTCGTCCCTTCTTTCTGGCCGCAGCATTGTGGGCGATCGTCAGCATCGGCCTTTGGGCAGCATTCCTCAATTACGGTGTCATGGTGGCAGGCGATTACGGAACGCTCTATTGGCACGCGCACGAGATGCTCTTCGGTTTCGCGCCCGCTGTGCTCGCCGGTTTTCTCCTCACCGCAATCCCGAACTGGACCGGCCGCCTTCCCATTGCAGGGCCTCCGCTTGTTGGCCTCTTTGCGGTATGGAGCATCGGCCGTATCGCCATGCTGACGAGCAGCGGCGTCTGGGTGACGGCCGCCGTCTTTATGGACAGCCTTTTCCTTCCGCTCATGCTCGTCTTGTCCGCCCGCGAAGTGATTGCGGGAAGAAAATGGAAGGATCTGAAGGTCGTTGGCGGGCTGGCCGTCCTGTCTTTCGCCAACATCTTCTTCCATTTCGAGGTGCTCGCGGTCGGCAGTCCCGAACTTGGCATGCGTCTCGGCCTTGGCGCTTACGTCCTGCTCGTCACCATCGTCGGAGGGCGGATCCTGCCGAGTTTTACCCGAAACTGGATCAATCAACGCGGCCGCACCGATTTTCCGGTGCCTTACAGCCGGTTCGATGCGGCAACGATCATCGTCGGCGCCGTTTCGCTCGCCGCGTGGGCGATCTCGCCCGGCTCCATCGCAACCGGCCTGTCTGCAGCCGCCGCGGCAGTCATGAACGGCATCAGGCTGATCCGCTGGCGCGGCTGGACGACCTGGCCGGAGCCGATCCTGTTCGTGCTGCACGCCGCCTATGGTTTCATTCCCCTGGGATTTGCCGCCGTCGCCTTCGGTTCGGTCGGTCTGTCGCAGGTCGCCGTGCTGCATCTTTTTGCGATCGGCGCGATGTCGATGATGATGCTGGCCGTCATGACGCGGGCAAGCCGAGGCCATACCGGGCGAAAATTGAAGTCCAGCCCGACGACAAACACATCCTATGTCGTGCTTGCCGTGGTCGCGCTCCTCAGGCCCGCGGCAGAATTGGTCCCCGCTTTCACGATGCAGTTGTTGACGCTATCGGCGCTCGGCTGGTCGGTCGCCTTCGGCCTGTTTGCGCTCGAACATGCTCCGTTCCTGTGCCGTAACCGGAAACCGCTGGCGGCGCGGCAGCCGTGACAGCAAAGGCCGCCAGGTTCTCAAGCGGCATTCGCATCACTTCCCCGGCAACCGCCCTATCATCTCAGGCGACCAGGCCGGCTCGTAGACCGTGTCGACAGTGGCGGCCGAAACGCCGGCGATCTCTTCCGTCCGCGCCTTCACCGCCTCCGCGATGAAGGCGGAGGCCGGACAGAAGCGGGTCGTGGTCGTCATCTCTATCCTGACCGTACCGTCATCTGAAATTCCGACGGCGTAAACAAGCCCGAGCTCGACGATATCGGTTCCGAGCTCCGGGTCCTCGATAGCGCGTAGCGCTGCCAGAATTGCCGATCTGGAGATCTCATGCGCGGGCATCGGAAACGTTCGCCGGGGTTGCCCTGATCATGATCCTGTAGATCTTGCCGCTGGCATCGAAATCGCCGATCCATTCATGGCCGCGGGCTTTGAGCTCATTGAACAGAAACAGCGGCTCGCGGTTCAGAAGCGCAAACAGCACTTCGCCGCTTTCCATCGATCCCAAGCGCGAAAGGATGCGCTCCATCGGCTCCGGCGGCGCAAGGTCCGTCAGATCGAGATTCCAGCTCGGCTCCGGCCAGATCGCCTCCGCCGTTGCGGTTGCCGTTATGGGATCGCCGCCCGTTTTTTGATGAGGGACGAAATCGATTTCCCAGTCGTCCTCGGCAAGGCGCCGGCTGAGGTGCGAATAGCCGCGACGTTCCAGCTGGCGGATCAAAGGGACTGGCTCGAATATGGCGTGAAGCCGCACGCCTTCGTCGGGATCGAGACTTGCGAAGGTGTCCATGATGAGCTGAAACGGCATGCCGCCGTCGCGCAGGATCTGTCTTACGTCGAGTTCACGGAGCTGAACCATTGTCGTTACCTCTGTGGTTTGGCGGCGACGAAAAGCGCCGGCTGTTGAAAGGGTGCTCCCTTCGCGGCGGAGTCGATATTCGCCAGGCGACGTGCAAGGACAAGCTCCGTGACAAGAGCAGCCGTGGCGAAAGTCTGAGCCGTGACGGCAAGACGAAAACCGGCATCCGATCCGGCTGCGATCGCCGCCGCTGATGCGACGACGGCGAGATAGAAGATGCAGAGCCAGGCTGCGGCCCGTCGTCCATTGAGCAGGTCGGCCAGCCGAGGCGTGGGCCTGCGTCCGAGAAGTGGTCCGAACGCCTCGATCCAGGTCAGGAAAGGAATGATCTTCAAGAGCTGTGACAAGCCGAGGCCCGTCAGCCAGCCGAAGACGAACAGATAGGCTATGGCGGCAAAAATCTGCGGGCCGGCATCGCTGGCCAGGGCGACGGCAAACATCGGAACCGAAAGGCCGAGCAGAACGAAGGCGGGCAGGGATCCCGACATGTTCAATTCGAGGTCTTTTCGGCGCCTTGCGCGATAGGTCAGGAACAACTCGGCCAGATAGGCCGCAATCGGCAGCTGGAAGAACAGCGATCCCACAAGAAAGACCCGTTGCCCCAAGGATGGCTCGAATATCGTCGCGACCGCGGCAAAGCCAAGCGTTGTTGCCGCAAACGATCCCGTGCTGCGGATGAACGGCGATTTCTTCATCTCGTCGGAAAGCAGGAACATCGGCAGCAGTTTGTAACTGACGCCGATCGCGGCAAAGGTCATCCATCCGGCGAGACCGAAGCTCGCATGGAACGGGACGGCATTGGTAACGAATTCGCTGATGCCGGGGGTGGCCGTCGGCCCCGAAACCGTGACGGCAAACAGCGATCCCAGCGCCACCGTCACTGCAAGGCATGCCAGGCCGAGCATGACGATCGGCGAGGCCGGGTGCGCCGCCCGGCCGCGCCACAGGCCTGATAACAGCACCCATGCGATCGACAGGAGCGAAGCCGCCAGCATCGCCGATGCGGCGATCATAACCGGGCCTGCCGCAGCAGATACCGCGTCGATGAGCTGGAAGCCGCAGAGGAGAAGTCCGAGCCCGGCGATCGAGCCCACAAGGCAGGGCAGGTCGAGCCGCCCGGTCGGCAGGCCAAGGCCCGTCAGCACCGGCGTGAACTGCAGCAGTGCGCCAATCATCAACAGGCCGAGCCAGCCAATCGTCATCGAATGGACGACGATCAGAGCAGGGGGTTCGGCGACAGCGGAGGGGGGCGTCCAAACCCCGGCCGAAAGCAGGCTTTCGGCCAGAAGCAGGAAAAACAGCGCCGCGCCGAAATAGGACATCGTCCAACGCGACAGGGTTGTGCCGACAGGCATCATCGCGCCGATCCGACCTCAGTGGCTACTGCAGCAGCAGTCGCAACCGGCATCCTGCCGGGTGATCTGCACGCGCCAGATTTCAGGGCCCTGCTCCAGATACTCCCAGGAGAACTTTCCGGGGAATCCGGTTTCAAGCTGATAATGCAGCGGTCGAGGTTCGTGATCGCTCGTAATTAGCAAACTGCCGCCCGGGGTCAGCGCGCTCAACGTGCCGAAGATCCGGGGATGCCGCTCGGCAGGTGGCAATGTGCGGACATCGATATGAGGGCTTTCACCCTGGAGGATCTGCGCGTCAGTCATTCTTGCTCGTTTCCTTGTGCCGCGTCCTTCGAACGGACGGGACCGCGGCTCGGTCCCGTGTCAGAACGAAACCCTAGGCGGCTTCGGAAGAGCTGACTTTGACAGCGGACAAATATCCGGATGATTTTCGCGGCGACGGCATCATCATTGATTTGGGACAAGGAAGCGCGCGCGACCGAAGGTCATAAAGCATCCTGCTTTTGAAAAGGGATGTGACATGTCCGACGATCTGGTCGCCAAATACGGCGATGCGCGGCTTCCGCGTTACACAAGTTACCCGACGGCGCCGGCCTTTTCGGCCACCGTCGGGCCGGATGAATACGCCGCCGGCCTCGCCAATATCGGAAAGGCCGGGCCTGTCTCGGTTTATCTGCACGTACCGTTCTGCCGTTCGATGTGCTGGTACTGCGGCTGCCACACGACCATCACCCGGCAGGACGCCCCGGTCGTCGAATACCTTGATGTGATGAGCCAGGAGATCGAGCTCGTCTCCTTCACCGCTGGAAACGACGTGCCCGTCAGGAACGTGCATTTCGGCGGCGGCACGCCGACGATCATGAAGCCGCAAGAATTTTCCGCCCTGATGGGAAAGCTCAGGAGCGCCTTCGCTTTCGAAGCGGATGCCAGCGTCGCAGTCGAAATCGATCCACGCACATTGGCCGCTCCCATGATCGATGCGCTCGGCGAAAACGGTGTCGATCGCGCAAGCCTCGGCGTCCAGAGCTTCGATCCGATCGTGCAGGCGGCAATCAACCGGCTGCAGTCCTTCGAGCAGACCGAAGCGGCAGTCGTGGGGCTGCGCTCGGCAGGTGTGGCCAGCATCAACTTCGACCTGATCTACGGCCTTCCGAAGCAGACGGTTCAATCCTGCGTGGAAACCGTCCGCCTGGCCGTAGAGCTGCGTCCCGAACGTTTCGCCGTTTTCGGTTATGCCCACATACCCGCCTTCAAGAAGCACCAACGCCTCATCGACGAAGCATCGCTGCCGGACGCAAAACAGCGGAACGAGCAGGCGGAAGCCATCGCCGAAGAGCTTCAACAAGCCGGATATGCACGCATCGGCCTCGATCATTTTGCACTGCCGGAGGATCAGCTCGCGCTCGCCGCGCGCAATGGCACGATGCGACGGAACTTCCAGGGCTATACCACGGATGATTGCGATAGCCTCATCGGTCTCGGCGCTTCAGCAATCGGGCGGCTGCCGAGCGGCTATATGCAGAACCACGTGCCTCTCGGTCTTTACGCCGAGCGGGTTGCCTCCGGTGTGCTGCCGACGGCCAAAGGTTATCTTCTCAGCGGAGAGGACAAGCTTCGGGCCAGGATCATCGAAAGGCTGATGTGCGATTTCGAGGTCGATCTCGGTAGGGTAAGCAGCAGCTCTGGTTTCGACACCGGCTTCCTAGTCGAACGCAACGAACGTCTTGCCGACCTGGTGGCCGACGGCGTCGTAACGATCAGCGGCGAGCGGATTCTCGTATCCCGGGATGCACGTTTCATGGTCCGTGCCGTCGCGGCGGCATTCGACGCCTATTTCGGCTCGCTTGGACGCACGCACAGCAAGGCCGCCTGACCTGCTTCAATCCCAGGGCCGGAGGCGCCAATCGGGCGACTCCGGCTTGTTTGTTCACGCCCCTCAGGCGGTCAGATTGCGGTAGATTGTCGGCAGCGCGCCCGGCAGCTTGGCAATATCCGAAATCACGGCAAAGCCCGCCCTTCCGAAAATTGCCGGCAAGTAGTTACCGGCATTGCAGTCCACGGTGACGGCGAAAACGGCCTGGCCGAGCGCGCGGGCTTCGGCGACCGCCTTCCTGCTGTCTTCCAGGGCAAACCGTCCTTCGTAGTGATCGACGTCGTTCGGTTTGCCGTCCGTCAGGATGAGGAGCAGCTTTTTCCTTGCGGCGTGTTTGTGCAGCTGTCCCGAAACATGTCTGAGGGCCGCCCCCATTCGCGTGTAGTAACCCGGTCTGAGATCGGCGATCCGCTGCGCAGTCGCCTGCGAGAACGTCTCGGTAAACTCCTTGATGCTGTCGATGCGCACCCAGCTGCGGCGTCTCGATGTGAAGGTGTGAATGGCGAAACTGTCGCCGCAGGCATCCAGGCCGCGCGCGAAGACATCGAGCGCCTGTTTCTCGACGTCGAGAACCCTGCGATTGTCCACCCAGGAGTCCGTCGACAGCGAGACGTCGACGAGGATCGACGTTGCAAGCTCGTGTGAGGCAGGACGGGCGCATTCATAGATCCGGTCGTCCGGCTGCCCGGTCGCAAGCAGGTCCGCGCGCGACCGGATCACGGCCTCGAGGTCGAGGTCGTCACCATCGAGCTGCGCCTTCCTGATCTCCCTCTTCGGCCTGAGCGTCTCGAATTGCCGTCTGACCTTGCGCACGATCGCCTGATCGGCAACGACGGGAGCCTGTTGCGCGGCCGGGACGCTGCCGAGCAGGACGCGGCAGTGATTCTCCAAATATTTCTCTCTGCGGAAATGCCATTCGGGATAGGTCAATATGCCATGGATCTGGGAAACGTCCGAGGCCTCCGGGGAGAGATCCAGGTCGAAACGGAATTTCGACTTCGGCCGCTCCCGTGTTTCGCTCAAGGTGATCTCGTCGAGTTCGTCGGCCGCACCGGCATCGTCCTCCTCTCGATCGTCCGTCGGCCGGTCGACATTGACCATCTCGGCCATGGCGAGGATCTTTTCGAAGCGGTTGAGGATGAAGGGATCGCGCTTGCGGTCGTCGGCATCTCTCTTGCGGACCGCTTGATGCGAAGAGCGGGCAGGGCCTGCCTCGCCACCCTCGGAAGGCAGGTCTTCTCGCTCGGATGTTTCGGCTTCCGTGCGGCCGGTGAAATCGGGCCAGATCGGGACCGGCAGCATCGGCAGATATCCCGGCGGCGCCTTGGCGCCCCTCGGTCTGTTAAGAGCGGGCAACCGGTCGCTCAAGGGAAAAACCAGGGCAAAGCGCAGATAATCCTCGACCTGCCTTTCGGCCTTGGGCAGCCTGCCGCGGGTCCGGCATGCGAGAATGGCCTCGCTCAGGCGCAGATAGCGTGCATACATGCCGGGAAAGATGTCGATCACTCGCGCGGCGTTTTCACGACCTGTTTGGATCCTGGCAATGTCGGAAAGCATGGCGTCGGTGGTTTTGCAGCTCGGAACGGTAGCCACGGCGATATAGGCGGCGAGCCAGAAATAAAGATCCCGGTTCAGCCGTTCGTCATCGAAGATATCGATCGAGGCGGGCAGGTGGACGGCGCTGCCGTCCCAGCTCGGATGATCGCTTCTTTCCTCGCCAAGGCCGACGACTTGGCGAAAACGCAGCCGATGCGACGAGATCTGCTGGCGTGATTTCTGGATCTGCAATGTCGGTTCGCCGCCAAAGGCACGGAAGCAGACGGCCAGCTGTGATTTGATGTCGGCCAATCTGACCGCGTGCTGCGGATGGCTGGGCCAGGAGCGCGTGTCGCCGACAAGGCGATGCCAGGCGCGTCCGACCGTTTCCTCGAGTTCCAGGAATTCGAGCATCTCTCACCTGCCGAGCGTCGCTGCGGCCACCTCGACAAGGGCGGCCTTCACGTCGGCTTCATCCGTCAGCGGTTCGATGATCGCGGCCCTGACCGCTTCGGCGACCGGCATTCCGGCATCGATGAGGGTGGCGCAATAGATGATGAGGCGCGTCGAGACACCCTCCTCCAGATCCTGCCCCTTGAGAGCGCGAAGCCGGCGGGCAAGGTCCACCAGCGGCGCCACCCGGCTTTCCGCCAGGCCGCTTTCGATCGATACGGTCGCAATCTCGCGGTCCCGCGGGAGGAAGTCGAACTCGATCGAGACGAAGCGCTGGCGGGTGCTGGGCTTCAGGGATTTCATCAGATTCTGGTATCCGGGGTTGTACGACACGACCACCATGAAAGACGATTGCGCCTCGATGAGTTCACCGGTGCGCTCGAGCGGCAGCAGCCGGCGATCGTCGGTCAGCGGGTGAAGAACGACGGCAACGTCTTTGCGCGCTTCGACGATCTCGTCGAGGTAGCAGATGCCACCCTCGCGCACGGCCTTCGTCAGCGGACCGTCGACCCAGACGGTTTCTCCGCCTTTCAAGAGATACCGGCCGGTCAGATCGGCAGCGGTGAGATCGTCATGGCAGGAGACGGTCGAGACCGGCAGCCCCAGGCGCGCGGCCATGTGATGCACGAACCGGGTCTTGCCGCAGCCCGTCGGCCCCTTGAGCAGAATTGGCAGTTGCCGGCTCCAGGCGCTCTCGAACAGCGCGCATTCGTTTCCGTGGGCAGTGTAGTGCGGGATTCCTGCATTCGCATCGAGCGGGTGATTGAGCGCGATCGTCATTTCTTCTGTTCTCCAAAAAGGGGAGGGGAGCCCGCCTATTCGGCGGGCTGTGCAATTGCGTCGGGCAGGCGGGCGCGGCCGGGGACGAGAACCGACCAGATGAACATCAGCGCGCTGATGAAGACGAAGATGCCGGAGCCGAGCCTGACCCAGTAGAAGACGCTGAGCTGGTCCTGCACGTCCATGTAGGATTCGCCGAGCACCCTCTGCAGGTGAACCTGGATGATGCCTGCAAATGTGAGGGCGAAGGTCATGACCGACATCGCCGAGCACATGATCCAGAAACTTGCGATCGAGAGCCACTGATTATAGGGTGCGCGGCCGCGGATCTGAGGAATGGCATAGGCCATCGCCGCGAGATTGAGCATGACGTAGGCGCCGAAGAAGGCCAGGTGCCCGTGCGCCGCGGTAACCTGTGTGCCATGGGTATAGTAGTTCACCGAAGACAGCGTGTGGAGAAAACCCCAGACGCCGGCGCCGAAGAAGGCCATGACCGAGCAGCCGATCGACCACAGCAGCGCCGCCTTGTTCTCATGCTTGCGGCCGGCCTTCCAGGTCATGACGAAGGTGAAAACCACCATGGTGAAGAACGGGGCGACCTCGAGCGTCGAAAAGAGTGAGCCGATCCACTGCCAGTATCCGGGCGCGCCGATCCAGTAATAGTGGTGGCCGGTGCCGAGAATGCCGGAGAAGAGCGCCAGTCCGATGATCACATAGAGCCATTTTTCGATGACTTCTCTGTCGATGCCGTTCAGCCTGATCATCAGGAAGGCCAGGACCGACGCCATGATCAGCTCCCAGACGCCCTCGACCCACAGGTGGACGACATACCACCAGTACATTTTGTCCAGCGCGAGATTGACCGGGTTATAGAAGGCAAAGAGGAAAAAGATCGCTACCCCCCAGAGCCCGAACAGCAGGATGTTGGTAATTGTCGTCTTGCGTCCTTTCAAGGCCGTCATAGTGACGTTGAATAGGAACATCAGGGCGACGATGACGATGCCGACCTTGATCGCGAAGGGCTGCTCGAGAAACTCGCGGCCCTCATGAATGTGGAACAGGTAGCCTATGACGGCGACCGCCGCGGCCACCAGAAATATCCAGAACTGTGCGACGGCGAGTTTCGGGCTGTAGAGCTCCGTCTCGCATTCCTCCGGAAGAAGAAAATAGGTGGTGCCCATGAAGCCCATCAGCAGCCAGACGATCAGCGCATTCGTGTGGATCATGCGGACGATGTTGAACGGCAGCTCGATCGATAGCGTGTTCGGCAGGACATAGATCGTTCCCGCCAGGACGCCGAACAGCAGCTGTGCCATGAAAAGGCCGAGAACTCCGTAGAAATAGAGCATGGCGACGCTTTGTGTATTGTATTTCATTGCTTGATCCTCTCACCCGTCAGCCCGCCTGGTTCGGCGGCCACGCCTGCGTGTTCAACTTGCTGACCCATTCGAGGAAGTCCGCGAGATCGTTCACTTCTTCTTCCGTCAGATTGAATTGCGGCATCTGCCTGCGGCCTTCGATGCCGGAGGGTTGCGCCGCCATCCAGGCGTGGAGCGCCTCGCGCGCACTGGCCGGGTCCTTGTCGCCGCCCCAGCGAATCCAGACATTGGAAAGCTCGGGAGCGAAATAGGCGCCTTCGCCGTCCAGCGTGTGGCAGTTGATGCAGGCGTTCTTCTCCCAGATGTGTTTGCCTCTGGCGACGCTCTCGGTCAGCGTCGCCTCGTCGGTCGAGACCGTTCGGATGTAATAGTGGCTGTGAGCGGTCAGCCCGATGAATATGGCGAAGAAGAAGGCCGATCCGCCGTAGAACACGTTTCGGGCCGCGGTTTTTGTCAGGCGTTCAGCCATCGATGATCCTTTTATGTCCGTGGCGGAGCCCGCCGTGACGTCGAAAACGGAGCCTAGGGCTCACGCTTCCTGGATGACGGAAGGGCGGCGGCGGGTCTTTGTTAATTCGCAAAGACCGCCGAGAATGCGAGCGCACTGGCCAAGGGCGGGAGCAGCACGGCTGCCGCCCACAGGATCAATGCGAGGCCGACCGGCGAACCCTTGACGCGCAGGCCGAGGAAACCGGAGACGACCAGGCGCACTTTCGCCAGCGCAATCAACCCAGCGGCCAGCGCCAGTGCGGGCCTTGCCGCGGCGCCCGACAGAAACATCGAGGCTGCGAAGACGCAGGATGTCAGCATCAGCAGAAAGATCAGCGCCCGCGAGGGAGCATTCGCCCTGTTTTGTGCGGTCATAAGAGATAGACCACCGGAAACATGACCAGCCAGACGATGTCGATGACATGCCAGAGGGTCGTCACGAGATGGATATTCTCAAGCGATGGAAACCGGGCCATCAGCGCCAGAACCAGAGATCCGAACAGGACGTGGACCAGGTGAAATCCTGTTATCAGCACGTAGAGCTGCGAGAAGCTGTCCTCGGCAAGCAGCGATGCGCCTTCCACCTGATATTCGTAGAGTTTGAGGGCGACGAACAGAGCCCCGCCGACGGCCGAAACAAACAGGGCCTGCCGTTGCCGCCGCAAGTCGACCGACCGCGCGGCGAGCGCCGCAAACCAGCCGCTCACCAGCAGGACCACCGTATTTGCGAGTGCAATATCGTGATGGAGCCTGGCCTTTCCGGCCGCAAATACTTCCGGCTGGAACCACGACGCGATGACGAAGCCCATCATCAGCGCCGCAAAAGCCACGAGTTCGCTCCACGCCAATATCCAGACCATCAGGTCGTCGCTTCGGGCTGCGGGCCGGCTGCGGAGCTTGGGGGAAATCGTCGCTGTCATGGCTGTGACGATAGGGATGATATCGCGCCCGCTCTTTGATCGATCGCAAAGAGCGGGCCGATCGGAAGAACTAGGTTTTGCGGAAAGGAGAACCCGATGACCGATGCCCAGATAGGACTGTCGATAGCAACGCCCGTGATCATAATATTCGCGATCGCCCTCTATCGGATGGGCGTTCTGCAGCGAGCGGGCACGGTCTCCGCGGTTCTCGCGGCGGTCGCGATCGCCGCCAGCCTGTTCCTTCAGAGGTAATATGATGAAGAAGTCGATCCCGAGCGATTTCATAGAACTCGAACGCTGCTACGATCAACTGATGTCGTGGTGCGACGTGTTCCAGGCGATCGCCGATTTCCTGCCTTGCCACATAGACGACGGCCTCTGCGAGCGTCTCTCAGACGGCCTGCTTCCGCTGCTGCAGACGACGCATGAGCTCGAAGAGCGGCTGATCTCCTCCGGACTCGGATTGATCATGGACGCCGCAGAAAAGGCCGGCGCGGAAGAACGGCGGCGGGCAGGCCGCCTGATCGATCATGGCGCCGCGCGAGACGTCGTCGTCACGCTACAAACGCTGGGCGAGGGGCGCTGCCGGCTCTCCTGGGAAGCCGTCGGATACCAGCTGCGTTCGTTCTTCTGCTCGACGCGTGGTCATATCAGGTCCGAACGCGAGATCATGAGGTTAGTGCAGCGGGCGATGGAAACTGCCGCACGGCTGGAGGATGCGACCGATCAGACCGAAGCGGCCTGAGCAAAGGCGGATCACCGCCCCGTCGCCTCAGGGAAGCGCTCGCCGTTCCACGCGCCGCAACAGGCTTTTCAATTCCGGCTCATTCACCAATGAGGCCTCCTCGAGAGGCGGCATCCAGGCGAGCTTGCGCTCCTTGTGTTCCGGGAAATGGGCCCTGGTGCGGCGAACCGTCATGACGTGCACCGTCACGAATGACGGCACCTGTTTTCCATCCGGAAGCGTCTTGAGATAGGAGAAGCAGTCGAAAGCCCGTTTCTTCGCCCGCCCCTTCACACCCGCCTCTTCCAAGGCCTCACGCTCGCGCGAGACCCTTGATCGGCCAGCTCTTGGGAATCGTCCACCGGCCGGTTTCGCGCGTCGTAATGAGCAGGACCTCAAAACCGCCGCCAAGGTTCCTCCCGCAGGCAAAGCGCGCCGAATTGCTCCAGGGCCTTGCCGAGGAGAATCGTCACGGCATGGTCGGCAAGCTGGGACAAGAGTGTCGGCGCCTTGTTCATCGATCATAGATGTGTCGGTTGTTTATCTTGGCAAATAGACGCCACGGTTGAGTGACCGTCATTCCGACAGGCTGCCTTCGAGATGCACCGAATGGAAATCGTCGATCAGCACCTCGAGATCGGCCAGCCAGCCCTTCGGATCGCGCACCGGAAGGCCGCTCGTCTCCCACCCGCCCTGCGCCGCCCGGGCGAGTTCGAATTTCATCGGCTCGATTTCGGAGTCCGGCTTCTTCAGGCGAAGAACGACCTGTCGGGGATCGAGCGCGCCGAAATCGGGAGCCATGACCGCCACGTGGATTTTCCCGGTTCCGTTTGGCTCGGCTTCCAGCTCCAGTTGAGCCATTGCGCTGTCGCCATGCAGGTGGACGGACGCTATAGCCGTAACATCAGCGGCATCCGCTTGCCCGGGGCCAGCAAACCGCCAGATGCCGGCCGCGCCGATGATTGCGACGGCCAGGATGATTTCAAAGGCAATGCTTCGGCGCAGGCGTCTTCTCGCAACCCCATCTCCCGCCAAAGTCGCGCCGGTCAGCCAGAAGCGGTTGTAGGCGGCCAGCACACAAAGGACAGCGACGAGCATGATCTTGACGACGAGAATCCGGCCGTAGAGCGACGACAGGATTTGCGCAAGCGCCGGAAGCTCCGCGACTGCCAGCACGGTTCCGGCAACGATCATCAGGACGAACGCAAAGGGAATGTTGCGCGAGAAGGCGTTCAGCGGGCGCAGGTCCAGCGGCGTTCGGCAGAGCCGCCAGAGCGGTGGAAGGCTGCCGATCCAGAAAAGCAGCGTTGCGCTGTGGAAAAAAATGGCGGCCCTTCCTATCCAGCGCGGCTCGACGACACTGCAATGCCCGCTGAAAGCGAAGGCGCTTGCGGCCAGCGCCAGGGCGACGACGGCAAGGGTGCGGCCGGCGATTTTGCGGTCGCCGAAGGGAAGTGTGGCGACCAGGAGCGACAGAAAGAACAAGCCGGCGCAGATCGCTGCATTACCTTGCAGTGCGATCTTGAACGGTTCACCACCGGCCAGGACAAGGCCGCTTCCTGCTTCGTCCAGTCCCTGCAAATAGATGCCCGCTCCCAGCAAAGCGGCTCCCGGCAGCAAAGCCGCTGCAATGCCTGCTGCCCGGCCGCCGCCCCCGCCCAGCCAGCGATCGAAGAGCGTGCCGCCGACCACGAACGCCATGAACAGAACCGTGGCGGTATGCACGAGCCAGATGACGATCGGCAAAGAAGGATCCGCCCGTTCGCCAAGGGCAACGGGCAATGCTGTGGAGGGCAAGCCGATATTGAACGCGAGGGCGCCGCCGACGGGGTGGCCGTCCTCGGACTCGACGTGGTAGCTCACAATCACGGTGCCGCGGATATTGGAATTTGCAAATCGCAATCGAACGTCGGCACCCGAAGTCTCGGCCTCCAGCTCCTGGCTCGAGCCGCTGCCGTTGTTTGCTGTCGCCCGGATGAGCCGGACCGGTTCATTGAAATGCAGTTCGACTGCGGCCGGCGGCCGGTCCAGCGTCTCGTTGCCGGCTGGCGTCGAATCTTTCAAGGTGGCGTGGGCAAGCGCGCTTGTCGGCAGACACGTGCCCATAACGATGACAGCGGCAGTGCAAGCCGCCCTGGAGCAATTCCAGGAAAAGTGCGACGCGGGCTTTCCCAGGCAAAGCGCGAAGCGCTTTGGCCGGGAATTGCGTAAATCCAAAGGGTTAGGGCGGTTCCGTGCTTTCATGAAAAGCTGAACCGCTCTAAGGAGCCGTGTCGCGAGGTTTCCCATTCTCAAGGACCACATGATCGACGGCTCTCGCCCGCTCACGAGCGTGGTTGTTCGATCACGTCGAAATAGGGAGCGGGGGCGTCATAGTCGTCGGAAGACTTGCCTACCGCAGGAATTTCAATCCAGCGTTCGACCGCGCCTTCGGTGCATTCCTGGACCACGGGAACGTAAATGCGGGTTTTGGCCGCGATCTCCTTTGCGACCGTCGCACGGAAAATGAACTCATCATATTCATCGTCGGCGAGGTTGCCGCCTGACCATGTGATCTCACTGACGCCTTCCTTCACAGGTTTGCCGTATAGATCGTAGCTCTGCTGATAGGCCGCATTCGCCTTCTCAACGGTCCAGCCGG
Organism: Rhizobium sp. Nf11,1; assembly: GCF_050587665.1. Lineage (NCBI taxonomy): Bacteria > Pseudomonadati > Pseudomonadota > Alphaproteobacteria > Hyphomicrobiales > Rhizobiaceae > Rhizobium > Rhizobium sp. Nf11,1. Next base: position 13,857 of record NZ_JBOBHU010000035.1, on the reverse strand, counting down.
GTTTCGGCATCGGCTTTGCCGATAGCAGACCCTCCGGGATCTTCACGCGGATCTTGACCGTTGCCTTGCCCTCACACCCGTGTCCGACGCGAAGCACTGCCTTGTACGCCTTGCCTGACAGCGCCTGGTTCTGCTCGAGGGTAATGTGAGCATCGGCCACGCCGGCTGCGCAGACAACCGCTGCGAAAGCAAGCATCATGGGCTTGAACATGATGGTTCTCCATCGTGCGGGATGGCGCGCGAGCGCGGCCATCCGCACCGGTCGTTGATCACTGGGTGCTATGGACAAGATCGACATCGAGCCGCTTGCGTACCATGTTCGGCACTTTTGCCGTCTTGATCGCGTCGAGATTGGCCGGGCTGTCGCCGACCTGGATCAAGGCAACCATGCCCATGCCTGCATGGGGCGTGCATTTCACCACGTAGGCACCGGGAACATCGAATTTCGCCTGATACTGTTCGTTCGGCTTGGATTTGAATTCGGCGACGCCATCCGGAATGAGGCCCTTGAAGGTCTCGACGTTGTGGCTCTTGTCGGTGGGAACGAAGGTGACGGTGTCGCCGGGGGCGATCTTCAAGAAGCCGGGCTCGAACACCATTGCGCCGTCGGCGCCTTTGTTAAGCATCTGAACCTGGTGGTCGGCGGCCAGCAATGGCGCTGCCGAGGCAATCAAGGCTGCCGCTGCAGCGATCAGACCGAATTTCAAACGCATTTGCAATCTCCTGTTCTGCGAGGCTCGATCAGCCTCATGAACATGTTTTAGGAGATGCCGGAACCGGCTTCTTTGACGCCCGTCAAATTAGCGGAAAAAGCCGAGGATCCGTTTTTGGCTGTTTGCCTGACACCACACCAGGAATGGCCTTGCGCCAATTGCCGGAGCGTTCCGACGAAGCCATCAGGCGACGCAGATGACCGGGAGGGCGTTCGCCTGGCGAGCGCCAGCAATTCGAGATGGCAGCAGGTACGAGATCACTTCGCGTCGAGAAGCTCGCGGATCTTCAACGCCAGTTCCTTGGCGGTATAGGGCTTGCGCAGCCACTGTGCACCGGGAACGATGCCTTTGCTCGCAAGGCCCGGCTCGCTATATCCGGAGGTGAACAAAACCGCGATGTCGGGACGCTGGAGGCGCACCTGTCGTGCGAGTTCGTCACCCGTCATTCCGCCCGGCATGACGATATCGGTGAACAGTAGCGCCGTGTCGGCGTTTTCCTGTAGGACTTCTAGTGCGCGGTGGCCGTTTTCGGCTTCACTCACCGTGTAACCCATTGACGCGAGCCTGGCGACGGCAACGCGGCGGACGCGGGCGTCATCCTCGACGACCAGCACCGTTTCGTCGCCGCGCGGCAGCTGGCTCTCGCGGCTGTCATCATCCGGCGCGGGCTCCCGGGGCTTCGCCCCGTTGACCGCGGGCAGATATATCCTGACTGTCGTGCCGCGCCCCACCTCGCTGTAAAGCTGGAGATGCCCGCCCGACTGCTTGACGAAACCATAGACCATGCTGAGCCCGAGCCCCGTGCCCGAGCCGACTTCCTTTGTGGTGAAAAACGGTTCGATCGCGCGCTTCCTGACCTCCTCGGTCATGCCCATGCCGGTATCTGTCATGGTAATGAGGACGAAGTTGCCGCTACGCACCTCCGGATACATTTTCGCATAATCGGCATCGAGGTGAACGCGCGAAATCGTTGTCGTCAGAGTGCCGCCCTTCGGCATGGCGTCCCTTGCGTTCAGGGCGATGTTCAGAATGGCATTCTGAAGCTGTGAACTGTCGACGAGGACGTTGAGGCCCGACCCGTCAATGACGGTCGACAGCCTGATATCTTCGCCGAGCGTTCGCCGCAGCAGATCCGAAAAGCCGCTCAGGAGCTGACCGAGATCGGCGTGTTTGGGATTCAGCGGCTGCCGGCGGCCGAAGGCCAGCAACTGGCCGGTCAGGATCGCTCCGTCCTGCGCGGCAGCCTGCGCCTCCTTGAGAATGTCACGAAGGCTGCCCGGCGGCAGCTTGTCCTCGATCATTTCGAGATTGCCGCTGATGACGGTCAGGAGATTGTTGAAGTCATGCGCGAGGCCGCCGGTCAGCTGCCCGATCGCCTCCATCTTCTGCGCCTGACGAAGATCCTCCTCGATCTTGAATCGGCTCGTCAGGTCCCGGACGAAACCGGTGAAGATCCGTTCGCCGTTGGCCGTGGCTTCGCCGACATGCAGCTCCATCGGGAATTGTGAGCCGTCGGCCCGCTGTCCGGTCACGACGCGCCCGTAGCCGATGATGCGCTTTTCGCCGGTTTCGATATAATGGTCGATATAGCCGTCATGAGCCTCACGATAGGGGGTCGGCATCAGGTTACTGACGTTGCGGCCGCAAATCTGATCCGCCGGCATTCCGAACAGCTTTTCGGCAGCCTTGCTGAACGACAGCACCGTTCCCTTATGGTCGATCACCACCATCGCATCGGGGACGGTATCGAGGATAGAGCTGAGATGCGCCTCACGCGACTTGACCGCCTCCTGGGCCTGCCTCAGGGCGCTGACATCGCTGTTTGTCTGGATGATGGTATGCTCCCCGTCCGGAAGATTGACCAGCACGCAGCGGGAGGCGACATGGATGTCGTGCCCGCTCTTATGGCGATGAATGATTTCGCCCTGCCAGAAGCCGCGCGATTTCAACTGATCGCGGATGTTTTCCGCCGGTTCGGGAAACTTTGTCGCCAGAAGTTCATGAACCTTCTCGCCGACGGCCTCCTCTCTTGCCCAGCCATACATGTTCTCGCAGCCGATCGACCAGTGCGTAATCGTTCCGTCGAAACGATGAACCACGATATCCGCTCCGTCGAGCACGTGCACCATGGCGTCCAGCTCCTGTGGCGATGCGGTTCTCGGGGACACGAGGCGGTGAGGCATGGAAGTCGATCCTGCGGCTTGTTGCATCAGTGCAGGTTGACCCTATGACAGGAATCGTCAGAAAAATCATCTGCGTCGCCAGACAACTGTTTCAGGCGGGCGAGATTGACAATCCTCAGGTCGTGCCTGCCCACGGGAATAACGATGTTGCGTGATGCCAGTTTCGTGATCGTGCGAGACACGGTCTCGATTGTCAGGCCGAGATGATCGGCAATGTCCTGGCGGTTCATGGGAACGCGCACCAGACCTTGCCGCGACCGCTGGCTGCGGCGGGATGCAAGCTTGACAATGAAGCTGCAGAGACGCTCCTCGGCATTCTTTTTCGACAACAACACCATCTGTTCATGCGCGGCGGCCGCCTCCTGGCAGAGCAGGGAGATATAGGCCGGACCAAGCGCATCGGAGCGGGCGACTTCTTCATGAAAGCTCTTGCGCGACATGCGCCGGATCTTGCATTCGGTGACGGCCTCCGCCGTGAAAATGAATTCATTTTGCAACGAGGCGCCGATGAGATCGCCGGCGAAGTGAAAGGCGGTGATCACTCGGCGGCCTTCGCCGATGATGCGATGCAGGCGAACGACGCCTTCTTCCACCTGAAAGAGATGTTTCGCCTGGTCGCCCTCCCAGCAAATCGCCTTGCCGGCCGCGACGGGTTCCGCCGCCGAGCTCAGGAAAAGCGACGAAAGCGATTGGCCGGCATCAATGGCTTCGACCGTCTTCTCGGCATTTTCGAATGCGTGGTTGGTCTGCATCAGCATTGTCGTGTCCCCTCGTGGCAGTGGGTGCAGTAGAAAGCTGTCGCGTCACAGGGGGATGAGCGGACGGTGCCAAAGGGTAAAAGAGTGTAACAGTGTGTAACAGCGGCGGCCCATCCGCGGCTTGGGGTCCCCTTGTTGATGTAGATCAAGGAGCCATCGCCGGCTTCATGACAGTCCTGCCCCGAACTACGAGAAAGCCGGCCGCGGGGCGGTCGTCTTTGCACTGGGGACGACATCATGAATTATACGATGGAAACAATGATGCTCGCGGTCGCGGCGTTTCTAGCGCTGCTCGGAGCCGCATTCGCGCACGATCATCTCTTTGCGGTCCATATGGGCATACTGAGCTTCTGCCTCGTTGCGGGAACCCTGCTCCTTGTCAGGAAGGTCGACTTCGCACCGGCGGACCAACGGCGGAAAGTCGACCTGTCCGGTTATTTCGACGAAGTGGTCCGCTACGGCCTGATCGCCACCGTATTCTGGGGCGTGGTCGGCTTCCTCGTCGGCGTTATTATCGCGCTGCAGCTGGCCTTTCCCGACCTCAACATCGCGCCCTATCTCAATTTCGGCAGGCTGCGGCCGGTTCACACATCGGCGGTCATCTTCGCATTCGGCGGCAACGCGCTGATCATGACGTCCTTTTACGTGGTGCAGCGGACCTGTCGTGCCCGCCTCTTCGGCGGCAGCCTCGCCTGGTTCGTCTTCTGGGGCTATCAACTCTTTATCGTCATGGCGGCGACCGGTTACGTGCTCGGCATCAACCAGGCCCGTGAATATGCCGAGCCCGAATGGTATGTCGACCTCTGGCTGACCATAGTCTGGGTCGCCTATCTCGCCGTCTATCTCGGAACGATCCTGAAGCGCAGGGAACCGCATATTTATGTGGCGAACTGGTTCTATCTCGGCTTCATCGTCACCATCGCGATGCTGCACGTGGTCAACAACCTCGCGGTTCCCACTTCCTTCCTCGGCTCCAAGAGCTATTCTCTGTTCTCGGGCGTTCAGGATGCGCTGACGCAATGGTGGTACGGCCATAACGCCGTCGGCTTTTTCCTTACCGCCGGCTTCCTCGGCATGATGTACTACTTCGTGCCGAAGCAGGCCAACCGGCCGGTCTATTCGTACCGGCTGTCGATCATCCACTTCTGGGCCCTGATCTTCATGTATATCTGGGCCGGTCCGCACCATCTGCATTACACGGCGCTGCCCGATTGGGCCCAGACGCTCGGTATGGTTTTCTCGGTCATGCTCTGGATGCCTTCCTGGGGCGGCATGATCAACGGCCTGATGACCCTTTCCGGCGCCTGGGACAAGATCCGCACCGACCCGATCATCCGGATGATGATCGTCGCCATCGCCTTTTACGGCATGTCGACCTTCGAGGGCCCGATGATGTCGGTCAAGACAGTCAATTCGCTCAGCCATTATACCGAATGGACGATCGGTCACGTGCATTCCGGCGCGCTCGGCTGGGTCGGGATGATCACCTTCGGGGCGATCTATTACCTGACGCCGAAACTGTGGGGGCGCGAGCGTCTCTACAGCCTGCGCATGGTCAACTGGCACTTCTGGCTCGCGACCCTCGGGATCGTGATCTACGCCGCCGTGCTCTGGGTTGCCGGTATCCAGCAGGGGCTGATGTGGCGCGAATACAATTCCCAGGGCTTCCTCGTCTATTCCTTCGCGGAGACGGTGGCGGCGATGATCCCCTACTACGTGCTGCGCGCGATCGGCGGAGCGCTTTACCTGGCGGGCGGCCTCGTCATGGCCTGGAACGTGTTCATGACGATCCGCGGCCACCTGCGCAACGAAGCCGCAATCCCGACCACTTTCGTGCCCCAGGCACAGCCTGCCGAATGAGGTGAGACATGGCATCGATATTGGATAAACATAAAATCCTCGAGAAGAACGCGACGCTTCTTTTGGTCGGATCGCTGCTCGTCGTGAGCGTCGGCGGCATCGTTGAAATCGCACCGCTGTTCTACCTGCAGAACACGATCGAGAAAGTGGAAGGTATGCGGCCTTACACGCCGCTGGAGCTCGCGGGGCGCAACGTCTACATCCGTGAAGGCTGCTATCTCTGCCATAGCCAGATGATCAGGCCGTTCCGTGATGAAGTCGAACGTTACGGCCATTATTCGCTGGCCGCGGAATCGATGTACGACCATCCGTTCCAGTGGGGATCCAAACGCACCGGGCCTGATCTGGCCCGTGTCGGCGGACGTTACTCGAACGAATGGCATGTCCAGCATCTCGCAAATCCGCGGGCCGTGGTGCCGGAATCGATCATGCCGAGCTACGCCTTCCTCAAGGAGCAGGACGTGACGGTCAAGGACGTCGGAATGGACCTCAAGGCCAACGAGGACGTCGGCGTGCCTTACAACGACGACATGCTGGCGAATGCGGAGGCCGACATGAAGGCTCAGGCCGATCCGAATGCGGACACGACGGCCCTCCTCGAACGCTATCCGAAGGCGAAGGTCGGCGATTTCGACGGCGACCCGGCCAGGCTGACCGAAATGGACGCGTTGGTGTCCTACCTGCAGATGCTCGGAACGCTGGTCGATTTCTCGACCTATGACGATGCGACCGGCTACCGTTGAGGCGATCCATGGAAACCTACACTGCAATGAGACACTTCGCCGACAGCTGGGGCCTCCTGGCAATGGCGGCATTCTTCGCCGGCGTGGTCGTGTTCACCCTTCGCCCAGGCAGCAAGCAGACGGCGAAAGAAGCCGCCGATATTCCCTTGAAGGACGATTGAGATGTCGGAAAAACATATCGATGAATTGAGCGGCGTCGAAACGACCGGGCATGAATGGGACGGCATCCGCGAGCTCAACAATCCCATGCCCCGCTGGTGGGTGTGGACCTTCTACGTCACCATTCTCTGGGCGGTTGGCTATGCGATCGCATATCCCGCGATTCCGATGATCACGTCCGCCACAAAGGGCTATCTCGGCTACTCAACTCGTGCGGAGCTGCAGCAGGATCTGGATCAGGCCAAAGCGTCCCAGACGCAGTTTCACGATTTGATCGCGGCAAAGACAGTGCAGGAGATCGACGCCGATCCTGCCCTTCGTGAATTCGCAATCGCCGGCGGTGCGTCCTCGTTCAAAGTCAATTGCGCGCCCTGTCATGGCTCGGGGGCGAGCGGCGGCCCGGGCTTTCCAAATCTCAACGATGACGACTGGCTGTGGGGCGGAGACCTGGACGCCATCCAGACGACGATCGCCCACGGGATCCGGTTCGATTCGGATGCCGAAACGCACGCTTCCGAGATGCCGGCCTTTACCGATGTCCTCGAGCCTGCCCAGATGCGGCAGGTCGCTGCCTATGTCTGGGGGCTGACCAATACGCCCTCGGACCCCGCTCTGGCGGAGGCCGGAAAACAGGTTTTTCTCGACAACTGCGCCGCGTGTCACGGCGAGGATGCCAAAGGAAAAGCGGAAATGGGTGCGCCGGATCTTGCCGACGCAATCTGGCTGAAGGCGCGCGGTGAAGACGCCATCGTCCGCCAGGTCGCCTCTCCCAAACATGGCGTCATGCCTGCCTGGGCTGCGCGCCTCGGGGACACGACCGTCAAGGAACTCACCATTTTCGTTCATTCGCTTGGCGGCGGAACGTAAGGAGACATCGATGACAGCCCACGACCACAATCCCATCCTCGGTCTCTACGGCACGCCGCGCGCCGCCATCCGGTCTCGTGTTTCGGCGCGCGCCATGACGATGCCTCCGTCGGCCGAACAAGAGGACCCTGCAAAGATCGGCAATTCGATCGTAAGTTTGACCTGCCTCAAGGATCACAAGCAGACGAGCCGATAGTTTCGGCTCCTGTCGAGGACCTTCCAGCGGTGTTTCTCCCCCGCTGGCCTCCGGCCACGCCCTTACCCCGGGGCGTGGCCTTTTTCATTTCCGGACGATCGTTTCTTGATCTGCATCAAGGAACCGGTGCGCCGCGGGTGGGACAAGAGCAGGCCAACACCGGACAGGTCCAATGAATCTCTACACCGCCCCAGATCCGAATGACATCGAGCGCGTCAGCGTCGAGCCGGTCAACGCCCGGCGCAACCGACAGCCTCTCTATGCACCGCGCAAGAAAATTTTTCCAAAGCGCGCCGAGGGCCGATTCCGCCGGTTCAAATGGATGGTGATGCTGATCACGCTCGGCATTTACTACCTGGCGCCGTGGATCCGCTGGGATCGGGGTCCCTACGCGCCTGATCAGGCAATCCTTGTCGACCTCTCCTCGCGGCGTTTCTTCTTTTTCTTCATCGAGATCTGGCCCCAGGAATTCTATTATGTCGCGGGCCTGCTGGTCATGGCGGGATTTGGCCTCTTTCTCGTCACCGCCGCGGTCGGCCGCGCCTGGTGCGGCTATGCCTGTCCGCAGACCGTCTGGGTCGATCTCTTTCTCGTCGTCGAACGCGCCATCGAAGGCGACCGAAACGCGCGAATGAAGCTCGACGCCGGCCCTTTCACCTTCGACAAGCTCAGCAAGCGGGTAATCAAGCATACGATCTGGCTGCTGATCGGAGCCGCCACCGGCGGCGCGTGGATCTTCTATTTTGCCGACGCGCTGAGCCTGGCGGTTTCGCTGTTTGCCGGCAGTGCTCCTGCCGCCGCCTATGCGACGATCGCCATCCTGACCGCAACGACCTATGTGCTTGGCGGGCTCATGCGCGAGCAGGTGTGCACCTATATGTGCCCGTGGCCGCGCATTCAGGGCGCGATGCTCGACGAAAATTCGCTTGTCGTCACCTACAATGACTGGCGGGGCGAGCAGAGGTCGCGCCACGCCAAGAAAGCCCTGGCCAAGGGCCTACCGGTCGGCGATTGCGTGGATTGCAATGCCTGCGTTGCGGTCTGTCCGATGGGAATCGACATTCGCGACGGCCAGCAGATGGAATGCATCACATGCGCTCTCTGCATCGATGCCTGTGACGGCGTCATGGACAAGCTCGGAAAACCTCGCGGCCTGATCGCCTATGCGACGCTCAGCGAATATTCGAGCAACATGTCGCTTGCGACGGACGGAGGACGGACAGCCATCCAGCCGTCCAATGTTCGAAACGAAGATGGAAGCTTCATTGCGGCAATCCGGCATTTCGACTGGCGGATCATCTTTCGTCCGAGAATCCTCTTCTATGCTGTCGTCTGGGCATCGATCGGCATCGCCATGGTCATCCATCTCGCCTTCCGCGAACGGCTCGAACTCAACGTCGTGCATGATCGCAACCCCCAATATGTCCTTGAAAGCGACGGCTCCATCCGCAACGGCTACACACTTCGCGTCCTCAACATGGTGCCGACGCCGCGGGATGTGACCATCACTCTCGTCGGGCTCGAAGGCGGCATGATGCGCATTCCCGAGTTCGGCAGGCAGGATGGCCGCAGCTTCACGGTCAATGCCGAACCTGACGCGGCCACGACGATCAAGGTCTTCGTGACGCGCAAGCCTGACGGGGCCGAGATCAACGAATTCCTCTTCGTCATCGAAGATACGGGCCATTCCGACCGGGCGACCTATCGCGCGGCGTTCAACGCACCGGGAGAGGTGAAATGAAGGCTTCCACTCGAGGTTTTACCGGTTTGCACATGCTTCTTGCCACCTCGGCATTTTTCGCGGTCGTGATCGCCGTCAATGTCACCATGGCCGTGTATGCTTCATCCAGCTGGAGCGGCCTGGTCGTCGAAAACACCTATGTGGCCAGCCAGGAATTCAACGGCAAGGCGGCAGCGATGAAGGCAATGGCAGCCTCCGGCGTCGAGGGCACGCTCTCCATCAAGGGCCGCGAGATCCGCTACCATATCCACGATCGCAAGGGTGCGCCTGCGATCATCGACGATGTCATGCTGAACTTCAAACGGCCGGTCGGCGATCACGAGGATTTCCACCTGACGCTCCGGAAGACGGGCGAGGGCCGGTTCGAAGCCGATCACGAGGTCGCCGGCGGCGACTGGATCGTCGAGGCCATATCGAGAAGGGACGGCGCGGTCGTCATGCATGAGGCCAAGCGCATCGATACTGCGGAGTTTGGCCAATGACCTGCTGCTCGATGGATACGGAAAGCGTGCTCGCCCTCAGCGCGACATCCGCCAGCGCCGAGGAAGTCCGGCTGGCCAGCCACTCGCTCGGGGCCGGATTGCACCAACTCGACCTCAGCGTACCCGACATCCACTGCGGCGGCTGCATATCGACCATCGAAAAGGCGCTGTCGGCGCTTCCTTTCGTCAGGAGAGCCCGGGTCAATCTCACTGCCCGCAGGGTCAGCTGCGTCTATCAGGAGGAAATAGAGAAGCGGGCGACCGACCCCTCTGAAATCCTTGCAGCGGTCAATGCGGCCGGATACCGCGCGCATCTCTTTACGCCCACGGCACCTGAAAACGACAGGACCAGGAACCAGCTGCTGCTGGCGATCGGCGTTTCGGGTTTTGCAGCTGCCAATATCATGCTGCTCTCGGTGTCGGTCTGGTCGGGCGCCGACGCGGCGACGCGTGACATGTTTCACTGGATATCGGCGATGATCGCAGCCCCTGCGCTGGTCTATGCCGGGCGCTTCTTCTTCAAATCGGCCTGGAACGCGCTGAAGCGCGGGCGCACCAACATGGATGTTCCGATCTCGCTTGCGGTGACGCTCTCCTATGCCGTCTCCCTGTGGGAGACCGTGCATCACGGCGAACATGCATGGTTCGACGCCTCGGTCTCGCTGCTGTTCTTCCTGCTGATCGGCAGAACTCTCGATCACGTAATGCGCGAAAAGGCACGCGCGGCGATCAACGGGCTGGCAAGGCTGGCCCCGCGCGGGGCGCTGCTGATGATGCCGGACGGGTCGCGCCGCTACGTTGCGGTGGAAGAGATCGCGGTGGGCGACGACATCGCGATCGCGGCGGGCGAGCGCATCCCCGTCGACGGCACGATCGTCAGCGGCGAGAGCGACGTGGACCTTTCCATCGTCACCGGTGAAAGCAGTCCGGTCGCCGTCGCCAAAGGCAGCGCGGTGAATTCGGGTGCGATGAACTTGACCGGCTCGCTCATCCTGCGAGCGACGAAAGTGGCGAGGGATTCCCTTCTATCGGAAATCATCAGCCTCATGGAAGCCGCCGAAGGCGGCAGGGCCCGCTATCGCCGGATCGCCGATCGGGCCGCAGCGCTCTATTCCCCGGCGGTGCACCTGTTGGCGCTCGTGTCCTTTCTCGCCTGGGGATTTTTCGGCGGCGACTGGAAACAGGCGATGCTGGTCGCGGTCGCGGTGCTGATCATTACATGCCCGTGCGCGCTCGGCCTTGCCGTTCCCGTCGTCCAGGTGGTGGCGGCGGGTGAACTTTTCCGCAAGGGCATCATGGTCAAGGACGGTTCGGCGCTCGAAAGACTGGCCGAGGCGGATATCGTCGCCTTTGACAAAACCGGCACGCTGACGATGGGGCGGCCCCGCCTCGTCGGTGTCGAAGCGACCCACGCCGGCAACACCGCCATCGCCTGCGCATTGGCCGCGCATTCACGGCATCCTCTTTCCCAGGCGCTGCTGCGGGACATCGAGCAGGCTTCTTCCTTCTCCTTCGACAAGATCACGGAAATCCCCGGCGGCGGGCTGGAAGCCTGCAACGGAGCGGATGTCTATCGGCTGGGCAACAGGGCCTTTGCCTGCGGAACCGGTCTTACGCCCGGCGCGGACGACGGTCCGTTTTCGGAAGTGGTCCTGTCGAAGAACGGTGCCGATCTGGCATGTTTCCTCTTTGACGACACGCTGCGCCCGGGCGCTGCCGAGGCTGTGCGCGATCTCACTGCCGCCGGCCTTGAAACCCTGATGGTTTCGGGCGACCGGCAAACGGTCGTCGACAATACGGCGCAGGCTCTCGGCATTCAGAGGGCTCTGGGCGTCCTGGCGCCGAAGCAGAAGGTCGAGGAATGCCAGAGGCTGAGCGGTGAGGGCCGCCGCGTGCTCATGGTCGGCGACGGGATCAACGACGCTCCGGCGCTTGCCGCCGCGCATGTCTCGATGGCGCCTGCCACGGCATCCGACATCGGCAGGCAGGCCGCCGACCTCGTCTTTTTCAACGAACGGCTCGATGCCGTTCCGGAAGCAATCGCCGTCGCGCGAAGATCCGCGAGCCTCATCCGGCAGAATTTTGTTCTGGCGATCGGTTACAACGTGCTGGCGGTCCCGATCGCGATTGCCGGACTGGCGACGCCGCTGATCGCAGCGGTGGCCATGTCGACGTCATCGATCATCGTCGTAACCAATGCGCTGCGGTTGAATGCCTTCGGCAAACATTCCCCCATGCCGACCGAAGCGCGAGCCGGCAGGGAGGTGAAAACCGCATGAACATGCTGATCTATCTGATCCCGATCGCGCTGCTGATGGGGGGGATGGGCCTCCTGGCATTCCTCTGGTCGCTGAAGAGCGGCCAGTATGACGACCTTGAAGGAGCCGCCTGGCGAATTCTCGTCGACGACGACACCGACCGCAAAAAATCTTAAGCCGCATACAGACCAAACGAGAGGAAGATCGATGCTTGCGAAAAATCCCGTACTTTTGCGGTCTGACCTGTTCGATGGCCTCGACCAGGCGACGGTAGAGGAGCTCGCCGCTGCGGCTCAGTTTCAAACCTTCGCGCCGGATGAGCGGATCATCGCCGAAGGCCAGGCGGCGTCGTTCGTCTACTGCGTGATAAGCGGGTTCGTCCGGCTTTCCAAATCCGAATCCGCTGGGCGCGAGGCCGATATCTGCGTCTGCGAGCCCGGCGACACCATTGGCGAATATTTGCTATCGGGCGGCGGCTCCTACGCCTACAGCGCGTGGTCCGCCGACGGAGCGGAGGTGGCCTTGTTCGAACTTTCGGACTTGCGGGCTCTCGCCGATCGGTATCCAATCATTCATCGCAACGTCATGCGGATCATGACCCGGCATCTGCTCGGCGCGATGGATTGCATAGCAGGAGACCGCCTGCACACAGCCGCGCAGCGTGTCGCGAACTACCTCGTAAGCCGATGCCCGGCCTCGGCCTCGCAGGCCACGTTTCGCCTGCCTTACCGGAAGAGAATTCTGGCCGGCGAACTGGGGCTTGCCCCCGAAGCCCTGTCCCGAGCGTTCGCCGCGCTCGTTCCCGCAGGTGTCGAAGTCAGAGGCAAGATCGTGCTGGTCGACAGTGTCGACCAGTTGCGGAAGGCGTGCTGACATCGGCAACAAGCCGGAAAGCACGCCATAATTTGACCGGCGTCAATGTGGCGAGCGCCCGCTCCGCTAAGGTCAGGGCAAAAGGCACCTCGACCTCATGCTTATCTGGATTGTTTTCGCGGTCATCGCGACTGCCGTGATCGCTTCCCTTCTTCATCCGCTTGCTTCGGGCCCTGTCCGGATCGACAGTGGTGCGGCTCACGCCTGCCGGGTCTATCGGGACCAGCTCGTCGAACTCGACAGGGACATGGCGACGAGCCAACTACCGCGCAACGAATATGAATATGCCCGTGCCGAAATCGCGCGGCGGCTTTTCAAGGCAAGCGAACAGCAACATGAAAAGCGCCGGAGACTGCCGCATGCCCATCGATGGCTGAAGCTGGCCATCGTCGTATTTCTGCCGCTTGCGAGCATCGGCTTTTATGCCCGGCTGGGTTCGCCCGACATGCCGTCGCAGCCGCTGCAGGCGCGGCTGGAAGATCCCGGCCGGAATATCGCAATGCTCATTGCGAAGACAGAACGCCATCTCGCAAGCGAGCCCAATGACGGGCGGGGATGGAATGTTATTGCTCCGGTCTACCTCAGAACCGGCCGGATCGCCGAGGCACAGTCGGCTTATCGGAATGCGCTGCGGATCCTCGGCCCCGACGTCGATCGCCTGGGCGGCCTTGCCGAGGCCCTGATGATCGAAGCGGACGGTTCGGTGACCGCGGACACACTCGACATCCTGCGGCAGATACTTCGGCTCGAACCGAAAAACCCGCGCGCGCTGTTCTACATCGCTGTCGGCATGGAGCAGGCGGGGCGGACCACCGAGGCGCTGGCAGCTTTCGAAGCGCTGGCGAAATTGTCGCCTGCCGGCGCGGCATGGCTGCCGCTCGTCAATCAACATATTTCCGGCAATGGCGGCGTTCCGCTGACCGTTTCGGGGCAGGAGCCGAACACGACAGCTGCGGGAGATTCGAGATGACACGCAAGCAGAAGCGCCTTGCGGTGATCGCTGGCGGGATGAGTTTCATCCTGA
>NZ_JBOBHU010000034.1:0-35620 GCF_050587665.1 Rhizobium sp. Nf11,1 | reverse complement strand
CGCGACAATCCACGAAGCCCAAGGGCGCCGCGGCGCACTCTCCTCGCGCCTCAAACCCGTCGATTATCGCATGAAATTGTGCGGCCCGGCATTCACGGTGAAATGCGCGCCGCGCGACAACATCATGCTGCAGCTCGCCATCAACTATGCAAAGCCCGGCGACATCATCGTCGTCTCCGCCGGCGAATACGAAGAAGCCGGCTCGTTCGGCGACGTCCTCGCCAATGCCTGCCTCGCCAAGGGCATCGGCGGTCTCGTGACCGATACCGGTGTGCGCGATACGCTGCAGCTAAGGGAACTTGGTTTCCCCGTCTTCTCGCTCAGCGTCTGCATTAAGGGGACTGTGAAGGAAACTATCGCGGCAGTGAACGACCCGATTATCGTCGGCGGCGAAATCATCAATCCCGGCGACATCATCGTTGGCGATGCCGATGGACTTGTGGTTGTGCGCAGGCAGGAAGCGCAGGAAGCCGCCAGGCTTTCGCAGGTCCGCGAAGATGCCGAGGCCGGCTATATCGCAGCCTACAAACAGGGGAAGTCGGTCATCGAGGTCAGCAAGCTGGAACCGGTGCTAAAGGCCAAGGGTCTCGTCGTCGACTTTTGAGACGGATCCCGCGGTCGCTTTGCAAGTTGGCCCGCCTTTTCGGCCGGCTGATCACAGACGCCGCGGCGTAGTTTCACTCCGGTTCCAAAAATCACCGATATGCCGCTCGAGGGGAAATCAACTAGTCGATGCTTCGAGTCCACTCGGGTGGCGAACCCAGGGTTTCAGGTTCCTCGTCAACGCGCCTCATGTCGGCGATGACGACGTGATCCAATCCGCAAAGATCTTAGAGAGCCGGCGTTGGCTACCAGCTTTTGGGTAAGCCAAATAGTGCCCGATGTAGCGATTGTCCCTGCTATTGGTGAAGGGCCGCACGAGCCGACCACTTTTCAATTCCCGATTTGCGAGAGTATTGGATTCCAAAGCGATCCCTAGACCATTTGCCGCTGCATCGACCGCAAGGAAACTTCTGTCGAAGCTCATCGCAGGAAGAGGAGGGGGGCCGAGATTGTTGAGTTCGAACCAGTCGATCCATTGGATGCGCTTCAAGTCGCTTCTGATGAGCGGCAGGCGCTCAAGATCACGCGGCGTTTTCAGCCGCTCTGCCATTTTCGGACTGCACAAGGGCGATACGATTTCCTCTCCCAGTGGCACGACGATGAGGTCTTCTCGGTTGGAAGGCTCGCCGTAAACAATATCGACGTCAAAGAGGCCGTCGACGAACCGTGCGTAATTCGTGCTTGCCGCCACTCTGACTTCAACGCCTTCGTTCTTGCTGAGAAAGTCTGGAAGTCGTGCCGACAGCACCTGCGCGGCATAGCTGGGTGCGCAATGAACCCGCAAAAGATGCGCCTTGTTCGATGAAATCATCTCAACTCCGCGCCGAAGCTCCTCGAACGCGTTGGATGCATGAGAGAGGAGTGTCTGCCCTGCGAGGGTAAGGGTGACCCTGCGTGTGCTGCGTTCAAAGAGAGATGTGCCCAGATCCCGTTCCAGCTTCGCAATGGCGTGGCTGACGGCACTCGGCGACAGATGCAACTCTTCTGCGGCAGCCCTAAAAGAAGCAAGCCGGGCTGCAGCTTCAAAGATGCGGACAGCGGAGAGAGAAGCCATCTGTAACATGTCATTAGTGAACCAGATTCACCTACCGTTGTAAACTTCGCGTTTGTCGAACGTCGTCGACTGCGGCAGTTTCGGCTTTGCAAGCCGACTGACATGTTCATGATTTGCCAGATGCTCGGGAAGCATCGGGAGGAGATTACATGCTACTGAATGGGAAGACCGCGGTCATTTCGGGCGCGGCGAGCAGGCGCGGCATTGGTCGCGCCACCGCACAGCTTTTCGCCGAGCACGGCGCTCGCATTGCGATCCTCGATATCGATTCAGAAGCCGCTGCGGAAGCGGCTGCGAGCTTGCCAACCATTGATGCCGGGGTCCACATTGGCCTGCGCTGCGACGTTGCCGACAAGGACTCCTGCACCAGGGCTGCCTCCGAGGTCATTGCTTCCTTCGGGGCCGTCAATGCGTTGATCAACAACGCTGGTATTACTCAGCCCGTCAAGACGTTAGACATCACGGATGCTGATTGGCAACGGATTGTCGCCGTCAATATGACCGGCGTGTTGTTCCTGAGCCAGGCTTTCATACCCTATATGCGCGACAATGGCGGCGGATCGATCGCCTGCATGTCTTCAGTCTCGGCGCAGCGCGGGGGCGGGATCTTCGGCGGCCCTCATTATTCGGCCGCCAAGGCAGGCGTGCTTGGCCTCGCCAAGGCGATGGCTCGCGAATTCGGGCCGGCTGGAATCCGCGTCAACTCGGTAACGCCTGGACTTATCCAGACGGACATTACCGGCGGCAAGCTCACCGAGGAGATGCGTGCTGACATCATCAAGGGCATTCCGTTGAGCCGGCTCGGTGAAGCGACCGACGTCGCGAATATTTATCTGTTCCTCGCATCAGACCTCTCCGCTTATGTCACCGGTGCGGTGATCGACGTCAACGGCGGCATGCTCATCCACTGAGATCCGTCGCCAAACGACCAGGAACACCCACATGACCCAGATAGGACACAACATCAGCCTCACCGAGCGGGCCCGGCGCATCCGGCGTCATGCGCTGCGCATGGGTGAAGTTCAGGGGCAGGGCTATATCGCGCAGGCGCTCGGCGTCGCCGACGTGCTCGCCGTCTCATATTTCCATGCAACGAATTACCGGCCGGAGGACCCGGAATGGGAAGGACGCGACAGGTTCCTGCTGTCGATCGGTCACTATGCCATCGCGCTCTATGCAGCGTTGATCGAGGCCAAGATCGTTCCTGAGGACGAATTGGAGACCTACGGCACCGACGACAGCCGCCTACCCATGTCCGGCATGGCGGCATACACGCCCGGCATGGAGATCACCGGAGGATCGCTCGGACATGGACTTGGCATCGCGGTCGGGATGGCTCTCGCTCTGAAGCGGAAGAAATCGTCATCCTTCGTCTACAACCTGTTTTCCGACGGCGAACTTGACGAAGGCTCGACATGGGAGGC
The DNA here is from genome assembly GCF_050587665.1 of Rhizobium sp. Nf11,1. Taxonomy (NCBI): domain Bacteria; kingdom Pseudomonadati; phylum Pseudomonadota; class Alphaproteobacteria; order Hyphomicrobiales; family Rhizobiaceae; genus Rhizobium; species Rhizobium sp. Nf11,1. The sequence continues at coordinate 32,539 of NZ_JBOBHU010000034.1, read as the reverse complement.
AGCGATGTCGGCCGGATCTTACAAGCTCGACAACCTGATCGGAATCGTTGACGTCAACCAGATGCAGGCCGACGGTCCGTCGATCGGTGTCCTGAATTTTGAGCCGCTCGCTCCCAAATTCGAGGCGTTCGGCTGGTTCGTTCAACGGGTGGACGGGAACGACATCAATGCGCTTGTCGAGGCATTCGACCTCGCTCGCACCCACACGGATGCAAGACCTCGCATCATCATATGCGACACGAAGATGGCTAAGGGCGTGCCATTCCTCGAGGCGCGTGATCGAAACCACTTCCTCCGGGTGGAGCCTCACGAATGGGCTGAAGCCCTCAGAATCATCGATGCGGGAGCGGAAGCATGAGGCGTTCGAAATATATCCGGCCAGCGCATCTCGAGAACGGCGGCGACAAGCCTCGCCTGACGACTTCGGCGATGATCGCATCCATTGCCGGCCCGGATCAGCTGACCAAGCCTGCACCCTTCGGCAATGCATTGGCAGCGTTGGCCCGTCGAGACGACCGTATCGTCGGCATGTCAGCAGACCTCGCGAAATATACGGACCTGCACGTGTTCCGCGCGGCGCATCCCGACCGCTTCTACCAGATGGGTATGGCCGAACAGCTATTGATGATGTCGGCCGCTGGAATGGCGCGCGAAGGCTTTCAGCCCTGGGTGACGACTTACGCCGTCTTCGCGTCTCGACGAGCCTACGACTTCATCTGTTTGGCGATCGCCGAGGAGATGCTCGACGTGAAGATCGTCTGCGCTCTTCCTGGCCTGACCACGGGCTATGGCCCTAGCCACCAGGCGACGGAAGATCTAGCGATGTTCCGAGGAATGCCGAACCTGACGATCCTGGATCCCTGCGACGCAAGCGAAATCGAGCAAGCGGTTCCGGCGATCGCCGCCCATAAGGGGCCGGTCTACATGCGTCTTCTGCGCGGCAACGTGCCGGTGGTTCTGGAGGAGTACGGCTACAAGTTCGAGCTCGGCAAGGCGAAGCTCATCCGAGACGGCAAGGATACTCTGATCATCTCGTCTGGCCTGATGACGATGCGGGCGCTCGATGCCGCCAAGCAGCTTAAGAAGGACGGCGTTGACGCAGCCGTCCTGCACGTTCCGACAATCAAGCCTCTCGACGAGGCGACAATCATCGCCGAATGCCGGAAAGGCGGGCGCCTCGTAGTCGTGGCAGAGAACCACACCGTTATCGGCGGTCTCGGCGAGGCTGTCGCAGCAGCCCTGATGCGCACCGGCGTAGCGCCCCCCGCCTTCCGCCAGATTGGCTTGCCGGACCAGTTTCTGGAAGCAGGGGCCTTGCCCACGCTTCACGACCAGTACGGTCTCTCGACACTCAAGGTCACGGAGGCGGTGAAAGCCTGGCTTTCGACGTGATGCACATGGCCGGTTGAGGAGAGCCGGCCGACAAAAGAAAAGCTTATGACGGAGGATGATATGAGCTTTCAAGTAAAGAGACGCAGTTTCCTGGCGACTGCCGCGGTGGTCCTTGCGGCCCCCGCAGTCGTGCTATCCGCCCGATTCGCCGGTGCCGCCGCTACGACACTCACGCTTGGTCATGGAGCAGCGCCGGGTAATCCCAGAACCGTCGCGGCCGACAAATTCGCGCAGCTCGTCAAGGAAAAGACTGAAGGGCGCGTCCAGATTAACGTCGCGGGTGCGGAGACGCTCGGCAGCGATTCCGCCATGCTGACCAGCCTGCGGACTGGCGCGCTCGACTTTACCGCCAACAGCCAGGGCGCCACTTCGGCGATCGTCCCTGAGCTGAGCGCGCTTGGCCTGCCGTTCCTTTTCGAAAATACCGACAAGGCGATGGCCGTCCTCAATGGACCGGTAGGGGCAGAACTTGGCAAGCGTTTCGAAGCCGTCGGCGTCGTTCCGCTCGATTGGTGGGACAACGGCATCCGCCATCTTACCAACTCTAAGCGGAAGGTGACCACTCCGGCGGATCTGTCGGGCATGAAGATCCGAACACCTGCTGATCCCATGACGATCGACATCTTCCAGACCTTGGGTGCAGGGACCGAACAGATCGCCTTCGGCGAACTCTATATCGCCTTGCAGCAGGGCGTCGTGGACGGGCAGGAGAACCCGCTCGCCAATATCGAAAGCTCCAAGCTCTACGAAGTCAACAAGTACATCAGCCTGACCGCCCATAAGTGGGAATCGACGCCTTTCCTGATGTCGAAAATAGCTCAGGCCCGGCTTGGAGCCGACCTAGAAGCCGTGAAGGCGGCTGCCAAGGAGGCCGGGGACCTTCAGCGCAAGCTCTCGAGCGATAAGGCAGCCGAGGTGCTCCAGAACTTCAGGAGGAATACCGCTGTCGAGGTGGTGGAGGTCGACCACGATGCCTTTGTGAAGGCCACCGCGCCTGTCGCGGATATCTGGAAGAAGAAGCCGTTCGGCGACTTTGTCGCACAGGTGGTAGCTGCAGCGAAGGGCTGACGCCCACTTACGACAGGGAGGCATCATGAGCAGGTTCTACTCGGCCATCGAATTGGTCGCCGGAATGATCGTCGTATTTGCGCGCCTGGTGATCATCATCAGCGGCATCGGCCTGACAGTGGTCACTTCGGCCAATGTCGTTATTCGATACCTATCGACAAGCGGAGGCCTCTCATTCGCCCAGGAGCTGCCGATGCTGATGTTCCCCTGGTTCATCATCGCGGGCATCGTCATGGCCGCCCACGCCGGCGGGCATATGGCCGTGGAGTGGCTGTACGGAAAGCTGGATGGCGCTGTCCGGACGGCGGCCTTGATCGTGGCGAACGGCATCAGCGTCGCGGCATTTCTGGTACTGGCTTACCAAGCGACCGTCGTGGCCGAAATCGCAGGCGCGGAACACAGCGCCGTTCTGCAGCTACCGAACAGCATCGGATACTACTCGCTTTCCACCGGCGCGGTTCTCGTCTCCATCGTAACGATCGCTGCGACCGCCCGCGTTCTGAGATCGGGCTGGGAACACCGACTTGCAATCAGCCCCGAGGAGCTCGCGCTATGACCATCGTCATGATCATCTCCTTCTGCGTCCTCATGGTGCTTGCTGTTCCCGTTGGATATGGGCTCATCATCGCGGCGGGCCTCGGAGTGCTCTTCAACGGATACGTGCCTCTCTCGGTCGTTGCCCAGCAGGTCTACGATCAGACCCAGTCCTTCCCGATGCTGGCGCTTCCATTCTTCATGCTGGCAGGGACATTGATGCTGGGCGGCGAACTCGGCCGTCAGCTATTGGAGCTTGCATCTCGTGCGATGCAGCGCTGGAGGGGCGGACCGCTCTCGACCACGGTCGTTTCTTCAGTCGTGTTTGGCGGCGTCTCGGGTTCTGCCGTCGCGAATGCGAGCGCGCTGGGATCCGTGCTTATCCCGTGGCAGAAGAAGCAAGGCTTTCCTCCCGCGCTTTGTGCCGCTAACAATGCGACCTCGGCCGTCATCGACGTGCTGATACCGCCGTCAATTCCGATGATCCTCTATGCGCTGATCAGTGGCGTCAGCGTGGGCGACCTCTTTATCTCAGGCATCATTCCGGGTCTGATCATGGCCACGAGCTTCGTGCTCGTATGCTGGTACATCTCCGTCAGGCGGGGTTATGCCGCGGCGGCTGTGAATGTCCGCAAGCGCGAGCTGGCGCGATTGGCTCTCCAGAGCCTTCCGGCGATCCTTCTGCCGATCCTGATCATCATCTTCCTTCGGTTCGGCCTTGCGACGCCGACGGAGGTCTCGGTCCTGTCGGTGGTCTATTCGCTCGTGCTCAGCATTCTTTTTTACCGAGACCTGAGCTGGAAGCGTTTCTGCGACAACATGGTCGAGGCGGGCGTCGCGACGGGCGTGGTCATGCTTGTGATCATGGGGAGCGCCGCGGTCGGCTGGGTGCTCACGTTCGACCAGGCGCCTCAGCATATGGCGGAGTGGGTTTCCACTCACATCTCCAGCCCGATCGTGATCATTCTCATGATGAACGTCATCATGCTCGTCGTCGGCATGCCGCTCGACATGCCACCGGCTATCCTGTTGCTGGGACCGATCTTCGTCCCTCTCGCCGACTCCATCGGTCTGGATCGCGTCCAGCTCGGCCTGATGATGGTGATCAATCTGGGGATCGGGCTCTATACGCCGCCGATTGGCACCACGCTGTTCATCTCCTCGTCCATCGCAAAAGCCCCTCTTGGAACGACGACCAACGAGCTCTGGCCATATTTTGGCATGGCCATGCTTCTCCTGCTGGCGGTCAGCTTCGTGCCGGCGCTGACGATCTACTGAGGAGCGTTCGATGAGTGAAACTTTAACGAACGTCATGACGGTCCGGGGACTCACAAAGTCCTATGGTGCGACGTCGGTGCTTAAAGGCGTCGAGTTCTCGGTTGCGCGTGGCGAAGTTCATGCACTGCTTGGCGGGAACGGCGCCGGGAAGTCGACGATGATCAAGATCATCACTGGCGCAGCTTCGAAGAACGACGGCGATATCCGCTTCTTCGACGATGACGGCAGGGAGCGGAGCGAGATTGAGGGCAGGGCGAAGGTTGCTGTGGTGCACCAGGAGCTGGCGCTTCTGCCCCATCTCACCGTGGCGGAAAACATCGCCTTGCCGCATCACCGGAAAGGCATGGGTCTGTTCAGACGCACGGCGGCCGCAAGACAGGCCTTCGAGTCCCTGCGCATGATCGACCAGGGCTTCGCAGCCACCTGTTTGCACAGGCTTGTCGGGAGCCTGAGCCTTCACGAGGGCCAGATGGTCGAAATTGCCAGGGCTCTCTCATCGGGCGCGGAGTTGATCCTCCTGGATGAGCCAACGGCCAATCTCACCGCCCTCGAAACGGAAAGGCTGTTTACGGTATTGCGGAAGCTGACCCGCGAAAATGGGCTGTCGGTCGTGTTCGTCTCCCATCGCATGAAGGAGATCAGGCAAATCGCGAACGTCTGCACAATCATTCGTGACGGACGGACGGTCGTGGACCGGCAGGCGATAAACGAGCTGTCCGACGCCGCGATCATCGAGAAGATGGGCCAGGTGGCGGCCTCCCACGCGGTCGAGCCGACCCGCCTGTCGGCGGTCACGTTCGACGCTTCTTCCGCGACGGACACGCTCACGATCCAAGAGCAAGGATTCAAACTGGAACTGCGTCCTGGCACAATTCTCGGGGTCGCTGGAGCCCCAGCCGGACCTGCGATGCTGATTGACGGGCTGACCGGAGCGGCCCGGAGGAAAAGATGGACTGTCGCGCGCGCCGGATGGCCGGATCGCCTCCAGTCTCCGCGTCAAGCCGCTCGTCTTGGAGCTGGATATATCACGGGCGACCGGGCCCACAAGGGCGTGCTCCACAGCTTGCCCATCCTCGACAACGTCATGGCGTCGCGACGGGTTGTCCGCGGTGCCGCGATCGCAGGCGGATCGGAAGGTGCCGAGTGCCTCGACCTTCTGAAGGCTCTGAAGGTGAAAGCGGCTTCCGTCTGGGACCTGCCTAGCACGTTGAGCGGCGGCACGCAGCAGAAGCTCCTGATCGCACGCTGGATGGGTGTTCCGTCCCGGCTGCTGGTCCTCGAGGAGCCCACAAGAGGCGTCGACATCGGCACCAAACGTGAAATCTATCAGCTCATCAGGCAGATGGCCGCCAGCGGCACCGTCATCGTCTGGTGGTCGACCGAGAATGTCGAACTGCTGGAAGTATGCAACCGGGTCGTCGCCTTCGACACCGAAGGCAGATGTGCTGGCGTCCTGGAGCAGAACGAATTCAGCGAAGAGAAACTCGTTACATTGACTGGAATGGCAGCATGACCGGAACGCACGCACCGACCGCTTCGACTGCAACGACGACACCTGACATAAAACAAAGGGAAAGCCTCTTCAGCGCCTATCGTACGGAGATCGCCATTGCCATTGCGATCGTGCTTCTGGCGCTCGCCGTGGGGTCTCAAGTTCCCCAGGCGCTGACATGGGGCAACTTTGCGAACATCACCCAGGCCGGGGCACCGCTCATCATCATGTCGCTCGGCGTCCTTCTGGTCGTTATAACCGGCGGCATCGATCTATCGGTCGGGTCGGTCTTCTCGCTCACCGGCATGGTGACAGCGCAGGCAATGTCGAGCGGTTTCGGCGGTCTCTCGGCAGGTCTCATCGGGCTCTTCGTCGGGCTCGTATTTGGATCCCTCAACGGCTTTTTGGTGACAATCGCAGGCCTGGCGCCTTTTGTCGTCACACTGATCACGTTCGCGGTCGCCGGATCTTTGGCGTTCATCGTGACAAACGGACGATCGATGCCGATCGGCGATCCTGATTTCTGGCTGCTTAACAGCGGCAGCATGATACCCGGCGTTCCGAATTACATCTTGTTCTGCGTTGTTCTTCTGATCCTGATCGAGCTCTTCCTTAAGAAGATGGTCGCAGGCCGCTGGTTTTATGCGGTCGGAAGCAGTTCCATGGCGGCGTACCTGCTAGGCATTCCCGTCAAGCGCACGAAGTTCATGGCTTATGTCGCGTCTTCGCTTCTGGCGTCATTTGCCGGTCTGCTGACGATTTCGTACATACTGAATGCGGAATCCACGGCGGGATCGAGCCTTATGCTGCAGGCCATCGCCGCGGTCGTGATCGGCGGAGCAAGCCTCTTGGGCGGCACCGGAACCGCTGTCGGCGCCGTGCTGGGGGCGTTGATGATCACCGTCATTCAGAACGGCGTCAATCTCATTGGTATCAACAGCTTCTGGCAGGGCTCCGTCACCGGTGCCGCCATTCTCATCGCGGTTCTCATCGACCGCTTCAGCAAATCGCGGCGGGGAGCCGTTTGATCTTAACCCGGCATGTCGCCGGACAAGCGGAGGAGGAACGTAAATGGAAAATCTCAAACAAGGGCTCAGGCTCGCCGCCTGTGCAGCCATTGCTACCGTGGCATTTTCAGCAGCGGCACAGGCTCAGGACAAGAAAACGGTGGCCTATCTCGCCCCGTCACTCGACATCTCGTACTGGCAGTGGGTCGGATATGGTGTGAAGGAGAAGGCGAAGGAACTCGGCATGGACTATGTCGAGTACACGTCTGAAAACTCACCTGCAAAACAAATGGACAACGCTCGCACGGCGGTGACGAAGGGGGTCGACGCGATCGTGATCGGGCCTGTCAGCTCGACCAGCACGCCGCCGCTTCTGGCCTACCTGAAGTCACAAAACATTCCGATCGCCTTCGCCGGCATCGGCCCGCAGCCCGGCCAGACCGACTACACCTCGTCGGTTACGGCGAACAATTACGAGACCGGCAAGGCGCAGGGAGAATTCGTCTGCAAGCTTGCCAAGGACCGCGGCGGCAATCAGGTCGGCATGTTGTCGCTGCCCCAGGACCGGGAGAATGCCCAGAAGTATCTGAAGGGAGCGGAAGAAGCTTTCAAGGCAAGCGGGTGCGATCTGGCGCAGATGCTGGAGACGAGGGGGCTTACCGTGAACGAAGCCGTCACCCAGGCCAACGACATGCTCACTGCACACCCGGACATCAAGGCGATCTACGGCATGTACGACGAAGCCGGGACGGGTGCGGCTAAAGTTCTACAAACGCGGGGACTGACTGGCAAGGTCGGCATCGCAGTTGCGGACGGCAGCCCGACGACAATTAGGCTTTTGAAATCGAACGCCATTCAAGGCATTTTCTTCCAAGAAGCTGTCGGACAGGGAATAGACGGGACCCAGCAGGTCTTCAATGCTATCTCCGGCGCCCCGGTCAAAAAGGACCTCGCTCTCGTCATGCCGCTTGTCACAGCGGATAAGGTCGATACGCCGGAAGCAAAGGCCGTCATAGCGCGCGTTTTTCCGCCGGCGAACTAATTTGGAATCGGGCGCCGGCGATCATCTCCGGCGTCCTCCCAAGCGTGGCCATATTCAGGGGCAGCAATCATGGACGACCTACCGATCATCGATCCGCATTTCCACCTCTGGGATCTTGAGAACAACTACTATCCGTGGCTGTCTGATGGCGTGAAGCCATCCGCGTTCGGCGACTATGCTGCGATCAACAAGACATACCTTATCGAGGACTTCCTCGCCGATGCGAAGAACCAGAACCTCGTGAAGGCGGTCCATCTCGACGTTGGCTATGATCCGAAGGATCCGGCCGGCGAGACGCGGTGGCTGCAGAGCGTGGCCGACAAGCATGGCTTCCCGCACGGGATTGTCGGATACGCCGACTTACGCAAACCCGACGTCGGCGACCTTTTGGACGAGCACATGTCATATCCGAATTTTCGCGGCATCCGACAGTCGATGAATTTCCATCATGATCCCGCGAAAACCTATCTGACCGAACCGGAAGTCAGTCGGACGCCGGACTGGCGCCGAGGCTTCAAGGAACTGGCACGGCGGGGCCTCAGCTTCGACCTTCAACTCTACTACTGGCAGATGGAAGAATTCCTTGAACTTGCCCGGGATTTTCCCGACGTGCAGATCATTCTCAATCACACCGGAATGCAGGTGGATGGTCCCAGCCATTTCGAAGGATGGAGAAAGGGAATGCACATGCTGGCCCAGGCGCCCAATGTTGCATGCAAAATCTCCGGTCTCGGCATGGGAGATTGGACGTGGACGGTGGATAGTATCAGGCCTTACGTGGAGGAGGCGATCGCGGCTTTCGGCGTTGACAGATGCATGTTCGCTTCGAATTTCCCGGTCGACAAGCTGTTCGGCAGCTACGACAAGATTATGGACAGCTTCAAATCCATAACTGCCAGTTATTCTCAAGACGAACGAATTGCGCTGTTCCACGACAACGCCGTAAGAATCTATCGGATATAGAAGTCGTGGCAGCTGCCGAAAGGTAGTTGTCCCATTCAACGGCATCAACCCGTCACGGTGGTCATGAAAAGCAGCGACCGTTGGGCGAACCTCAATTTCTGATCGGAGGATGCAGCCGCAGAGAACGCCAAATCCCGTTGGCTGCCGCGCCAACTAACGCGCTTGCAGGTCATGATGCCATTTCCGACGAGGCAGTTCCCGTTGGCAGATCCGCTTTTCATTCGCAGCAGGCTCGGGGTGAACGTCACATCGCGTCAGGTTTCACGGCATTGCGAAATTGGCCCCGAGGAAGTCCATATGATTTTATTTGGTCTTGTTGGTGCTTCTCAGGACGGGGCGTCGGCGTTCTCGGTCAGTTTTCCGATCGTCTTTCAGAACACAGCAGCCCTTTTCATAAAGAGCGGAAGTCATACATGAACTTAAATAGATTGCAGATTAGGGGCGGAAAGCATGGGACGGCAGTAGTCGGCGACAGGAGTTTGACGCTGACTGCCAGTGCAAAGACCGATTGGTTTCATCATCCCGCAGATAGGTTCCGGCAAAACGACGTACTTTCGTTGGCTACGGAAGTCGCTGAAGAAACATTTGCGGTCACTGCAAGGGTCTCTGTCGAGAGTTCGCGGCGCCCTACGACGCAGGCGCAATTTTTCTGCAGGTCGATGACGACAATTGGGCAAAGTTGGCGTTTGAATACTCGGCTGCCAAGAAGCCAACAATCGTAAGCGTCGTTACGAGGACCACCTCAGACGATTGTGACGGTCCGAATTACCATGGCGAAGCTGTTTGGCTACGCGTCTACTGCGATGGGGATACTATCGCATTCCATTTTTCGGAGGACGGCAAATTTTGGCAATTTCTACGCTGGTTCGCCATTCCCGGCGTTCGCGACCGTCCGATCAAAATTGGATTTGGCGTTCAATCGCCCACGGGAGAAGGTTCGACGGCGCACTTCGACCACATCGACATAAGTTTTGAAAAGCTCGCCGACCTACGAAACGGCACCTAAATTGGCGGCTAACGCTCATGCCGGGTACAACGTCCGGCTGAGCTGAGGCACAAGGCTATGTTTGCCCAAGCCATTCGCTAATGATCATTCAACGGGTGGATTGCGAACTGACGTCGCATTCTGCGCGAGGTTCGGCAGCGTCAGCGATCAGCCTGCGTATCGGAACTCGGACTGCATAATACACACCGCCGGTTCTGAGGGCGATGCCGATGCACGCCCATCCGACACCGACCAATGTAGGCAGCGGCTGTCTTAGCGACGAGCGCTCAACGATGACAGGAATGACCGATGAAACTTCCCACAGCAGACTTTTTGCACAGACTGGCCGACGCCGCTGATCGGGAGACGGCCGCCCGATTCCGGCAAACGCTTGAGACCTCGACAAAACCGAAAGCGGGATATCGCTTTGATCCAGTGACGGAAGCGGATCGAGAGGCCGAATTGGCAATGCGGGCGTTGATCTCCGCGGAATTCCCTGATCACAGCATTATCGGTGAGGAATATGGGATCACCGGATCAGGTGTTTGCCAATGGGTCCTCGATCCGATCGACGGTACACGTCCTTACCTGCTTGGAATTCCAGTGTGGGGGACTTTGATCGGCTTTTGCGAACAAGGACGAGCGACTGCCGGCATGATGAGCCAACCGATCACCAGAGAGAGATTTTGGGCTCACAGGGGGGAGAGCTGGCTCAAGACTGGCAACGCCACAGCCAGCCTGAGGACAAGTGCGTGCGCGCAGCTATCGGATGCCGCGTTGCATACCAACTCGCCTGAAGGCGTTCGCAGGAACCCTGACGTACGGTTTGATATACTGGATGACTCCGTCAAAATGACCCGGTACGGCGGCGAGTGCTACGCTTTCGCCATGTTGGCGGCGGGCCACATCGACATCTGCGTGGAATACAGCCTGCAGCCCTATGATATCGTTCCGTTAATCCCACTCATAGAGGCGGCGGGAGGCGTGGTAACGACATTTGACGGCTCGCGGCCTGAAAATGGAGGCCGCATCATCGCTTCCGCGAACAAGGATCTCCATGCAGCTGCGATCAGTGTCTTGATGCAAGGGCGGTGAGCCATAACCGCTTCTGCAGTGCAAACGCATCAAGCATTTGAGGTTGGTCGAAGCACCACGGTATGTCCGGCAGCCTTGAGTAAATCGAAGCAAATGAGGAGATGGCGAGTGAGTGAGAGAATTCAGCGCGATGCGAGGGCTGTGTTTCTGCCAGCATTCGATACATTGGATTTCCATGACGTAATGGCTCCTTTCATTGATGCCGGCGGGTGCTCGGTCCTGATTGGAGAAACCCGCTCCGAATACGTTTCACGGCGAATGTCCGCAGACCGCCTCGCCACAGAGAGCAAACAGGCAGTGATGGAGCTGTCACGTTGTCCATGGCTTAACGGTTGACGGATAATCGGACGTGATGAGCACGCCGACCATCAGCTATAAGAACCACCGTTTCCCACCGCAGATCATCGCCCGTGCCGTCTGGCTGTATTTCCGGTTTCCGTTAAGCCTGCGGCTGGTGGAAGAAATGCTGCTGGAGCGCGGCATAGTCGTGTCCTACGAAACGATCCGGCGATGGGCCCGCAAATTCGGTGCGACCTACGCAAAGCGACTGCGCAGAAAGAAGCCGTCACGAAAGGATATCTGGCATCTGGACGAGGTGGTCGTGACGATCGGCGTTTTTTTGTACTGTTCCAATGAAGTTGTCTAATGATGTGGCGTGGCCCTTACGACGTCGGACCCTATCGACGAGCAGTGCTCGTGTGGTAAATCACGTCTGGCAAGGGCCACCAGAGAAACCCAAACTCGCTTGCTCGGGTCGAACCAATGCTATGACCTGAGGTTTTGTCCTGCAGCGTAACGGAACCGTCTCGAGCGATCGCGGTCGCGGGGATCCGGGCGGGGAATGGCCGAGATGAGCGCCTGGGTATAGGGGTGGTCCGGCGCGTTGCAGACCTTGTCCGCCTCACCCATTTCGACGAGCTTGCCGCGATACATGACACCCACCCGGTCGCACATGTAGCGAATGACACCGATGTCATGGCTGATGAAGATATAGGCGAGGCCGAGTTCGTCCTGCAGCCGCATCAGAAGATCGAGCACCTGGAAGCGCACGGAAACGTCGAGCGCCGAGGTCGCCTCGTCAGCCACGATGATGCGCGGGTTGAGCGTGATCGCCCGGGCGATGCCGATGCGCTGGCGCTGGCCGCCCGAGAACGCGTGCGGGTAACGTTCGCGCCCGGCCGGATCGAGGCCGACCTGATCCATCAGGTGGCAGACCCGCTCGTCGAGCTCCCTGCCGCGGGCGACGCCGTTGACCAGCAGCGGTTCGCCGATCACCTGCGCGACTGTCATGCGCGGGTTGAGCGAGCCGAACGGGTCCTGGAAGACCATGCGCAGTTCGCGCCGCGCGGCCTTAAGCTCCGCACCCTCGAGTTTTGCCAGATCGACGACCTTGCCGTCGGCGCGGCGATAGATCATCTCGCCGCCCGTCGGATCGTAGAGCCGCATGATCGAGCGGCCCATCGTCGTCTTGCCGGAGCCGCTCTCTCCCACGATGCCGAGCGTTTCGCCGGGAAGCAGCGCGATCGAGACGTCGTTCAGCGCCTTCATGTCGCCGAAATGCATCGAGAGATTGCGGATGTCCAGGATGGGTTCGGCGGAAGTGTCGAGCGGCGGCCGGGCCAGCCGAATCTCGGCCTTCTGCTCCAGCTTCAGCACCGAACCGATCAGCATGCGCGTATAGGGATCCTGCGGCGCATGGAAGATCTGCTCCACCGGTCCGTATTCCTTGGCTACGCCGTGATGCATCACCAGCACGTCGTCGGCGATCTGGGCAACGACGCCCATGTCGTGAGTGATGAACAGCACGGCCATGCCGGTCGATTGCTGCAGCCGTTTGATCAGGTCGAGAATCTCAGCCTGGGTCGTGACGTCGAGCGCCGTGGTCGGCTCGTCGGCGATCAGCAGCTGCGGTTTGCAGGCGAGCGCCATGGCGATCATGGCGCGCTGACGCATGCCACCGGAATACTGGAAGGCGTAGCGATCCAGCGCTTGTTCGGGATTGGGTATCTCCACCTGCCGCAGCAGCGAGACAGCCTCCGTCCTTGCCTGCGCCTTGCTCATGTTCAGATGCAGGCGCAGCACTTCGGTAATCTGGTCGCCGACCGTGTGTACTGGCGACAGCGACGACATCGGCTCCTGGAAGATCATCGCGATGTCGCGGCCACGCACCGAGCGGATCGCACGGCTGCGCGGGTCGAGCTTGGCAAGGTCGAGCGAAGTGCCGTCCGGGCGATGCAGTAAAATCGATCCCGAGGCGATCTGACCAGGCGAGTCGATGATCTGCAGGATGGAGCGAGCGGTGACGGATTTCCCCGAGCCGCTCTCACCGACCACGCACAGTGTCTTGCCGGGTTCGATCGAGAAGGAGAGATCGTTGACGGCCCTGAAGACGCCGGTGCGGAGCGGAAACTCCGTCACCAGGTTCCTGACTTCAAGCAGCGGCTTGCCCAGCGCAATCGAAGAACGGGGGGCGATGGACAGGATGTCGGTCATCGACGCCTCACTTGTTGTAGGGATCGGCCGCGTCGCGCAGGCCGTCGCCGAAAAGGTTGAGCGCCATGACGGCAACGACGACCGCCAGCCCCGGCATGAAGAGCCAGGGAGCGGTTGCGATGGAGCGGATGTTCTGCGCTTCACGCAGCAGCACGCCCCAGGAGATCGTCGGCGGCTGCAGACCGAGGCCGAGGAACGAGAGGGAGGTTTCCGCCAGAATCATCGCCGGCACGGCCAATGTCATCGACGCGATGATATGGCTGGAGAAGCTCGGCAGCATATGACGGAAGATGATGCGCCCTTCCGGCACCCCGTCGAGACGGGCCGCGGCCACGAACTCCTCCGTGCGCAGCGACAGGAAGCGGCCGCGCACCACGCGGGCAAGCTGCGCCCAGCCGGTAAACGACAGGATGATGGTGATCATCATGTATTGCACCGTCGCCGGCCAGCCCTGGGGCAGGGCGGCCGCCAGCGCAAGCCAGATCGGAATGGTCGGCAGCGACAGCACGAAATCGATGACGCGCTGCATGACGAAATCAATCCTGCCTCCGTAATAGCCGGAGATGCCGCCGAGAACGATGCCGAGCAGCAACGACATGAAGACGCCGACCAGACCGATCGAGAGCGATATCTGGGCGCCCTGGACCGTGCGGCTGTACACATCGCGACCAAGACGATCGGCACCGAACAGATAAAGCGGCTTCGATGGATCGGTGGTGGCGAGAAGATGGATGTTGCTCTCGAAGAGGCCGAGAACGGAATAGGTATATCCGCGTCCGAAAAGCTGGATCGGCACCTTCTTCTGGCTCGTATCCTCCTTGTAGATGGCGGCAAGCGTTTCTGGATCACGGCTGAGCTTCATCGGGTAGTAATGCAGACCGATTTCGAAGCCGTTGGTGGTGTCGATCAGATGCACGCGCTGCGGCGGATAGAAGGTCGAGCGTGCATTCTGCTGGATGGGATCGTTGATCGCAAAGAAGCCCGGGACGAGCGCGACGATGTACATGCAGATCGTGACGACCATTGCCGCCATGGCAAGCTTGTGGCGCTTGAAAGCCCACCAGATGAGCTGCCATTGGGAAGCGACCGCCGCGCGGTCCGGCCGGATATTGGTGGTGGAGACATCGACCATCGGGTGTCCTCCTATTCGAGCCGAATGCGCGGATCGACCAGCGCAAGCAGGATGTCGCTGATCAGCGAACCGATCAGGGTGAGCGCACAGATCAACAACACGAAGGCGCCGGCGAGATACATGTCCTGCGCCATCAGCGACTGCAGGAGCAGCGGCGCGGCGGTGGGCAGGTTGAGGACGATCGCGACGACGACGGAACCGGAGATCAGGTTGGGCAACAGCCAGGCAATCGTCGAGATGAACGGGTTGAGCGCGATGCGCAGCGGATATTTGATCAGCAGCCGGAATTCGGACAGTCCTTTGGCGCGCGCCGTCGTTACGTAGGGCTTCGGCAGCTCGTCGAGCATATTGGCGCGCATGACGCGGATCAGGCTTGCGGTGGACGAGATCGCAAGGATCGCAACCGGCAGCCAGAGATGCGTCAGCAGGTCGTACATCTTCGCGAGGCTCCAGGAGGCGGCCTCGTATTCCGGAGAGAAGAGACCGCCGACATCCGCGCCGAATTCGACCGCCGCCACGTACATCAGCACCAGCGCCAGCAGGAAGGACGGGATGGACAGGCCGAAGAAGGTGAAGGCCGTGAAGGTGTAGTCGCCGATCGAGTACTTCTTCACGGCGGAATAGACGCCGATAGGCAGCGCCAGAGCCCAAGTGGCGATCAGGCTCACAAGCGCCAGCACGAGGGTCAGCGCCATGCGCTCCCAGATCAGGCCCGAAACCGGCTGCTGCCATTCGAACGAAATGCCGAAATCACTACGGCTGATGATACCCCAGATCCATTTGAGGTATTGCACGATCATCGGCTGATCGAGGCCGAAACGCTCGCGTAGCTGGGCTGCGGTGTTCTGGTCGATGACTTCGTTGGAAGAGGCCAGCGTGGCGATATAGGTGGTGACGAAGTCGCCCGGCGGAAGCTGGATCAGGACGAAGGCCAGGAAGCTCACCGCAAACAGAGACGGGATCATCCACAGTAGGCGTTTAACGACGAATTTTAGCATGGAAAGCTCGCAATTCGGATTGCACGGCACGCCGATGCGACGCCGATGGCGGTCGCTTCAGCATTCATGCAATGGGACTGGAGGGGTGCCGCCGCCGATCAGGACGGCGGCACGTTCAAGGCAAATCAGCTCGTAAACGTGAATTGCTGCGGCAGGGCCGGACCGGGATTCGGCCACGACCAGCTGTCAGGCTGCTTTTCTGGAACGTTGCGGAGATTGTTGCGGATAATGCCGAAGCTTCCAACGGCAAGGCAAACGCCGATCGTCTCGAAACTATCCGCGCACAGGTCGAAAATCTGCCTCATGATCGCACCGCGCTTGTCAAGATCAGCGGTCGCTCGCGCCTCATCAAATAGCTTCATTCGCATCTTCTGGCTTTCCGGCGGCTCTTCGCCCTTGGCGCCGTTCGATGTGTACCAGAGTGTCCACGGGATGGCGTAACGCGATCCTTGAGGATGGAAAGCAAAGTAGTCGCGCGGGTCCAGCATTGGGTCCAGCCCTCCCGCTCCTGACCAAACCTGCGCATCGTGCGCGTTATCGTCGCCACGCGTGTAGTAGAGAGCCCGCTCCATCGTGTTTACCTTGATATCGATGCCAATCGCCGCCCAATGCGCCTTCACCAGTTCTAGCGCATCCACAAGATCGGGATTGAGCGTTGGAATAACATCGATGGCAAAGAAGACCGGCTGACCATCTGGCCGAAGGCGGATACCGTTGGCATTCTTCTTGTTAAGGCCAATCTGGTCGAGCAGTACATTGGCCTTTTCCGGGTCGAACTCCGTAAACTGCCGGGAAAGCCTCTCATAGTGCCAAGGATGACCCGGACGCGGGCCCGTCTGATAGGGCTCACTCTGACCAAAATAGACGATGTCGATGATTTCCTGGCGGTTGATACCGTGCGACAGCGCCTGCCGGAACGACTTGTCGGCGAATATCTTTCGCATCGCCGGATCCTTGTGGGTCATGTTCAGATAGATCTGGCACTGCTGCGCCGAGGAGGGCTCTAGCGTCATGAGACGATAGTCGCCCTTTTTCATATTCTGCGAGAGGGTTGGCTTGTTTGCCAAGACATTGATGTGTCGTTCCTGGATATCAATCTTGCCGGAGATAACGTTCAGCATCAGAGATTCGACGTCCTGCGAAATGCCGAAGTTGATTTCATCGATATAGGGAAGCTGATTACCTTCCGTGTCTACCTGCCAGAAATACGGGTTTCGCACCATCAAGACGCGTGTCGAGCCACCAGAATAGGGTTCTTTGACAATCCAGGGATCAAGAGTTGGTCGTTCGACATTGCTCCAACGCGATGGTATCTCGATATCACCGCATTTCGCTCGGAAGAGATCCGTCCAGCTCGACACGCCCGCCGCCTTAACGTCCGCGTCGAGGTTCTGATTGTATTTCGGCAGGAATTTGCTGCAGTAATGCTTGGCAAATAACGTCGGATGCTGGCCAAGCGGAGTGGCAAGGGTTTCAAGGTAAAGCGCGTTCGCTGCTGCAAAAGTAAATCTGACGGTGTAGTCGTCGATCTTGTCAACAGTCACAGGCTTGCCAGCGACCGACATTTGCGCAGGGGTTGAGCTGTAGAGTTCCTTGTTCTTGACGACGTCCTCAATGGCGAACACCACGTCATCGGCGGTGAACGGATGGCCGTCCGACCATTTAACACCCTTCAGAAGATAGAAGGTGAATTGCTTCGCATCAGGGCTGACCTCCCATCTCTCCGCCAGGTTCGGCTGGACTTGTGTGAAATCGAGATTCCATCGCACAAGACTCTGATTGCCAACCATCCGCAGAATTCCGTTGTGGTCGGACGACCCACGCAGACCGCGCCGAAGCGTGCCGCCGTATCTGCCAATCTTTTCCCACGGTTTCACGACCATGGGATTTTGCGGAAGGCGGTCGGCCAGTGGGGGAAGCTTTCCATCCTTCACCAGCGCTGCAAGCTGGGGCGCTTCTTTCGCTTGGGCGGCCTGGGCATGTCGCCCCACAATCGACAAGGCGGCGGCCCCGCTCACCCCGGCCATAAAGGTACGGCGTGTGATCTTCGACATTTCATCGTGCATAGTACTCTCCTCCTCAAGACGTCCCTCAGCACGCGTCAGTCTCGTGGTGCTCCTCGCACGAGCCTTCGCTGCCTTCGCCCAAAACCATAAAGTTGTTTGAAGAAATTACAAGTAGCTACATATCTGGACAGATAAGAGCGTATTCTATCAAAAACACGATGATTGAAACCCTATCTTAACAGCTTTCGACGATTTGTGGGTGAAATCACCATATGTCGGACATGTTGGAGGGGATGATGCCACACGCTCTGTCAAGTGCTTTGCCACAGGGGTTCTCGACCCTCCTATCGTCGGTAAGAGTGAAATTCGCTCTGATCGTCATTGGCTGCGCGCTCCTCTCATGTATTGCAGTGAGCCTGTTGAGTTATCAGATTGGAAAACGTGGACTGATCGAAGCCAGTAATCTCCGGCTCGACGCGTTAGTGACGACGCGGGGGAAGGCGCTGGCCGCCTACGGAAATCGCATTGACCAGGCTCTAGGCGAGATCAGCCAAAATACAGCCATAGGGGATATGGCCAACAACGCTGCGGCATTTCTCACACCCTACAAGGACGCAGTCGCGAGGGTCTTCCAGGATAAGTCGAAGTCGATCGAAGAGAGGGCATCCTATGATGGTGCCGATCAGAAGCTGATCTACTCGGTCCGCTATAGCGGTATCCATGGCGTGCTGGCGGCCGCCAGAAAAAACGCAGACGTGAGTGATATCTACATTGTCGATCGGGAGGGGCTGATCGTCTACACGGTCACAAAAGGCGATGAGTTCAATACGAACATCGCTGACCCGGTTAACGCTGCGATCGCGGGTTTTTATACGGGCGTTGAGAAGCAAGAGGGTGCGACGATCACCCGAACCGGGTTCATCAACGCTCCCTCGGAAGACAGCACGATATCGGCTTTTGTCGCCAAGCCTCTAACAGTCTCCGTATACGGACGCACCGAGCGACGGGGTACGGTTATCATTCGAATTGCAGCGCAAAAATTAACAGCACTTCTCGAGTCGGATGCTTCGTCAGTGGATGAAGCGTTTATCCTGTCAGAAGACGGAGAAGTTCGCGCCGGTCTCACAGGCGGGGGCGCTGTCTCCACCCCGCTGCTGTCAGCGGCAAAGACAGGGTCCTCTGGTTCGATGTTCGCGACCAGTAACGGACAACGGATGTTTTATTCGTTTCGGCCGATTCAGCTTTTTGGCGAACGGCATCTGCTTGTCATAGGGCAGAGCGAGAGCAAGATGCTAGCTTCAGCTGATGAACTTGCGCGCTGGGCATTTTTCGCAACGATGGTTGTCCTTATCATCGTGGGAGCAATCGGTTTTTGGGCTTCGTCAAAATTTACGAAACCGCTTGTTTCGCTAGCGAGCTTGATGGAACTCCTTAACGGCGGCGAGAGAGACTTTCGTATTCCGACGCTTGAAAGGAAAGACGAGATAGGCAGCATGGCACGCGCCCTGGAGGCTTTTAGGCAAAGCGCCATCGAGAAGGCACACATGGCCGAGCGCGCCAGGGTAGTCGCGGATGAGATCGAAGTGGAACGGCTTCGAAATGACCAGGAAAAGGAAAAATCTGCACAAGAGCTCCAGAAAGCCGTATCAGCATTAGCTGCTGGCCTGCAAAGCTTGGCAGATGGAAAACTCACAATACGATTGAAGGAACCATTTGTAGGATCCGTCGATGACCTGCGAGACGACTTTAATCGATCGTTGGATCAGCTTGAAACTACCATAGTCGCGTTAGCGCGCAGCGCCGACACGATGTATGCTGGATCTGCGGATCTTGGCGCGGCGTCGAAAAATTTAGCTCACCGGACCGAACACCAGGCAGCAACATTGGAAGAGGTAGCCGCTTCCGTTGACGAGATCACGTCATTGATAAGCGGTCTGCTCGACCTTTGCGAGACCGCTGTCACTGCGACGGCACACACCCATGCGAGTGCGCAGCAATCAGCAGCCGTTGTGACGGATGCTGTCGCGGCAATGGAACGAATGGAGCGATCTTCTTCCAAGATCATTCAGATCATTGACGTCATCGAGCAAATCGCATTCCAGACCAATCTCCTCGCTCTCAACGCGGGCGTCGAAGCCGCACGGGCGGGTGAGGCTGGAAAGGGTTTCGCAGTTGTAGCACAAGAGGTGCGAGATTTGGCACAGCGATCCTCAGATGCTGCCAAAAGCATCAGTGATCTCATAAATACGTCGACCAGGGATATCGCCAGCGGTGTTGCGCTGGTTCACAAGACTGGGGCGCATCTGACGGAGATCGAGGGCAAGATCGGCGTAGTCAATTCTCAAATTAAACTAATAGCGGACGCAGCTCGAGATCAGTCGACGAAGCTATCAGCGATCAATGGGTCGGTAGCTGCTCTTGATCTTGTTACGCAGCAGAATGCTGCAATGGTCGAGGAGACCACTGCGTCCGCGGTGACCCTCGCGAATGAGGCCGATAGCCTGAAGCAGCAAGTTCGCCATTTCGTGATCTCTGAGAGCAATAGTGCGAACTGGAGCGGAGCTCGGGTCGCGTAACTCCGTCAATATCTGTAAAACGCCCCTTCACGGTCTGAGCAAGCATGGCCGCCTATTGTCGAACCGCCAGTCCTTGATCAGGTATTGCATGGCGATCGCGTCGTCGCGTGCGCCGAGCCCATGCGTCAGGTAAAGGTGGTGAGCCTGCTCAACTTGTCCCATGTCCAGTTCGACGCCGAGGCCCGGCCGGTCTGGTACCGCGATGTGACCGTCTTCGATCTTGAGCGGCTCCTTTGTCAGTCGCTGCCCGTCTTGCCAGATCCAGTGGGTGTCCAGGGCGGTGACGCGGCCGGGGGCTGCGGCGCCCACATGGGTGAACATTGCAAGCGAAATGTCAAAATGGTTGTTGGAATGGGAACCCCAAGTCATGTTGAAATTCTGGCAGATTTGCGCAACGCTCACCGAGCCTTGCATGGTCCAGAAATGCGGGTCGGCAAGCGGAATATCGACGGATTGCAGCTGGATGGCGTGCGAAAGCTGACGCCAATCAGTCGCCACCATATTGGTTGCAGTCGGCAAGCCGGTTGCGCGTCGGAATTCAGCCATGATTTCACGGCCGGAATAACCTTGTTCGGCGCCGCACGGGTCTTCCGCGTAAGCCAGCACATCACCGCGCCCTTTGCAAAGCCGAATTGCCTCTTCCAGTGACCACGCACCGTTCGGGTCGAGTGTCACACGCGCTTCCGGGAAGCGACGAGCGATGGCCGTCACGGCTTCGATTTCCTCCTCGCCACGCAGGACGCCACCTTTGAGTTTGAAGTCGCGAAAACCGTAGCGATCGTGCGCCGCCTCGGCGAGACGAACGATCGCTTCGGGAGTGAGCGCCTCTTCATCTCGCAGTCGCGACCAGGCATCGGTTTCATGTTTGCCGTCACGATAGGGAAGGTCCGTTTTGCTGCGGTCGCCGACATAAAACAAATAGCCGAGCATTTCGACCCGATTGCGCTGCTGGCCGTCGCCAAGCAGGGCGGCGACCGGCACGCCCAGATGTTGGCCAAGCAGGTCCAGGAGAGCAGACTCCAGCGCCGTTACGACATGGATCGTAATGCGCAGGTCGAATGTCTGCAGGCCGCGGCCGCCGCTGTCACGCTCGCTGAACGTCGTACGGACCTTCTCAAGCAGTGCGTTATAGCTCCCGATCGATTGCCCGATGAGAAGCGGTGCGGCTTCCTCCAGCGTCCTGCGGATCGCTTCGCCACCGGGAACCTCACCGATGCCGGTATGGCCGGAATCGTCTTCGATGATCACGATATTTCGTGTGAAGAACGGTCCATGCGCTCCGCTGAGATTAAGCAGCATGCTGTCCTGGCCGGCGACCGGAACCACCCGCGCCGACACGATTCGTGGTGTGTGGGATGAACTGCGACTGTTATCGGCCCCCGCATTTTCTAACATCATAGCTGAAGCCTTTGTTCGCCCATGAAATTGTCCGTCATTTCCGTCAAGGTTCAAGGTCCAACCAGAATGGAAATGCTACCAAGCATCGTCTCTCCGGGGGCTAACTCCCTAATGCCCGCAGTGGGGCGCAGATCCCTCGGCAAGGAGAACGCGCCGCTGAGATGAGATACTGGCTCCAGACACGCGTACGTCGCCGTGCGGTGCAGAACCAGATATTCAAGGGCAGACTTTCTGAAGAGCGACACCAATCCCATTGAGGTCAGGAAGGACGCTCGCGACCAATTTGAAAGCTGTTTGCTCTGGGGATCAACGCCGAAAGAAGTGCTCTCAAGCGGTGTAGCGGCCGGACTGTCTCCCGATCCCGCAGGTGGGAGGGTCCAACATTGTTGGGCATCGCAGGATAGCGGAACGCCGGACGCAATAGCAAAGTAGGGATGCCAACCGATCCCGCCCGGGGAGGGGCGATCCGATGTATTCACGAGGCTTAGGCCAACGTCCAGGCACCGATCGCTGATCGAAAAATGCTGATGAGCTTTGAAGTCATAGGGCCACTCCTCGTCTGCTTCGTATTCGAGGCTGATCGACAGGGTACAAGAGGAGTGGCTGTCTATCCTCCATGGTCGCCGTTGCGCGGGACCATGCATCGCATCCCCACCACGGTACGGATTTCCTCGAAGCTGGAAAGATTGCTGCTCTGTAACGACAGCAGCATTTTTCAGACGACCGTGATACGGGAAGAGGGGAAAGGCGCCGGCTTTAGGCCAATCGTGCTCGTCATAGGGGTGTTCATCCATCGGGACAAGCACGTCACCATAGGCCCTGTGCATCAGTTGTAATAGGCGCCCGCCTGCCATTACAGAAAACGAAGCTTCGAACGGTCCGCTGCGAATAGTTACCAAACCATAGTCCTGTTGATTGGTGTCGGAAAAAGTTAGACCTTGCAACGATCGGCTTCACGCCACCCGACACGACGCGCGGATGAAACACTAATCAGCGTCTGACAGACGTTCTCTGAGGACGCCATCATGGTCGATGGCGCAAAATCGTCCGCCCTGAAAGTGATCGGAGATATGACGGTTTTTCACCGTTGAAGGGGTGTCCTCGACTGGTGCCGTATGATCCAGGCCTCGATCCAAGGGATTATAACCGAGCTTGAATGCTATCGTGTTATCCCACCACATCAACGGACTTCGTGACACTCCGTACACGGTCGTGCAATCGACCCCAGGGCTC
The DNA here is from genome assembly GCF_050587665.1 of Rhizobium sp. Nf11,1. Taxonomy (NCBI): domain Bacteria; kingdom Pseudomonadati; phylum Pseudomonadota; class Alphaproteobacteria; order Hyphomicrobiales; family Rhizobiaceae; genus Rhizobium; species Rhizobium sp. Nf11,1. The sequence continues at coordinate 9,847 of NZ_JBOBHU010000034.1, read as the reverse complement.
TCCAGCCCTATCATCACCAACTGAGCCAAGTCGCGAGCGCTAACCCACGTAGCCCGGCTCCGCTGATCACTTCTGCTGTCTTCAGGCTCCATTGTTGCGTTGGCGATCCGAATTATAAAGCTTTCGATCCCGTACTTTTGGAAGTAGAGGCCCGCTTCCAACTCGTTCCAACATTTCCCGAGACCATAGAGGCTGTCAGGCCGCATGGGGCCGTCGGGTGATACCCGCTGATCCCGGGCGAAGAACCCCGTCACGTGGTTGCTTGACCCGAGGACAACTCTTGAAATTCTCAGCTGCCGCGCGGCCTCATAAATGTTGTGGGTACCCAGAACATTGACGCGGACAATGTCTTCGATAGGTCGTTCACCTGGAAATCCCGCGAGATGAACAATCGCGTCGACACCCTTCAGAGCATCTACCGTCGAGTTGAAATCACAAATGTCGACCGCAGACCAAGTCTCGTTTGCGCGGGCATCATCTGGAGCTAGGAGGTCGAGGATGCGGATCGATCTTACTTTCCCATGCAATGCAGCTCTCAGCTTTTTTCCGACTCTCCCAGAGCCGCCGAAAATAGCCACCACTTTGTCGGAATAAACGGGCACAACCCGACCTTCTGATGCAGGGGCTGCATCAGCGTCGCATTCTTCATCAGGTGACACCAACTAAACTCCTTCGAACATTCGCTGGCGCGCGTTTAGGATATGGCGCTGCATTGCCGCGCCAGCGCCGTTTTGGTCGCGTCGTTGGATTGCCTCGAAGATTGCGTCGTGTTCGAGCTGAACCGCGCGAAGACGCTCAGGAGTGCGCATAAGACTTAACTGACGTGTGATGTTCATCCCAGTCGCGATATGGGACGCCATGGATATTTGAATGGAAATATAGTACTGGTTCCGGGTAGCCTGAGCAACTGCCTCATGGAAACGTCGGTCTTCCTCAATCCCGACAGTGCCGTTCTTGAGACATTTCTCCAACAGCTCCAGTGAATCCTTTAGCCGCTGGAGATCTTCCTCTTGCCATCTTTCCGCCGCCAAGGAAGCGGCGGCCGCCTCATGACCTGCTCTAAATTCGAAGCAACGTTGAACATCCGCTAGTGAACTGACCTGTGAAAAGCGCAGAACCGCCATATCGGGCTGCCGGGTTACATAGGACCCAGAACCTTGTCGGGATACAATCACTCCGTCTTCCCGTAGACGGCCAAGCGCCTCACGCACCACGGTTCGAGATACCGCGAATCGTGACGAGAGATCTGTTTCCGATGGCAACCTACTGTTTATAATGAGGTCGCCGCGGGCGATCAGGCCAACAATACCGTCATAGACGACGTCGCTGAGCCTGTCGGGCGCAGTTCCGTCCCTTACGGGATATTGCACGCCAATATCATTCATGTGTTCCACCTCAACCCTGCTCATCTGCGACTGCTTCTTGCTTCATACTTGCTATCGACAATTTTCGAACCTCGACCCAAGGCCTCGCTGGTCGCAACGACATCTGATATACGACATTCTACAAAACTTCACAACTTGAGATGATCCGGTTCGTTCTTGAGGGCTCCGAAAGGGCTCGCCCGCGTCCCGAATATGCCTAATCCTGTTGACTCCTGTCAATAGCTGTACTACGAGCTGAAGCGAGGTGGAGATCTTCAGACCCTAATGAAATCTCGCGGCCGGCTAAAGGTCCGCATTCTGTGTCGCCTTCCCGCGACGGAAGGTGCCGAAGCTCAATTGGCCGAGGAAGCCGCTCGCACGACCCACAATTTTTCCGGAGGTAAAAGGATATCCCATGAAAATCACTGATGTGAAGACCTACCTGATGCAGGTGGGCCCCCGCCCGGGTTTGCCGGGAGCGTCGCCAACAGGCGTTGCCGGTGAGGCAGATTTTCGTGGCTCGCGGAACTGGTTGTTCGTGAAAATTGAAACGGATGAAGGTGTTTCAGGCATCGGCGAGTGCTCAGGCTGGCCTCGGGTGGTAGAGACTGCTGTCCTCGACTACCGCACAATACTTATCGGTGAAGACCCCCGAGATATCGATCGCCTCTGGCATCGTTTGTTCGTCGGTTCGATGGGCCACGGGATGCTGGGCACCGTCGGCGGCGGTGCGCTGACGGGTATCGAGATGGCGCTATGGGATATAAAGGGAAAAGTGCTGGGCCAGCCGATCTGGAATCTGCTCGGAGGGCGTTTCCGAGACAAGATCCAGGTCTATGGTCATGCGAAGACGCCAGACCGCGCGCGTGAACTTCTCGACCGGGGATACAAGGCAGTGAAGGTCGGCTTCACTGGCGCGGTAGAATTCGACAAGGTCGCGGCCGTCCGCGAAGCGGTAGGCTCTGGCGTTGACGTCATGGTGGACGCGCACGGTCCATCCTGGATGACGGCGCAGGACGCAATCACCGTAGGGCGGGAGCTCGAACCGCTCGGCCTTCTTTTCTTAGAAGATCCGGTTGCTCCGGAAAACCTCGATGCGCTCCAGCGCGTTCGTGATTCGGTCAATATCCCGTTGGCCGCGGGCGAGCGCGTAAGCAACATCTGGGGTTCGCGACCCTACATTGAGCGCGAATTGGTCGACGTCATTCAGCCCGACACAGGTCGAGCCGGCGGCATTACCCAAATGAGAAAGATCGCTGCGATGGCCGAGGCTCACTATATCAGCGTAGCGCCTCATTCGGGTTCGCTCGGTCCGGTTGCGGAGTTCGCCGCTCTCCACGTGATGGCAACTATTCCGAATGCGCTTATGCTTGAGCGGGTGGAGATCGACTGGCCCGGACGCTACCAGGTTGTCAACCCCGTACTGAAGGCGGTCGACGGCTACCTGCCGGTTCCAACCGCGCCTGGCCTTGGTGTCGAACTTATCGAAGAAGAGATCGGCAAATATCCAAGCCGGCGCAACGTCGGCGAGATGCCCGCCAACGATGGTCGGGCGTATGAGCAGGATACGGCGTCGGAGTGCGTCTACTTCCAGACCAGGCTCCGGCGTCAGGCCCGATTGAGGCTTACCCCCACGGAAAAATGACCGCGTGACGGCGCGAATATGCGCTGTCATTGCGCTATCGAAAACATCAGACGTGAGCCGGGCAGCCGACCGGCTCACCTTTTGCTTCAAGATAGCCTCGCGCCCCGTTGTTTTTTCTCCGGCCGCTATAACGGGCTTTTTGAGAATGCGATTGGTAATGGCACAGGCTGTCTCGCCTCAACTTGTTTCTACTTGCATTTTTTTGTTAGACAGGTAATGTCACGGATGAAGGTGGCCAGACTTTTTGGGCTTGGCGCGGGAGTGTGGAGGTTTTGTAAGAATGATAAAGTCTATGCCAACAGTGGGCTCGACGGGTCGCCGGGAGATATTGTCCGTCCTGGCAACAGTTCCTTATGACCGCGCGGAACTAGACGAGTTGCGGGAAGCGGTTGCCCCCGCGCGTTTCACCTGGTGCGCAGTTGGTGACGTAGAAGCTATTTCGGCTGCCCTTCAGGAAGCCGACGTCGCGATCATTGCCGGAGACCTTGACGATCGTTTCATTTCGGCCCCGAAGCTTAAGTGGGTCCACTGTGACCATTCCGGGCTTACCAAATCCGCGCGTCCTGAAGTGTTCGAGAAGGGCCTTACTGTCACCGGCTCCGCCGGAAGATCGGCAGCTGCACTGGCTCAGCACGCTTTCTATTTTGCGCTCGCTCTGACCTATGATGCGAAACAACTGATCGCGAAGCAGGCCGAACATGCTTGGCGAGCAATCCCAAACTACGAGAACAAACTCGGCCTTGCCGGCAAGACGCTGGGGATTGTTGGCTATGGCCAGACCGGCGTCGAGATGGCTGCGTTGGGCAAGGCCTTTCAGATGCGCGTGATTGCGTACAACCGGAGCGTGGTTGAGGCACCGAAGAACGTCGATCTGATGTTGTGTTCCGAGCGCGGGGAAACAATCGCCCCCCTCATCGAGCAGTCTGACGTGATTATGTTGGCAACCCAGCTTACGGACGTCACCTACCATATGTTTTCAGCGCCCCAGTTTTCGAAGATGAAAAACTCGGCGTTGATCATCAACATGGCGCGCGGGCCAGTTATTGACGAGGTTGCTTTGATCGCAGCGCTTGAGAGCGGCGAGATCGCAGGCGCTGGGCTGGACGTATTCTCTAAGGAGCCGTTGCCGACGGATTCCCCATTGTGGGACCAGCCAAACGTGTTGATCACACCTCACATGACCCCAGGTCTACCGGATAAGCGCCGGCGCTCCATCAACATGATCTTGGACAATATTTCGCGATATCGCGAAGGCCGCCCGCTCCTGAATGCCCTTTCTCAGAAGGACATATTCACTCCCAAGGTGTGAGCCATGGGAATAAACATGACCGCCACCGCGGTGGCGCACCGCAACTCCAGGGAGGATTAATGATGCGGGGTTTTCTTTCGTCGATGATAAGCGTGGCGAGCGTAGCCACTATGATGGCCGCATTGCCAGCATGGGCTGCGGGTTCAGATAAAGCCATAACAGTCGTTCTCGCGGTCGAACTGGATTCGCTCGACCCCTGCGATACGCAGCCGGCGCAAAATGCGAACGTCGTTCGCGGGAACGTGTTTGAATCGCTTACGCATGTAAGTCCGGTTAACGGAAAGATCGAGCCGCTGCTCGCGGAATCCTGGAAACAGACAAGCGATAAGGAGTGGGAGTTCAAGCTGAAAAAGGGCGTGAAGTTCCACGACGGCACGGATTTCAATGCTGCAGCTGCCGCCGCAAATATTATGCGGACCCAGGGCGGACCAAATTACCCGGGGCTCGCATGCCTCAACAGCGGCCAGATACCTGATCCCGTCAAGGCAGAAGCGGTCGACGACGTGACGCTCAAGGTGACGACCTCGGTCGTTGATCCGATCCTGCCACTCCGTCTCTCCTATATAGACATCGGTGACCTTGCAAGTCAGAGCAAGCCAGCGAAAGTCCTCAACCCGGTTGGCACCGGTCCATACAAGTTCGTCAGCAGAAAGCAAGGCGACGCTGTGAAGCTGACCCGTTTCGACGGGTACTGGGGAACAGCTCCGCAGATCAAAGACGTAACTTATATAGTCCGCAAAGAGGCAACCGTCCGGGCTAGCATGGTAGAGACCGGCGAAGCGCAGATTGCGTTGAGCATCCAGGCTCAGGACGCCACGGATGACGGCCGAACAGTTACCTTCAAGGATAACCGCATCTTTGTCATGCGTCCCATGACGTTCAAGGAGCCTTTCAAAGATGCGCGCGTCAGACAAGCGCTGTCTTATGCAGTGGACCGTGACACCATTGTGCCAGCGATTTTGGGCGTTACCGGCGCGCCGTACTACCAGATGCTCGGACCTCAGGTGAACGCATACATTCCTGACTACGACGCGAAATTCGCTATGAAATACGATCCGGCGAAGGCGAAGGAACTGATTGCCGCCGCCAAAGCTGATGGGCATCCGGTAGATACGCCGTTCGATATCATAACACGTCCCGACATTCTTCCAGATGGGGGTGAACTCGTTCAGGCGATTGCGCAAAACCTGAAGGAAGTTGGCCTGAAGGTGAATATCAGAAGCATGGAAAACACGGCCTGGCGCGAGTTCCTCCGTCAGCCGTTCCCACCGGAGCAACCGCCGACGCTGCAGATGATTTCGCATGATAACACTTCCGGGGACGCGAGCTTCAGCTTCCCGAAGTATATCACTTGCAAAGGGATCAACTCAGCCATCTGCAATCCTGAGATCGATAAGCTCATCGCCGAAGCAGAAGTCGCCTCAGGAGACAAGCGAGCCGAGCTTTATCGCAAAGCCTCGGAAATTCTTTACAAGGAAGCTGGGTTTATAGGAATTGCGGAGCAGATCCGGTTGATCATGCTGGGCGACGGGGTCGAATACAAAGCCAACCCGCTTTCCGGACTTGAGATCAGGATCGCCGACGTTCGGCTGAAGGACTAGCCTTAATTTGACTTTGCTGGAGCCGAACCCGGCTCCTGCATCGGAGGAGTGAATCATGTATACTTATCTTGGGCGGCGGCTGCTGTCCGGGTTCATCACACTACTTGGCGTAGTCGTGGTGGTGTTTTTCATGTCGCGGCTGACTGGCTCTCCAATTGACCTTTTCTTTCCGGAGGGTGCGGAGCCGGCGCAAATTGAGGCATTCAACAAAGCCTACGGCCTTGATAAGCCCTTGGTGCAGCAGTTCGGCATTTTTCTTCTGAACGTCGCGAAGGGCGACTTCGGGACCTCCATATGGCAACAGCGTCCTGCCATGGAAGCCGCTCTCAGCGAAATGCCGATGACACTTCTTCTGGCGTCGATTGCAATGACTATCTCAATTCTGGTCGCCTTGCTCCTTGGTTCCCTTGCTGCTGTTTTCCGTTTCAGAACGGTTGACCGAACTATTACGATCCTCTCGCTGATGACGAGCAGCATGCCGCATTTCTGGTTTGCGCTTGTTGGGATTCTGATCTTCGCTGTTCAACTCCGGATTCTCCCGACGTCTGGTAGCAACAGTTGGCTTTCGTGGGTGCTTCCAATTGCAACCGTCAGCATCGGGCCTATCGGGGTTTTAACCCAGGTTGTCCGTGGCGCGATGATCGACGTATTGTCCTCGGGTTACGTCCGCAACGCCAGGGCCCGAGGGTTCAGCGCAAGACGTGTTGTCTTCAGGCACGCGCTGAGAAACGCCGCGCTCCCGATCATCTCCGTAGCGGGGGATATCGCAGCAGGAATGGTGAACGGTGCTGTTATCGTTAGCGTTGTGTTCGCCTTCCCAGGGATAGGGCGACTGATTGTCGGCGCCATTCTCAACCGCGACTATCCCGTTCTTGAGGCAAGCGTTGTCGTTGTTGGCGTGTCAATTATCCTATTGAACCTGCTTATCGACATCATTTGCTCGATTGTCGATCCTCGCATCAGACTGAACTGAGGGGAGAACCGTCTTGCAGTCCACCTCCACTATCGCCAATACCAAAATCAGTCGCTGGAGAGCTTCTCCGAAGTGGCAGATGTTTACGTCTTCCCCGCTTGCCGTTGTTTCGGCATTCTGGTTGATTTTCGTCGTCATCCTGGCGTTTATCGTAGCGCCGTTGGTCGTGGATCAAGCAAATCACCAGACGATCGCCATGAGGTTCTACGCGCCTTTCCGGTGGGACAAGGGATTTGAGTTTTTCCTCGGGGCGGACAGTCTCGGCCGGCCAATCATGCTGCAGCTGATCGTGGGAGCTCGAACATCCGTCTTGATTGCGATCTTCGCAGTCAGCATTTCTGCAGCGATCGGTTACACGATCGGGGTGATCTCCGGCTATTTCGGTGGCTGGGTCGACAACATCCTTTTGAGACTTGCCGATATCATTCACACCATTCCGTCGCTGCTGATGGCGCTTGTGGTGCTGTTCATCCTGCAGCCGAGTATCTTCAACCTCATTATCGTGCTCGGTATCACGCGCATCCCTGTTTACCTTCGGACAAGCCGGACCCAGACGATGGAAGTGCGCGAACGCATGTTCGTGGAGGTATCAAAGGCAATTGGGGCCTCGAACTGGCGGATTATCACCCGCGATATCGCTCCATTGGTCTTCCCCACAATCCGGACGCTTGCCATGCTTGAGGTTTCAGCAGTGATCTTGTCTGCCGCAAGCCTGACATTCCTGGGAATCGGTTTGCAACGGCCCGATGTCGACTGGGGGATGATGGTCTCTGATGGTCGAGCTTATTTGAAATCCGCTTGGTTTGTAGCGGTGTTCCCAGGTATCGTCATTGTTTTGACAGCGCTTTCGGCGAACATCCTGTCCAATTGGTTGCGAGCTGTTGAAGATCCGGCACAAAGCACCCTGTTCTTCCGCGCAAAAAAGAAGGAGGTTGCGAAAGCATGAGTAAGCTTCTTGAGATCTCCGATCTTAGAATCACGTTCGAGAGCGGATTTGGAAAAGTCGATGCTGTTCGAGGTGTCAACCTTGCAATGGACATGGGCGAGGCGATAGCCGTCGTCGGTGCGAGTGGCTCGGGGAAGACCGTCCTTGGCCGTTCACTTTTGGGGCTGGTCGACGCGCCTGGTGTCGTCCGCGGCAGCATCAAGTTCGGCGGAGCTGAAATCGTCGGTAGGTCGGAACATGATTTGCGAGATATCCGGGGACTCGGCATCGGCATGGTGTTCCAGGACGCCTTGGATGGCCTGAACCCGGTATATTCGATTGGCTCTCAGTTGAGCGAGACCTTTACGGTCCGTTTGGGCATGTCGCATTCGCAAGGGAAGGCGCGTGCTATCCAGATCATGGAGCAAGTCGGGATCCGGCGGGCGTCTGAGCGTTACAATGATTATCCGCATCAGTTCTCGGGAGGCATGCGCCAGCGTATCTGCATTGCCATGGCGATCGGGCTCAAGCCGAAGATCCTGATAGCAGACGAGCCCACCACCGCACTTGATGTTACAGTGCAGGCTGGCATCCTTCGCCTGATCAAAAGTCTGCAATCCGAAACGGGTATGGGTCTCATTTTCGTAACTCACGACCTTGCGGTCGCCAGAATGGTATCGACGCGCATTGTGGTGATGTACGCTGGACAGATCGTGGAAGAGGGACCGACCGAGGAAATTTTCCGTTTCCCGAAACATCCCTACACGAAGGCGCTTCTTGCTGCGCATCCCGCACGGGTTCGCACGTGGCGCGATCTTGAGCCCATTCCGGATGCATTCGTGACGGACTCTTCCTCTGGCGGCGACAGCGCTGGCCATGCCACCCCATCAATTGTCGTGACGAACTAGGAGTTAGCGATGAGCAATGTCGAGTTGAATAGAGACGCTCCACTGCTAGATGTCCAGCGGCTACGAAAGACATTCGGGGGCCGAGGAGGAAAGCCCGGTCCCATCGTGGCGGTTGACGACATAAGCTTCTCCTTGCAGCCTGGCGAGTGTCTAGCGGTTGTGGGAGAATCCGGCTCCGGGAAATCAACCCTGGCAAGGACGCTTCTAAGATTGGTCGAGGCTGACAGCGGAGCGGTGCTCTACCAAGGCAAAGACCTGCTGAAGCTCAGGCACGCCGAGATGCAGCGGCAACGGCGGTTTTTGCAGATGGTCTTTCAGGATCCCTACGCGTCGCTTCATCCGCGTCGTAATGTTGCACAACTGATCTCGGAACCTTGGCATGTGCATTCTGGCGTAGTCGAGAAATCTTCAAGACGCGAACGGATTGAAGCACTTCTGGCTGAAGTGAATTTGCCGCGACACTTCGTAAGCTACTATCCAAATCAAATGTCTGGTGGCCAACGACAGCGTGTCGCGATCGCACGCGCACTCGCGCTCGAACCGAAAATTTTGATCCTAGATGAGCCTGTGTCTGCTCTGGATGTCTCGGTTCAGGCCCAAGTGATCAAGGTGTTGATGAGCCTCCAAGAGCGCCGAGGACTGGCCTACATCTTCATTTCACACGATCTTCCGCTGGTCCGGCTTGTCGCCCATAAGGTCGCTGTTATGAACAAGGGCCAATTCGTTGAAGCTGGGTCGACGGACGAGATTTTTAACGACCCGCAGCATGAATATACAAAATCCTTGCTGGCTTCGTCACCGTCTGCCGGAGAATTTGACACTCACTGACTGCTGAAAATTGCATTTGTTGATTACTGAGGATTCGTTGGTATCAGGTTGAAGGGAACGCCGGTTTTCAATCCAATCTTCTCAAATTCTCGACGCAAGCCAACTGGAATAGGAATACCGTCGTGAGTCCTCTGGGTTCGGACGAAGACGCGTTCATGCCAGGATATCGGCTATCGCCATTGCCGGCTGCCTCCTAGATAATTCGTGATCCACAGCTCCATATCATCCTCATGCAATTTTGAGAGGAGCGAGGGAACCTCTCTCAGTGACAAGCACCTTTGCTCATATGTCCCC
>NZ_JBOBHU010000033.1:0-43773 GCF_050587665.1 Rhizobium sp. Nf11,1 | reverse complement strand
CTCGGCGCGGCTCAGCGTATAGGCAAGATTGGCTACGGTGATGTCGACGCGGCCAAGCTTGACCTCGGGCACGCGGGCTTCGACCGAAACAGGCTTGATTTCAGCTTTGACGCCGAGTTCCTTGGCGATGGCGCCGCAGAGATCGACGTCGAAACCGGCCATTTCGCGGGTCTTCGGATCGGGCGAAGCGAAGGGGGGAACGTCGGCGAAAGTCGCGCAGCGTAGCGTTCTTGCCGACATGATGCTGTCGAGCTGATCGGCCTTTGCAGGCATGGCGGCGGCCAGGCCGGCGAATGCGACGGTAAGGCTGAGGTATTTCCAGTTCATTGCTGTTCTCCTTTGTTTTTGGTGGTTGGTATCAATGCCTGAGATCAGCTAGGAAACGCTGAGCCCGGGGATGGGTCGGATTGCTGAAGAAGTCCTCAGGCGTCGCCATTTCGATGATCTGGCCGGCATCGATGAACCAGATCCGGTCGGCGACCTCGCGCGCGAAACCCATTTCGTGGGTGACGCAGAGCATGGTCATGCCTTCCGACGCCAGGCTCTTCATGACGGCGAGCACTTCGCCGACCATTTCGGGGTCGAGCGCGCTGGTCGGTTCGTCGAACAGCATCACCGGCGGCTCCATCGCGAGGGCACGAGCGATCGCCACACGCTGCTGCTGGCCGCCCGAGAGCTGGCCGGGATAGGCTCGGGCCTTGTCGGCGAGGCCGACGCGGTCGAGAAGTTTGAGCGCCTTCTCGTGCGCGACTTCGGGCGCTACGCCCTTCACCCGGATCGGCGACATCGAGACGTTTTCTGCCACGGAAAGATGCGGAAAGAGGTTGAAGTTCTGAAATACGAAGCCGATCCGGCTGCGCATCGCGTTGAGCTCCTTTGCCCGCATCGGCGCGTGGATGTTTTGTCCGTCGAGCGTGATCGACCCGCTGTTGATCTCCTCCAGGCGATTGATCGTGCGGATCAGCGTCGATTTTCCGGAGCCCGATGGACCGCAGATCACGACCACCTCGCCGCGCGCGACCTCAGCATCGATGTCCTTCAGGACCGGATAGTCGCCGTAGCTCTTGCAGACCTGCGAAAGCCGGATCGTCTGCGCTTGCTGCGCGGAAACTGACATGGTCATAACTGCTCCGATACGATTTTCGCTGGCGTGACCAAGGAGGCCGTGGGAACATTGAGGAGTCCCGCACGCCGCCGCGTGATGCGCCGCTCGAGGCGATTTGCGAAGTAGGTGAGCGTCCAGCAGATGATGAAGTAGACGATCGCCAGGATAAGGAAGACCTGGAAGGGCTGCGTCAGGAGCTGGTTGTTGACCTGGCTCGCCGCAAAGGTGAGATCCGGCACATTGATCACATAGCCGAGCGTCGTATCCTTGATCGTCGAGACGAAGGTGGAGAGGATGCTCGGGATCATGTTGTAGAGCGCCTGCGGCAGGATGATGTAACGCATCGCGCCCATATAGCCGTGGCCAAGCGCACGCGCGGCATCCATCTGGCCGGGTCCGAGCGCGACAATGCCGGCGCGGACGACTTCGCTGAGAAACGCGCTCTGATAGACAACCAGCGTCGTCAGCATGGTGACGAAGCTTGGCACATCGGCGCCGGTCAATAGCGGCACCAGGAAATAGCTCCACAGGATGAGCATCAGGAGCGGTACGCCACGGGTGAAATAGACGAGCGCGGTGACCGGCCAACGCAGCAGCGGCGACCTGGAGAGCCGCGCCATTGCGAACAGGATGCTCACCGGAAAAGCGAGTGCGATGCTGAGCGCCGAAAGGATCAGCGTATTGGCAAGCCCGCCGAGCGGTCCGTTCGGATATTGGCCGATCAGGAGCAGCAGCCAATAGTCTTTGATGATGGCGATCATGTCCTGGATCATGCGCGGGCACTCCGGGCAGGATCGGCGCGCATCGACAGGTAGGCGCCGATGCTCATGATCACGAGGGAAAAGAAGAGGTAGAGAGCGGTGCCGATCAGGTAGATCTCGAAGGTGCGGAAACTGAGGTTCTCGATTTCCTTGACGGCATGCGTCAGCTCTGACGCGCCGATGACGACGGCGAGGCTGCTGTTCTTGAACAGGGAGACGCTGTGATTGATGAGCGGCGGCAGAGCGTTGCGCACGCCCTGCGGCATGATGACGAAACGCATCGCCGAGACGTAGCCGTGGCCCAGTGCACGGGCTGCCTGCATCTGGCCGTCACTGACCGAACGCACGCCCGAACGAAGATCTTCGCTGAAATAGGCCGCCTGGCAGAGCCCCAGCCCGATCACCGCGAAGATGGACTCCGCATTGTGGCTTGCCAGCCAATTCGCGATACCGCTCGGCATCAGCGTGAAGATCCCGAAATACCAGAGCATGAGCTGCACCAGCGTCGGGACGTTGCGGTGATAGGAAACGTAAGCGGCGACCAACGGATCGCCGAAGCGAAAGGGCGACAGGCGCAGACCCAGCAGCAGAAGTGCCAGCGTCATCGCCAGCAACCAGGAACCGGCATAGATGATGAAGGTCATCTCGATGCCATGCAGCAGCATGGCGGCATATTCCGGATTTCCGAGGATCGCCGAAAGGTCGAAGCCGCTCACGGTTTTGGTTCCCCGGATTGATCCGTCTTCGCCACAGACTGCGGCTTGGCCGTCTGCAGGCCGCCCATGACCTGCAGCGTCGGGGTGATCTCCATATGTCCGATGTTGACCGCGACCGGGGCTGCGATGGCGAAGGCGATCGCATCGGCGATATCGGCCGCCTGCGGCAATTCGAAACCCTCGATGAACCGCTCCCGGACGCTGGGGTCATTGCCATGGACGTGATTGAAGATATCGGTAGCGACCCGGCCGGGGCAGATTTCCGTGACCCGCACCCGTTTGCCGAAAGCGTCGATGCGCAGCTGGTTGGACAGCATGCTCACGCCTGCCTTGGTGGCGTGATAGGATGAGTTGCCGCCGAAATTGTAGGCGCCGGCGATCGACGAGATGTTGATGACGTGGCCGCGGTCGCGCGCCACCATGCCCGGCACCACCAGGCGGCAGAGGTGCAGAACGGCCCGGAGATTGACGTCGACGATGAGATCGATATCGCCCTCGTCGGCTTCCAGGAATTTCTTCGGCCGGTCGACGCCGGCATTGTTGACGAGAATGTCGAATTCCAACTGAGCCGTGAGCTCGGCCATTGCCTTTCGGTCTGTCACATCGATGACATGAGGGATGCAGCCCGTCCGCGCGGCCAGCTGCTGCAGCGCCTCAGTGCTGCGGGCAACCGCGTGGACCTCGATGTTCTCCCGGCAGAGCCGCTCGACAACGGCTGCGCCGATTCCGGAGGAGGCGCCGGTTACCAGTGCGGTCTTGTAGTCGGAGAATGGCATTGTCGTTCCCTTGTTGTTGATTGAGAGAGTAGCGAAGCTTCAACCCCTTGCCTAAGACCGATTATCTCTGGAGCAATAAGCAACGGTTATGGAGCTTTGCGCGGCTGCCGAAGAACAGAAAGATGCGATGTCGGCGCTATTTGCCGTATCCATACCTCAGCAAGGCCCGGCCGGTTGACGATCGCGTCGCGTTGCAAAAGCTATACGCGTCTGCAAACATGCCATCCCAGCAGATCAGAACGGTTCCCCGATCCCCATGGACATCAGACGCCTCAAATCCTTCATCGTGATCGTCGACAGCGGCAGCATCACGCGCGCGGCGGATCTTTTGCATATCGCCCAGCCGGCGCTCAGTCAGCAGCTGGCGGGACTGGAGGAGCATTTCGGCCAGAAGCTTTTGATCCGCAGCCAGCAGGGCGTCAGCATGACCGATGCGGGCCATGCGGTGTATCGCCACGCACAGATTATCCTCCGGCAGATGGAGCAGGCGCAAGCGGATGCTTCTGCGGCCGGCAATTCCCTTGCAGGGCGTGTCTCCGTCGGTCTGGTCCCTTTCAGCAGCGCTGCCACGTTGTCGGTCGATCTGCTGGCAGAGACCCGGAAGCGGCATCCCGGCATCCTGTTGCATCTGACCGAAAGTGTGGGCCAGACCTATAGCCAGATGATCATGAACGGCCGGCTGGAGATAGCCCTTCTGCATGGAACCGGACCAATCAAAGGCGTGCGGTTCGAACCGATCCTCAGCGAGGAATTTTTCCTGGTCGCGCATCGCGATTTTGCGATCGACGCGGATGCAAAACCCGTCTCCGTCAACACTCTCGACGGGATACCGATGCTGCTGCCGCCGGCCTATAATTTTGTCCGCCGCGCAGTCGATACGGCCTTCACGCGCACCCGCACCAATTTGAAAGTCGTGGCGGAAGTCGAGATCGTCCGCACCCTGGGGCGCGCGGTCGGCCGCGGTCTCGGCGCAACGATCATGCCGAAAGCCATTGCCGATCGTATCGTATCGGAATCGAGCGAGCCGCTGATCTGCCGGCTCGTCTCTCCGCGGATCGAGGAAACCCTGTCGCTTTGCGTTTCCGACCAGAATCCCCTGTCGGAGCCGGCCCTTGCCGTCCGAGATATTCTCCTCGAGCTCACAGCGCGGCTGAAAGCCTGAGGCAGGCTGCCGGTTAGCGCATATCCTTACAGAACTCGGCGATGCGGGCGCAGCCGTCGGCGAGTTTCTCCATGCTCGTCGCGTAGGAAATGCGGAAGAACGGGCTCATGCCGTAAGCCGCGCCTTGCACGGTCGCAACATGGTGTTCTTCGACCAGCGCCATGACGAAATCGACATCCGTCTCGATCTTTCTTCCACCTCTGCTGGTCTTACCGATCAGCCCTGAAATGTTGGGATAGATGTAGAAGGCACCTTCGGGCTTGTGGCAGCGCAGCCCCTCCACCTCCGACAGTTTGTCCAGAACAAAGTCGCGTCTCTTCTTGTAGATCGCCGCCCGCTCCTTCAGGAGATCCTGAGGTCCGTCGAGCGCTGCGCTCGCGGCCGCCTGGGTCAGCGTCGCGATGCCGCCGCCGTTCTGTCCGTTGACGTTGCTGATAGCTGCCATCAACTCTTTCGGCCCGGCGCAGAAGCCGAGCCGCCAGCCCGTCATCGCGTAAGCCTTGGAGACGCCGTTCATCGTCAGCACGCGATCGTAAAGCCTCGGCTCGACTTCCGCCATTGTGCAGAACTGGAAGTCGTCATAGACTAGGTGCTCGTAGATGTCGTCGGTCATGATCCAGACGTGGGGATGACGCAGCATGACCTCGGCGATGGCGGCCATCTCGGCCCGGGAACAAGCCGCACCGGTGGGATTGTTCGGGAAATTCAGGAAGAGCCATTTGGTGCGTGGCGTAATCGCCGCCTCCAGATCCTCCGGGCGCAGCTTGAAGCCGGTCTGCTCATGGCAGGGAACGGCGACCGGGACGCCGCCGGCGAATTTGACGATGTCGGCATAGCTCACCCAGGAGGGTGTCGGAATGACGACCTCGTCGCCCGGATTGCAGGTTGCTAGCATCGCATTGAAGATCACCTGCTTGCCGCCGCCCGAGACGACGATCTGACTGGCGTCGTAGTCGAGATTGTTGTCGCGCTTGAACTTTCTAATGATCGCGGCCTTGAGCGCCGGCGTGCCGTCCATCGGCGGATATTTCGTATCCCCCGCCAGCGCTGCGGCATGCGCCGCTTCGATTGCGTGCGCCGGAGTGGGGAAATCTGGTTCGCCGGAGGAGAGGCTGACGACTTGGATGCCTTTGGCGGCGAGCTCTCTTGCGCGCTGAGTCATGGCGGCGGATGCTGAAATAGAGACGTTTTTCAGGCGGTCGGCTTTGATGGACATCGGAATGGTCCTTCGATGAGGGATTGGCGTTATGGATCGCCGGCAGGCGATCGGGATTATGTCATTCGGCGAGTTCGGCGGCGGGAGCGAGCGTGGCGCCGGTGGCTTCGATCTCGCCGCGCACGATGCCGGCAAGTTCGAGGGCGCCGGGCGTATCGCTGTGAACGAGAATGGAGCGCGCCGGCATGGCGATCACGGCTCCGTCGATCGTTCGGACAGTTCCGTCGAGCAGGAATTGCCGCACGCGCGCGCGCACTGAGGCTTCGTCCTTGATGACGGCGCCCGGCAGCGCGCGCGGGACGAGTTTGCCGTCGGCATCATAGGCACGGTCCGCGAGGAAAAGTGCCAGTGTCTTCAGGCGCGCACGTCTGGCCGCCAATTCGATCTCGCTGCCCGAAGTGACGAAGACCACGAGACCGGGATCGACGGTGGCGATCGCATCCATCATCAGGTCGGCGATAACAGGATCGCGGTTCACCATATTGCCCATCGCCGCATGGAAGCTGAGATGGGACACAGTGACCTGTTCGCTTCTGGCGATCGCCATCAGGGCGCCGAGCTGGTAGAGCATCTGCTGGCGGAGTTCGTCCGCCGAAAACGGTATTTCGCGCCGGCCGAAGCCGAACCGGTCGGGCAGACCGGGATGGGCGCCGATGCCGACGCCGTTCTGTTTGGCGAGCCGGACCATGCGCCCCATTGTGTCGGGATCGCCGCCGTGGAAGCCGCAGGCGATGTTGGCCGAGGAGACGATTTTCATCATCGCTTCGTCGTCGCACAGCCGGTAGGGGCCAAATCCTTCGCCCATGTCGGAATTCAGATCGATCTTCATGAGTTCCTCCTTTTGACGGTGTCTTCTAGGCCATCACCTGCAAAGCGCGCTTGACCATCCGGGACGTCTGTTTGACGTCATCGACATAGCGGGTGACGGCCTGTTCGACAGCGCGCGCTTCGGCGTGTGTCGAGCGAACAAAGCACAGGCGGGCACCAATGCGGGCCTGTCCCAGCCGCCAGAGATCGCATTCGATCACGCCGGCGATTTTCGGATATCCGCCGGCGGTGTTCGCATCGCTCATCTGCACGATCGGTTCGCCGCCGGGCGGCACCTGAATCACACCGGGAACGACACCGTGGGAGCGCATCTCGATCGATGCCACCGGCTTGATGGGTTCGCCTGACAAGCGGTAGCCGGTCCGGTCGCTTCGGGAGGAAATCCTCCATGTCTGCCTCCAGAAGGCTTCGCCGTCTTTGGTGAAAAGCTCATGCTCGCCTGCCGGCAGGGCGCGGATCGGCAATACGCCATCGACTAGGGCCGGAAAGACATCGCTGAGCGCTGTCGCCGGTTCGACGACGGCGAGCCCCGTGGCCGGCAGCATGGCAATCTCCGGGTCCTCGCCGACCACGATCCGATCGCCTTTCGCCAGTGGCCGGCCTGCATTGCCTCCAAAGCCGCCGCGGAGCGACGTGCTGCGCGAGCCCATGATAACAGGAACATCCAGCCCGCCGCCGAGTGCAACGTAAGAGCGTGCCAGACGCGGCGGCTGCCTCAGCTCGAGAACCTGTCCGGGTTCGGCGATCTGGGCGCACCAGGCAAGCCGTTCCGATCCCTCGAGCTGAGGTTTGCCGTCGGCGCCGGTTACGGCAAAGACGGTGCGCCTCTGGAAACGCAGGCTGAACGGGAAGGTCTGCACCTCGATCACAGCCGCATTCTCGTCGTTGCCGACGAGAATATTGCCGATTCGGACCGCAAGCGGATCCATCGCGCCGCTCGCCGATACGCCGATATCGCGATAGCCGAAACGGCCGAGATCCTGCACCGTGTTGAAAGGGCCACTTTCCAAGATCTCGATCATAGCTCGATCCTCGCCGGCAGGAACCGCACCGTATCTCCCGGCGCCATCATGGCCGGAGACGGCGAGGCAGGATCGAACATCTCAAGTGTCGCGAAGCCTATGGAATTCCAGCCGTTGGGGCCTGTCAGCATTGCGACGCCGGTCTGCATGCCGCCGATGGTCACGCAGCCCTTCGCCATCTTCAGCGAGGGCACGGTCTTCCGTGGCATGTAGATGCGTGGGTCGAGGCCATGCAGATAGCCGAAGCCGGGAGCGCTTCCCAAAGCGAAAACGCGGTAGGTCGCTTGATGATGGATGCGCACCACCTCGCGATCGGTCAGGCCCGAGAGATCGCAAAGGGCCGGAAGATCCGTCGCATATTCGCCGCCGTAATGGACGGGGATCTCGATGGTCTTGCCATCGAGATCGATGCTCTCAGCATTCGCCCAGGCCTCCAGCAGCCGCGCGACCACCGCATCGGGGTCCTCGGGCGTCTCCTTGAAAATCACCAGCAGGTTGGTCATCCCCGGAATGTCTTCCGCAAGGTCGGTCCAGCCTTTCACGGTCCGGGAGAGAGCCCAGATCCGCCGCTGCGCGGCAAGGTCGAATTCACCGGGCGCCTCGAGCAGAAAGGCCCTGGCGCCGATCGAGGAAACCCGTGCCCGGCTCTTGGTGGCCGGAACGATCTCGCGTTGCGATGCGTGCCTGGTCGTCGTGACGATCATGATGAGAACCTGATTTCGAACAGAGGGTCGCCGTAACCAACCAGCGCGCCCGGTGCGGCGAGCAGTCTGGTCAGAACACCAGAACGGCCGGCGCGAAGGGGAAGCAGCACGTCCCCTACCCTGATGAAGCCGAGGATATCGGCGACGGACAGGGATCGCGGCAGATCTTGCGGCAAGGCGGCGGCGGGATGGTCGACGCAGAAGCGGCCCGCCATCGGCGCCTTGACGACCGCCTGCGCGGAGCCCGGCGCGCGCGGCGTCGCTTCCGTCGCGCTGATCCGCGCCTCCCCCTCCCCTGAAATGACGATGCGAAGCTGTGCGCCCGGACGGGAGATTTCCAGCCCGCCCACTCCGGCGGCCGTCAGCGCTTCGGTAAGCAGCGCGATGGTCGTCGGATCGCTGAAATCGATCGCGCTCATGCCGCCGCCCTCCGCAGCTTCAGCCATTGTTCGAGATAGTGAATGTCAGTCTCGCCACGCGCGAAAGCATGGTCTTCGAACAAAGCGCGCAGGAAGGGAATATTGGTGGCGATCCCCTCGATCTCGGTGCCGGCAAGCGCGTCGCACATTCTTGCCATGGCTTGCGCCCGCGTCGGCGCATGCACGATCAGTTTGGCGATCAGCGAGTCGTAATAGGGCGAGACCTTGTAGCCGGCGTGGATATGCGTATCGACGCGGATACCTGAACCCTCAGGCAAGGCCAGATGGGTGATGACACCTGCCGACGGCAGGAAGGTGTCGGGATCTTCGGCGTTAATACGGCATTCGAAAGAATGGCCTTGGCATGCCACATCGCCCTGGGCGAGGTCCAGAACCTCGCCCTGGGCCGCCTTTATCTGCGCCTGGACGATATCGACCCCGCTCGTCAGCTCGGTGACGGGATGCTCGACCTGAAGCCGCGTGTTCATCTCGATGAAATAGAAGGCGCCGTTCTCATAGAGGAATTCGAAGGTTCCGACGCCGCGGTAGCCGATCTGCCGGCAGGCCTCTACGCAGGCCATGCCGACCGGCTGGATGATATCCGACGCGATACCGGGCGCCGGCGCCTCTTCCACCACCTTTTGATGGCGGCGCTGCATCGAGCAGTCCCGGTGCCCCAGCCACACGGCATTGCCGTGATCGTCGCAAAGAACCTGTATCTCGATATGGCGCGGCTGCTGGAGGAACTTCTCCATATAGAGCGAGGGCGACCCGAAGGCCTTGCGGGCCTCTTCCCGCGTCAGCGCGATCGCTTCCTGCAACTGGCCGGCCTCCGGCACCACACGCATGCCGCGGCCGCCGCCGCCGCCTGACGCCTTGATGATGACGGGATATCCGATCTCCAGCGCTATTCGCTCGACCGATGTGGGATCGTCGGGCAGCGCGGTATCCGGGCCGGGAACGCAGGGCACGCCGGCTGCCATCATCGCCCGCTTCGCCGCGATTTTGTCGCCCATGGTCGCGATCGACGAAGCGGTCGGCCCGATGAAGACCAGCCCGGCCTTTTCGACGGCGTCCGCGAATGCCGCATTTTCCGACAGAAACCCGTAACCGGGATGGATGGCGCCCGCACCGGTCAGGCGCGCCGCGAGAAGAATGGCATCCTGATTGAGGTAGCTTTTCGCCGCACTCGACGGGCCGATGCAGAGAAAGCTGTCAACGGTGCTGCCGTAGGGTGCCTCCCTGTCAGCCTCGGAGCAGATGGCGACCGTCGTAAGGCCGAGTTCGCGACAGGCACGCTGGATCCGTGCTGCGATCTCGCCGCGATTGGCGATGAGGACGGAATCGAAGCGGCGCCCTGAGGCAGCTGATTGTTCAGGTGTTTCCGACATCAGGCAATCTCCGCCAGCAGGTCGCCGGTCTCGACCTCGCCGCCGTCTATTTCGGTCAGGCGCATGATGCGCCCGGCCCGCGGTGCGGTGATCGTGTTGAAGACCTTCATCGCCTCGATGATGAAGAGTGTCTGCCCCTCCTCCACCGCGTCTCCGATCGCGACAAATGGCGGTTCCCCGGGCGCCGGGGCCTTGTGCAGAACGCCGAAAACAGGCGCCGTCACCGCATAGGACGGTTGCTCGACGCCCAAGGGCGCACCGGCGATTGGTCTCGGCTTTTGCTCGGGTTCGGCGACAGCCTCCTGCCCCGCCGCCGTTCGGAAAATCCGAACCGTCACGTCCTTTTCCGTCACGGTCAGCTCGGTAATATTAGATCGTCCGACAAAGTCGATCAGCGTCTTGATCTTCGAGAGGTCCATGTGCGTGCTCGGAACTTCAAAATCCCACCGCGCATAGCCGAAGTTTCAGATCGCCCGGTGTTGTGATTTCGTAGCACGACGGGCGGAGCGATGGGGTCAGACGAAGTTTTGATGGAGCGCAGTCTGTACCCTATGGGACATCCCGCCCGTTGGTTGTGAATTCCCTCAACGACAGGTGCGGGACCCTCGAAATCCTGGTCAGAACCCTGCTTCCTTCTGATGCCGCACGGCGAGGATCGTCAAAATGTCGCCATCCATACGATAACGAGCGACGTACCCGCTATCTCCGAAATCGATGAGCCATTCCCGGTATTGCTCGGGCATATCCTCGATGAGGCGTCCTATATGGGGATGCGCACCGAGGACGCTCACGCCTTTGAGAATAGTTTCGCCTGCCCGCTTGGCGACTGATGGCTTTTTCGGTCGCAAGAATTCCCGAAGCCGCTCAAGATCGCGGATTGCGGCCGGGGAGAAGATCACTTGTGGCATTCGGGTGCGGGCAACTCGTCGTCAGTTCCCCAAGTCGAAAGCCATTTTTCGACCTCGGCGCCGGTGACATGCAGTCCCGTCGCTTCAAATTCATTCCAGGCACCAAGCGTCTCCTGTCGCAGCGCCTCGCGCTTCTCCTCGCGCTCGACGTATTGCGCAATCGCTTCACGCATGATCCAGTGGGACGAACGGCGGCGAGCCTCGGCCAGTTGTTGGACGCGGCCCTTCAACTCATCATCGAGCTTGAGCGAGGTTGGCGATGCCATAAGGTGTCCTTAGCTACAGGTAATACCTGACGCTAACTTAGGCTTCCCTGCGGTATTTGTCTACGAATGAATTTACCCATCGCGCAGCACCTATTCTTACGGTCATGTGCTTCTGTGCGCGGTTGGTTCCGGCATCGTCAATCCTTCGCAGGGGCAATGCTCTCCCGCAGGATAAGCTCGCTGCGGATGACGGTGCGCATCGTTGCCGCATCCTGCCTCTGGCCGATGGCGCCGAGCAGGAGTTCCACGGCCGCGCGTCCCATCTCTTCCACGGGCTGTTTGATCGTCGAGAGCGGCGGCGAACAGAATTCGCAGACCGGGGAGCCGTCGAAGGAAACGACGGATACGTGCTCTGGAATAACAAGGCCTTTGCGCTGAATAATGCTCATGAACGAGATTGCCATGTCATCGCTCGTTGCGATGACAGCCGTCGGCCTGACGGCGAGCTTCATGAAATCATCGGCTGCGCGAATGCCGATCTCGAAGCCATGCTGGTATTCGAGGTCGCCGCCAGATCTCGACACGGCTTCCTCGGAAAGTCCCTCTGTGCGTAGAGCCTCAATGACCCCGGCGTAGCGCTCGACGTCGTGGTAGTTTCCCTCGGGGCCGGCTATATAGAGGAAGCGCCGATGACCCGAACGGATCAATTCCATCGTCGCGTCACGGATTGCCTCCCGGTCGTTGGTGACGACGCTCGGCAAACCGGCATCACTCATGTCGAACAACATCGAGACGATCGGCAGGCCTGCCCCCGCAGGCGAACGTCCTTCGATCTCCGGAAGTTTCGACGAGAAGATAATGGCTCCCCGAACCGTGCCGCTGAAGGCAAGATCAAGTATGTGCCGTTCGGAAGCTTCCTCGCGATCGAGATTGGCGATCATCAAGTTATACCCCCTCTGGATCAGGGATTTATTGATGCTTTGCAGGACCTGCGGGATGATCTGCGAGGCGCCGTAATAAGGCGAACCCGGCAAAATGATCATGATGGTATTGGATTTCCCAACCCTCAGGCCGCGCGCCATCGCGTTCGGCGTGTAGCCGAGTTGCCTAGCGGCCGCATTGATCTTGGCGCGGGTCTTCTCGTTGACCCGTCCGGGATTGGCAAGCGCCCTGCTGACCGTCGATATCGCGACACCGGCGAGCCGCGCAACGTCGGCCATCAACGCGCCGGACGGCTCTTCTGCCGCCACATCTTTGTTTTTATTCACCTTTAATTCCGCCTCCCGGATGCTTCGATTTGCGATTCTAAGGCAGGTGACGATTTATAGCAAACGTTTGCCAAAAATCGCTTGCTTAAAAAACCAGCTTGGCTATCATTTGTGCATGGCAAACGATTGCCATTTTTAATGCTTTGAAAATGCATGATTTATTGAATGCGTAGCCGCTGCTTCGCATGCAGATGGATCGTGCTTTGAGAATGGATAGGTTATGGCCACTGACGACAGACTACGCTTCGGCGTCGATCTCGTGACGTTCTTCCATCCCGGCTTCTGGGGCGTCGGCAGCCATGATGCAATTGTCGACCATGCACGCGCCGCGCCGCGCGCCTTCTGGGACAAGATCCTCGACAGCGTCCAGACTTCCGGCGTCACCGGTGTCGAGTTGACCTTCTCTCCCTTCAACTGGCAGGACGCGATCAAGACCTATGGTTCGATTGACGGCTTTGCCGCCGAACTGGCAAGGCGCGGGCTGACGCTTTGCAGCGGCTTCTTTGCAGAGCTCGAGGCAGCGGGAGACTTTACCGACCCTGAAGCCCAGCGCGCGCTGATCGACAAGGCGGAACAATATGCCGATTTCCTGAAAGCCTGCGGCAGCGACATCATGGTGATCGGCGCGCCCCTCCGCCAGACGCTCGGCGCCCAACCGGTGCAGTTCCATGATTTCGACCGCGCCAAGACGATCGCCGATTTCTTGAACCGACTCGGCGCGACCCTTTATGCCAAGGGCGTGCGGCTTGCGCTGCACACGGAGGCGCATTCGGTCTTTGCCGCGGCGCGAGACGTCGACCTGATGATGCTGCTGACCGATCCGGCCTATGTGCATATGTGCCCCGACACGGCCCATATCATCGTTGCCGGCTCCGACCCCGTCCAGCTCGTCGATCGCCATCACGAGCGGATGATCATCGCTCACTGGAAGGATGCGGTCGGTCCGATGCCTGCCGACACCCCAATCGACAAGCACATCCACGAACGCCACCAGCCCTATTTCTGCGGCTTCGGCCTCGGACGGGTCGACTGGCCGGCCTGGATCCGGCTGCTGCGCGACCGCGCCTATGAAGGCTGGGCGATCCTCGAACTCGATGCCGCGCCGGATCCCGTCCGCGACATCGTCAACGGGCTCACGCTCGTCCGGCAGGCACTCCTGCCGATCTATCGCTGATATTATTCCGAAGACGATAAACGCCCCGCCAAGAGGGCATTTTCAAGAGGTGGAACAATGAAGACCATGATGAAGCTTTTTCTTGCCGGCGTGGCTTTCGCCGGTTTCTTCGCCGCGGCGCATGCCGAGGACAAGCCAACGATCGAGATCATGTCCTCCTGGACGTCGGGCGGCGAAGCCGCGGCCCTGAACGTCATCAGAAGCGAATTCGAAAAGCGCGGCGGCGTCTGGAAGGATTCCTCGATCGCCGGTTTCGGCGCGGCCGATGCCGCCTTCCAGAACCGCATCGTTGCCGGTGACGCGCCGGGCGCCAAGCAGGGCGTCATCGGTCTTGCCGCCGCCGATTTCGTCAGCCAGGGGCTGTTCAATCCGATCGACGACGTGGCCGCCGCCGGCAAATGGGCTGATTCCCTGCCGAAATCGATCCATGATCTCATTTCCTATGACGGCAAGGTCTATCTCGCTCCAACAGGTGCTCATGGCGAAAGCTGGGTCTTCTATTCCAAGGAAGCCTTCGGCAAGGCTGGTATTGGGCAGGAACCGAAGAGCTGGGACGAGTTTTTCGCCGATCTCGACAAGCTCAAGGCCGCCGGCATCATCCCGGTCGCCTGGGGCGGCCAGCCCTGGCAGCAGACCAAGGTCTTCAACATGATCCTGCTCTCGCAGGTCGGGACCGACGGCTTCCTGAAGATCTATGCCGACAAGGACAAGAGCGAGGCATCCGTCGAGGGCGTGAAGAAGACGCTCGCAATCCTCGGCAAGCTGCGCGGCTATGTCGATGCGGGTGCGGCCGGCCGCAACTGGAACGACGCAACCGCCATGCTGATCACCGACAAGGCCGGCGTGCAGTTCATGGGCGATTGGGCCAAGGGCGAATTCACCGTCGCCGGCCAGGAGCCGGGCAAGGATTATGGCTGCATGATCGCTCCTGAATCCAAAGGTATGGTCTACATCGCCGATGCCCTCTGGTTCCCGAAGACCGGCAACGCCCAGACCGACAAGGCGCAGAAGCTTCTCGCCGAGGTCGTCATGGACCCGACCGTCCAGGTCGAATTCGCCCTCAAGAAGGGCTCGGTTCCGATGCGCTCCGATGTCGACAAGTCGAAACTCGATGCCTGCGCCCAAAAGGGTCTCGAACTGATGAGCGCCGGCGCCATCGTGCCGGATCAGGCGATCGTGCTCACGCCCCAGCAGGTCGGCGCGCTCGACGACTTCGTAGACGAATATTGGAGCGGCGGTTCGAACGACGCGGGGACCGCTGCCGAAAACTTCTTCGCCATCTTCGAGTAGGATCGTGCCCGTGGTGTCGGGCCGACCCCGATGGCCACGGCTGCCGGCCGCTGCGTGCTACGCGGCGGCGGGTGTTCCGCTTTCCATCCGTCAAAGAGCTGGCCGATGTCCGTCAAACGCAAGCGTAATCTTTCCGCGACCATCGCCCTCTTGCCGACATGGTTCGCCGCGGTCGTGGTCTTCATCGGCACCATGGCCTGGTCGATCCGGCTGTCCTTCACCAACTCCACACTCTTTCCGTCCTCGACCTATGTCGGCTTTGCACAGTATGCGAAGCTCTTCGCATCCGCCAAATGGCTCGCCTCGCTGCAAAACGTCTTGATCTTCGGTGTCCTCTATGTGGCCGGTTGTCTGGTGCTCGGCTTCCTGCTGGCCGCAGCACTGGACCGCAAGATCCGCTTCGAAAGCGCCTTTCGGACGATCTTCCTCTATCCCTACGCCATGTCCTTCGTGGTGACGGGGCTGATCTGGCAATGGATGCTCAATCCCACACTCGGCATTCAGGCAAGCGTGCGTTCGCTCGGCTGGGAAAGCTTCGTGCTCGACTGGGTGGTTAATCGCGACATGGCGATCTATGCGCTCGTGCTCGCCGGCGTCTGGCAGGGCGCGGGGCTCGTCATGGTTATTGCGCTTGCCGGCATACGCGGCATCGAGGCCGAGCAGTGGAAGGCGGCGCGCATCGACGGCATTCCCGTCTGGCGCATCTATGTCTCCATCATTCTGCCCCAGCTCGGGCCGGCGCTCGCCGCTGCCGGCATGCTGCTCGCCATGGGCGTGATCAAGACCTACGACATCGTCGTCGCCATGACCAATGGTGGCCCCGGGAATGCGACCGAAGTGCCGGCGAAATTCATCATGGACAATCTGTTCGGGCGCCAGAACCTCGGCCTTGCCACAGCAGGCGCGACGGTGCTCGTCCTCGGCGTCGTCATCGCAGTCGCGCCGTTCCGTTACGCGATGCACATGCGCAACCAGGCGAAGGGAGGGGCGTGATGAACCAGCCTCACCCGAATGGGCCGAAGCCGGCACGGATCACGGCGGGACGCATCGGCCTTTATACCTTCTTGGTCGGCGCTGCGCTTTTCTTCCTTCTGCCGCTCTATACGATGGTCGTCACTTCGCTGAAGTCGATGGACGAAATCCGGCTCGGGCAGATCTTTGCCCTGCCTGCCACGCTCGATTTCTCCGCCTGGGTGACCGCCTGGTCGGGCGCCTGCATGGGAACCGTCTGCGTCGGCATTCGTAGCGGCTTCTGGAATTCGGTGGCGATCACCGTTCCATCCGTCGCGCTCTCGGTCTTCATCGGCGCCGTCAACGGCTATGCGCTGTCGCTCTGGCGGCCTCGTGGGGCAAATGCGCTCTTCGGCCTGCTCATGGCCGGTGGTCTGATCCCCTATCAGATCTTCCTCTATCCGATGGTTCGCGCCATGGCGAATATCGGTCTCTATAATTCGCTCGCCGGCATCATTCTCGTCCATGTCATCTTCGGACTGCCGCTGGTGACGCTGCTTTTCCGCAACTATTTCGTCAGCGTGCCGGAGGAGCTCTGCAAGGCCGCGCGCGTCGACGGCGCTGGCTTCTGGCGCATCTTCTTCGAGATCATGCTGCCGATCGCCGTGCCGATGGTGGTCGTGGTTTCGATGCTGCAATTCACCGGCATCTGGAACGACTTCCTGCTTGGCCTCGTCTTCGCCGGCCGGGACAACCTGCCGATGACCGTGCAGCTCAACAACATCGTCAACACCACGATGGGCGAGCGCACCTATAACGTGAACATGGCGGCGACGATCCTGACCGCCATCGTTCCGCTCGCCATCTATTTCCTGTCCGGCCGCTGGTTCGTGCGCGGCATCGCCGCCGGCGCAGTCAAGGGGTAACGTATTCCATGCAATCTGCCGTCTCCGTCAAGGATCTGAAGATCGCCTATGGCGACCATACAGTGATCGAGAAGATGTCGATCAATATCGCGCCGCGCGAATTCCTGGTGCTGCTCGGCCCTTCGGGCTGCGGCAAGTCCACGCTTCTGAACGCCATCGCCGGGTTGCAGGACATTACTGCAGGCGAAATCTGGATCTCGGGCAAGAATGTCAGCTGGGAGGAGCCGAAGGACCGTGGCATCGGCATGGTCTTCCAGTCCTACGCACTCTACCCGCGCATGTCGGTCCGCAAGAACCTCTCCTTCGGGCTTCGCGTCGCAGGCCTGCCAAAGGCCGAGATCGAGGCACGCGTCGCCCGCACGGCCGCGCTCCTCCATCTCGACACATTGCTCGACCGGCGTCCTGCCGAGCTGTCCGGCGGCCAGCGCCAGCGCGTCGCCATCGGCCGGGCACTGGTGCGAGAAGTGGATGTGTTCCTCTTCGACGAGCCGCTGTCGAATCTCGACGCCAAGCTGCGCAACGAATTGCGCGTCGAGATCAAGAAGCTGCATCAAAGCCTCGGCAATACCATGATTTACGTGACCCACGATCAGGTCGAGGCCCTGACGCTCGCCGACCGCATCGCCATCATGCGCGACGGCGTGATCCAGCAGCTCGCTTCGCCGGCCGAGATCTACCGCCGTCCGGCCAATCTCTTCGTCGCCGGCTTCATCGGTGCTCCGGCGATGAATTTCGTCGAGGGCCGGATCGAGCGCGGCGGCGGAGCACCCGTCTTCAGAAGCAACGGCCTAGCCGTCGACCTCACCGACTATGCCTTCCGCACGGCTGCCGTGGAAGGACCTGTTACGTTAGGCTTTCGCCCTGAGCACCTTGTGCTCGACGGGGCGGCAAGCGGGCTTCCCACGATTGCTGGCCGTGTTTCCGTCGTCGAGCCGATGGGTTCGGATGCCGTCGTCTGGTTCGACTGGGCGGAGCACAGTCTCTCCCTTCGTTTCATGGGCGACGTCGAATTCAAGCCCGGCGATGCCATGGCTCCGGGCCTTGATATCACCAAGGCGTCACTCTTCGCTGCCGATGGATCGCGGCTTTGACGCGCCATTCCTTTGCTTTCCCGCAATTTCGGATGTGCTTTGCGCTGCATTGAGGAATTGCTCCAGGACAGGATTTGAAAAGACATGTCTGAGATCGTTTATGATGCGCTGGTGATCGGCTCCGGCGCGGCGGGTTCCTTCGCGGTCAAAGAGCTGACGGCCAAGGGTCTGTCGGTGCTGCTGCTCGAGGCTGGGCCGGCCGTCGGCCCCGGGGATTTCGACCCGGCGCGCAAGAAGGCGCCGGCAAGCAGCATCAATATATGGGAGCGTGCGCGCGCCACCCTGAAGGGCCAGCCGATCCAGGCGCGGGCGGCCTTCTTTACCGAGCGCTTCAGCCACTTCTTCGTCAACGATCGCAAGAACCCCTATACGACGCCGAAGAACGAGCCCTTTCTCTGGATCCGCGGCCGCCAGGGCGGCGGGCGCCTGCACAGTTTCGGCCGCGTGCTGCTGCGCTGGACCGACGATGATTTCAAGATCCGATCGCGCACCGGAAGGGGCGTGGACTGGCCGATCTCCTATGACGAGCTTGCGCCCTTCTATGACGAAGTCGAGGCCTATCTCGAGCTCTACGGCAACAAGGACGATGTGCCGACCTTGCCGGACGGCGTCTATGCGAAGCCGGCAAGCCTCACGCCCGCCGAGCAGATATTCAAGCAGGCTGTAGAAAGCCGCTGGCCGGACCGGCGCGTCATCTCCTGGCGCTATATCGCGCCGGACGCCGAACGCATGCCGCGACCGCTGCGGGACGCAAAGGCGAGCGGCCGGCTGACGGTCCGTTATGACGCCGTCGTGCGTCGCATCACCACCGACGAAAAAACCGGCCGCGCCACCGGTGCGGAATTCATCGATCGCAACACGAGCAAGGTTTCGACGGCGCGTGCCGCGACGATCGTGCTCTCTGCCTCGCCGATCGAGAGCGTGCGCCTGCTGCTGAATTCGGCGTCGGCAAGACATCCTGACGGCCTCGGCAACAGCTCGGGCGCGCTCGGACGCTATTTCATGGATCAGCTTCCTTGCCTCGCCTTCGGTTCCTTTTCCAAGGCGAAGGGTTGGGCCACTGACGATTCCGCTCCTGTCGATCCCTTCTACAATCCGTCGGGTGGGATCTTCATCCCGCGCTTCGGCGAGGGTGACGTCGCCCGCGGCGATTTCGATTATCAGGGCAGCATCGGCAGGGCACCGGTTTCAGGGGAGACCGATGCGCGCCTGGCCTTCTTCGGCTTCGGCCGCATGTTGCCCTATGCCAACAATCGCATCACCCTCGATGGCAAGCGCAAGGACGCCTGGAACATTCCGGTGCCACACATTCGCTGCGTCATGCAGGAGGAGGAGCGGCGGCTGCTCCGCCGGCAGGAGGAGACGTTGATCGCCATGGTCAAAGAGGTCGGCGGCGATCTTGAATTCATCGGATCGCCCACCGGCCTCAAGGAGATGGGCAGAGGCGCCTTTCCCGACGCCGATGCCTTCAGCCGCTTCATGTTCCGCACATGGTTCCGCAAGACCATGTGCATGGGCGCAGCAATTCATGAAACCGGCGGTGCGCGCATGGGCGAAAGCCCGGAAGCTTCAGTGCTCAATCCCTACAATCAACTGTGGGATGCTCCGAACCTCATCGTCACCGACGCCAGCGCCTTTCCGGGCAGCGGCATCGCCGGCACGACGCTCACCGTCATGGCGCTGACGATCCGCGCTTGCCGCAACCTCGTCGACCGCTATAAGACGGGGCTGCTCTAGGCACGCGTCGGTCTCGGTGCGACCGGCATCGAAAAGATCTTCGGCATACGGAATGACGAGAGGGGAGAACAAGTGAACGAGCTTGGGGTTATCCAACCGTCACACAAACTTTGCAGTGACATGCTCCTGTCAAATGAGCAGGAAGGGAAAGCCCATGTCTAAAACACATCAGGACCAGCTCAGCCGGATAAAGGCCGAAATCGCCGACAGCTTCGATGAGGAGCTGGAAATGCAGCTGGAGGAAGACCGGCTGGACGATCTAGTCGTCGAAGGAATGACCGAACCGGCGGAGCAGACGCTCGATCGGAAGATCTATTTCCGCGAGCTGTTCCGGCTGCAGCATGAGCTGGTACGGCTGCAAGATTGGGTCCAGTACAAGCAATTGAAAGTGGTCGTGCTTTTCGAAGGCCGGGATTCGGCCGGCAAGGGTGGCGCGATCAAGCGCGTAACCCAAAGGCTCAACCCGCGCGTCTGCCGCACAGTGGCACTGCCTGCGCCGACCGAACGGGAGCGCCATCAATGGTATTTCCAGCGTTATGTCCCGCATCTTCCCACCGCCGGCGAGATCGTGCTCTTCGACCGCAGCTGGTACAATCGCGCCGGCGTCGAGCGCGTGATGGGCTTCTGCACTCCTGACGAACTCGAGGAGTTCTTCCGCTCGGTGCCTGAATTCGAACGGATGCTCGTCCGATCCGGCATCGTGCTGATCAAATACTGGTTCTCGATCACCGACGAGGAACAGGAATTCCGCTTCAAGATGCGCATCCACGATCCGCTGAAGCAGTGGAAGCTTTCGCCGATGGACATGGAAAGCCGCATCCACTGGGAGGAATATACCAAGGCCAAGGAAGAAATGCTGGCGCGCACACACACCAAGGAGGCGCCCTGGTGGGTGGTGCAGGCCGTCGACAAGAAGAGGGCGCGGCTGAACTGCATCGCCCATCTTCTTGATCAGATTCCCTACGAGGACGTGCCGAAGCCTGAGATTCAGCTGCCGGATCGTATCCGTCATGCCGACTACATCAGGGCGCCAGTTCCGGCTGATATGTATGTGCCTGAGCGCTATTGAAAGCATAGCCGCAACAAGTTGGCTGCCGAAGCGTTGAAACCGAGACCGCATGGTCACTGGACCGTGCGGTCAACGCGTGTTTCCCAACGGCTGCATCGTGAGGTATAAAGACTGAGCGTCCTTCGGCCGATAATAAGGAGATGACGGGAGGTTGGTCATGACCGGCTTTTGGAGATTAATCGTTCAGGAGGTTGTGCTCTCGGCGATTCTGGCGGCCGGCAGTGTTATCGGCCTTCCCAAGCTTGCCGATCCGAACGCCAGTGCCAATTATCCTTTGGCAGTCGTGGTTTTTCTGGCGATGTCAGCGGCCTTGGTGACTTATGAGCTTCTGACACGGAAGCCATCCTGATGCTTTCATTTACCGGCCGGTTGGCGCAGCCAACAAGGTGCGGCCGACCGACAGATTGCGCCAGCACGTCCGGCAAGGTCGTTACGCCGCGCTAGAACACGGCCTAACGATTGCACCGCCGCGGCCGCCGTCAAGCCACGATGTCAGCCATATGGTTCAGCTCCTCGTCGGCATCATCCGGCAGCACCAATCCGGCAGCAGCGAGATTCTCCCTGAGATGGCCGAGCGACGACGTGCCGGGGATCAACAGGATATTGGCTGCGCGGCGCAACAGCCAGGCGAGCGCCACCTGCATCGGCGTGGCGCTCAGGCGTGCGCTGACATTGGAGAGTGTGGACGATTGCAGCGGCGTGAAGCCGCCAAGCGGGAAGAACGGCACATAGGCGGTGCCCTGACGGGCGAGTTCGTCGATGAGCCGGTCGTCGTTCCGATGCGCCAGATTGTACTGGTTTTGCACACAGACGATCTCGGTGATCCCGCGGCCTTCGGCGACCTGTTTCGATGTGGCGTTGCTTAAACCTAAGTGACGGATCAGACCTTGCCGCTGGAGATCAGCCAGAACCGTCAGGGGTGCTTCTATCGAGCCTTCGGCCGGGCTATGCAGGTCAAATGTGATCCGGAGGTTGACGACATCAAGCACCTCGAGGCCGAGGTTGCGAAGATTGTCGTGAACCGCCTGCGTCAGTTCCTGGCGCGAGAAGGCCGGAATCCAGGACCCGTCCGCGCCGCGCCGGGCGCCGACCTTGGTGACGATGACGAGATCGTCGCCATAGGGATGGAGCGCTTCACGGATGATCTGATTGGTCACGTGCGGGCCGTAGAAATCGCTGGTATCGATGTGGTTCACGCCGCATGCGACCGCCTCGCGCAGCACCGCCAGAGCGGCGCCGCGATCCTTGGGCGGGCCGAACACGCCGGGCCCTGCCAGCTGCATGGCGCCATAGCCAAGTCGCCTCACCTTGCGGTCGCCGATATTGAATGTGCCGGATTGATGGATGATGGACATGGTCGCGCTCCTTTCAACAGATGAGATTAAACTTACTCCTTGGCGGTGCGTGTGATAATTGGGTACAATGCGCACGGGCCGTGCGGAGTGGCGAACAGTGAAAGCAGACCTGAGTGACCTCAACGCCTTCGTCGCAGTGGCGCGGGCGGGTGGTTTTCGCGAGGCAGCGCGTGCCAGTGGCAGCAGCGCCTCCTTCTTGAGCGAAGCGGTGCGTCGCCTGGAGGCTGATCTCGACGTCAGGCTCCTCAATCGGACGACGCGTAGCGTCGTTACGACCGAAGCGGGCAAGGGTCTGCTGGAGCGGCTCGGCCCTGCTTTGACGGAGGTGGAGGCCGCGCTCGACGTGGTCAACCGCTTTCGCGACAGGCCGGCTGGCTCGCTGCGGCTCAATGTGCCGGTCAGCGCTGCGCGGCTGGTGCTGCCTGCCATCATCCCGCCATTCCTCGCCGCCTATCCCGACATTCGCCTGGAGATCGTCGCCGAGGAGAGCTTTGTCGACGTGCTCGCTGCCGGGTGTGACGCCGGCATCCGTTATGACGAGCGGCTGGAGCAGGATATGATCGCGATTCCGATTGGTCCGCGCCACCAGCGCTTTGCCACTGCGGCATCGCCTGCTTATCTCGACCGCCAAGGGCGGCCGCGACATCCGAGTGAACTCCTTGATCACGCCTGTTTGTTGGGCCGTTTTGCCAGTGGTGCGCTGACGACGCCATGGGAATATGAGCGGGACGGCGAGGTGGTGCGGGTCGAACCGACCGGCCCATTGATCGTCAGGGTCGGCGGGGCGACCGATCTTTCCGTCGACGCGGCGATAGCGGGCACAGGAATCATCTGCATTTTCGAGGATTGGCTGCTTCCGCATTTCGACAGCGGCGCACTTGAGCCCGTCCTCGAGCCGTGGTGGCAGCGCTTTTCAGGACCGTTTCTCTATTATCCCGGCCGGCGTCTGGTGCCTGCGCCGCTCAGGGCATTCATCGACTTCGTCAAGGCATCGGCCAACTGGGTTTAATGTTCGTCGGCGAGCCTCCGCGCCTAGCGTCAGAGCGTGACCTCGGCGTTGTCGCCCATATCCGGTTTGCTGTTTGTGACCGCTGCGGCCGCCATTTTGATATAGCTGATGATGGTGCCGGGGCTGTCCCAATATTCGGCCGAAGACGGGGTAACCTTGAGGATGCGGATGGAGGGATCGTCGGGATTGTCCCACCATGCCTTTGCCGGCGTTGCCCACAATTCACGGATCTTCTCGCGATCGTTCTGCACCTCGGCCGTCCCCGACACGGAAAGATATTTCTGCGCCTTGGTGTCGGCAAAGGCCAGGCAGACGTTCGGCCAGCGGGCGACCTCGTCGTCCTTGTTACTGGCGAGATCAGTCAGAAAATAGACCGCGTTTTCAAGCTGCGCGCTATAGGCGGACATCGGCCGGGCGCGCAGATTGTCGCCGTTGCGGGTCGTCAACATGCAGAAGCCTATTCGGTCGATCAATTCCCATACCCGCGTCGCGTCATCCTGCTCGGCCATCGTCATCTCCATTTGTGCGAAAGACGGAGTAACCATCTGCTGGAGCCGATGTTCCCGAGGTTTTAGGTGGCCAACTCCCGGAAGGTGATCGAATAACGCAGCCGATCGACAGGGGGGATGGAATGCTCCCAGAGCGTTCTTGAGGCGCCGGCCATGAGATAGGCGGAGCCGGGTTCAAGCAGGAGCGATCGCCGCTGCCACTTGTCGCCGTTCCGGCGCCTCAACCTGAAGGTGCAGGACGAAAGCAGGGAGATGCCGACGACCCGGCCGAACACGGATTTATCCTTGTGCCAGCCGATCGGCGCGCCGGGTGCGTATTCCGTCACAAGAGCATGTTCGAGCGCCTCCGGCGCGATATCCGCGAAGCGTGCGGCGATCTCCCGAATCGGGAGCAGCAGTGACGGTATTTCCCCTGCTTTTCTCATGCGCTGACTGTCGAAGTCGTATTTCCAGCCGAAGGAGACCGTTCTGCGTTTGCCTTCGAACCCGTGGAAGTCGAAGGCTTTGAACGGCAGGGCCGGTATCGCTTCGAGAACTGAGCGCTGCAGATCGACGGGCACAATATCCTGGGTATATCGGAAACCCTCGGGAAAGCCGTCGTCGGCCACGCCAAAGAGATCCTTCTGTGCAATCACGGTCACCGCTCGTTCCTCAATGCACGCTCGGGGTTTCCATAACCGTCGCGAAGTCTTCTGCGACCAGTTCGCTGACTGCTATGAGGATTTCCTCTCGCGAAAAGCCCGACGTCAGTGCCCGCTGAATCAGATCCTGCAAATCCGGCTCAACGACATCGCGGCAATCCTCGAGGCGTTCCTCCGAAACGGTGAGGCTATTCAATTCGTCCATTGTCTATCCTTTCGAGAAATGTAACTGCTGAAACGGGGCGGGAGTCTAACGGGCGGCGGTCCGTTTGCGCCCGACCAGCAGCCCTTCGCGCTGCATCTTCTTGCGTGCAGCCTTTCGCTGCCGGCTGATCGCCTGCGCTTTTTCCCGGACTCGGCGTTCGGATGGTTTCTCATAGGCGCGCCGTTCCTTCATTTCGCGAAACAGCCCTTCACGCTGCATCTTCTTCTTCAAGGCCCTGAGGGCCTGGTCGACGTTGTTGTCTCTTACGAGTACCTGCATGTCGGATTCTCCTTGCTAATGATTTGTCGATCGACTTTCGGTCGGACCGCGCGGCGATCGGCGCCTACATACGCTGCGGCTAAGCGGTGAAATGCCTTCACCGCAGTTTGCGACGGCATGCCGCCCCGCAGTAGCCGGCCTTCGACCGCAATCGCAGTCGCTATCTTCGTCGTTCGAAAGAAATCCTCTGCCGATCGTAGCCGGCATCATCGCTTGTTATCGGGATTGCCCACACCGCTCCGGCTGGCGCACACCGCCAATCCTTCGCCCTCGTTGACGAGGCGGCACCGCTTGAGTGTCCGATGGGATCGGGGGTCGGCCTTAAAATAGGTGCGGGTGTCAGGCATTGCAATGGTGTGCAGGCACCATAAAGCAGCGCCAGAAAAGCGCCGTCATTACGTAGTCGCCGCAGAGCTTCTTTCAAGTTTACCGCGTGTAAATTGGTCGAAATTGCTTCAAATTTGAATGAAACGGAGAGCGTAATAAGCGTCTTATAAGCGGAGACACACGTTAAAGGCGAATGTTAACCTTGCGTTAAATAACCCATTGACTTGTACTATTAATAAGTTGTTAAAGGGGCGGCTCGCTGAGGTCAAATTGGCCTGCTGATAAACAATTTTAGGAGAAACTAATGGCTTCACTGATTCACGCAACTGATGATAGTGCAACATTTCAAGAAACCGATGTAATTTCCGGAAATCTGCTTTCCAACGATTCATCCGAGAACGGTCACCTGTTCCTGCGTGCATTTGACGGCGCTAGCGTTGGCGCCAAGAGCGGCATGAGCCAGATCACCGAAATCCAGGGCGAGTACGGCACGTTCTTCGTCAAGCCGGACGGCAGCTATACTTATGTTCTGAGCGACGCAGCCAAAATCGGCTTCACCAACGGCGAGCTGCTCCAGGAAAAAGTATCGTACAAGATCTCCGACGGCAGCGGCCATACCGATGTCGGCCTGTTCACGCTGAACATCCAGGGCGTCACCCAGGTGAAGCCGATTGCTGTCGACGACGTCTACAGCTTCACCGAAGGCAGCCCGATCGGTGGCAACGTCCTCGATAACGATATCGCCGGCGACAACGGCAAGATGTTCCTGCGTCAGTTCCTGAGCACGCAGGTGGACTCGAAGGCTGATTCCGTAACCGATGTTCAGGGCACCTACGGCACGTTCCACGTCAAGGCCGACGGCACCTTCACCTATGATCTGACTGCCGATCTGGATGCAGGTGTGACCTACACGGAAGTTCTCCGCTACTACAAGATCTCCGATGGCGAAGGCCATACGGACACGGCCAAGGTGACGCTCAACATCCTCGGCACGGACGCTCATCCCGACGGCGTCGGTGTTTGATCTGCAGCAATAGATCAGTGAGACAAGATGCCCGCCGCGCAATCGGCGGGCTTTTTTCTATGCGCAGCTCCTCAAAGATTTGCAGACATAACCCTTTTTAGCTAGTTCTTATAAAAGAGAGGCGGGCGTAGTCTCGATGTTTGGAGGACACGCCCTTGACCGAACACATCGAACCCAAGCAAATCGAAACGGACGATCTGACGAAAGTCTGGTCGGTGACCGAGTTCTGCGCTTGCCATCGGATAGATGTCGAGGAGCAAGCGTTGTTGCTCAAACTCTTCGGACCATTCGCGACAGCCTGCGAGTTGCTCCATAATGCCAGGCGTGCGCCTCGATACCGATGAGGTCCGCGCTCGCGACCGGCGACATCCCCCGCTTCCTTAGTTGATTTCGACTGGGCATCCCCGTGAACCGGCAGAAGCATCACCCGATCGGGTGACGTTCGTTGTCGCACTTCCGAGGGATTGGTGAATTCTCATCCGCCGTCATGCCCGCTGTGAGCTGGAGCGACCCTCCATGACCTCCCGGATCGGACAATCTCCTGAATTGCTCCTCACTCTCTGCACAAAATCTGCAATCCGGCGCGGCATCTTCCGGTCATGAGCAAAAACGACATTCCACTGCGCCTCACATCATTCCCCTTGCCGGATCGCCTTCGCAAGGACGGGTGGTGGCTGACCGAGGTTTCTGTCGAGGCAAGGTTGGGAAGTACGCTCATCGTGATCGAAAATCGGCATCCGCGAGAGGAGCACCAATGGACACAGCCGACATCCTGACACAACCGATGCCCATCAGGCGCGGCAGCGGCCGGGTCGCCACGCTGCTTGCGCTTGTGGCGCTTGCCGACTTTTTGATCTTTGGCCACGCGCCCGGGATAAATCTTTTCCTCTTTGCCGTCGCCGTTTGCGCAGGCATTCTGTTCGCGTCTCGGAAAACGCCGTCGCCAGCGAAAGCGGCGCTGCTGGTAGGCTTTCTGGTCCTGGCTTCGGCGCCCCTGCTGGAATCGTCTTCACTCACGGGCCTTGCCTTTTGGATCGGTGGGCTCATGTCGGTCGCTCTCGTCAGCGCCGAGCTGATGCCTCGTCGGCTAGCAGCCCTGCCCCGAGTCTTTCTTCGGTTCGCTCTCGTCATTCCTTTGCGGCTTGTCGAGAGCATCAAGAAATATCTTGCGACGCCGGGCAGACGCCTCTCCCTTGTCAGCGTTCGGCGGGGCATCGGTCTCTGGATCATGCCTGTCGTTCTCGCAGCGGTCTTCGTGTCTCTCTTTGCTGCTGCCAACCCGCTTATCGAGATCGCGCTGCGGAGCATCGATTTCGGCCTTCTGCTGCAGTTCCTCGATCCCTGGCGGATCGGCTTCTGGTTGTTAACCGCCATCGTGATTTGGGCGATGCTGCGGCCGCGCCTGAAGCGTCGCGTTGCGCGGTCGCAGGCCGGCAGGGCCTTCATGATAGTGCCCGCCAGAAATGCACTGCTCGGCCACGCCTCGCTGCTGCGGTCGCTCGTCCTGTTCAATGCCGTCTTTGCGGTTCAGACGCTCCTCGATCTCGTGTATCTCTGGGGCGGCGCGGATCTGCCCGATCACATGAGCCATGCTGAATATGCACATCGCGGCGCCTATCCCCTGATTGCGACCGCGCTTCTGGCCGCCGGCTTTGTCCTCGTTGCTATGCGGCGCGGCGGACCCGGCGATTATAGTCCGCTCATCCGCGGCCTCGTTCATGCCTGGATCGCCCAGAACGTCCTTCTCTGCCTGTCATCGATGCTGCGGCTTGGCCTTTATGTCGAAGCCTATTCGCTGACCGAACTGCGTGTCGCTGCCGGCCTTTGGATGGGGCTCGTCGCCATCGGCCTCGTGCTCATCCTGCTGCGCATTCTGCTCAACCGATCCAACCAGTGGCTGATCGCCGCTAACCTCGCCTCTCTCGCGACGGTTCTCTACATCAGCGCCTTCATCGATTTCCCAGCGTTCATCGCCCGCTTCAATATTATCCATAGCCAGGAAATCAGCCAGCAAGGCCTGCCGCTCGACCTTGCCTATCTCTCCTCGCTTGGTCCTTCCGTCATTCCGGCGCTCGATCTTTACCTCGGCATGCTGCCGGACCACATGGTCGACAAGAGGAATCAGGCGCTATCGATCCGATACGACCTCGTCAGGGATTTCGAACAGCACCCGCGCGATTGGCGTAGCTGGACTTTCCGGGTGGCCCGACTGGAGGCCTATCTTTTGGCCCCTGCAGCCATTGCAAGATAGAGCAAGAACGATAACAACAGGCACGACAACCAGTACAGGACCGGTGATGACGCCCCGCATTCTCGTCGTCGATGACGAGCCTCATATCCGCGATGTGATTTGCTTTGCCCTTGAACGCGCCGACTTGGCATCGATGGCGGCCCGCAACGGCACCGAGGCGATGGCGGCCTTCCGCCGCGGCAACATCGATCTGATCATTCTCGACATCGGTATGCCCGGTATGGACGGTCTGGAAGTCTGCCGTCAGATCCGCACGACCTCAGGATTGCCGATCCTGTTTCTGTCGGCGCGCGACGAGGAGATTGACAGGATATTGGGGCTCGAAATCGGCGGGGACGACTATGTGACGAAGCCTTTCAGCCCGCGTGAACTGGTGGCGCGGGTGAAGGCGATCCTGAAGCGCAGTGGCAATGAAGCGGGGCCTGACAGACGCCACGCCACGCTCGTCGCCGGCGAGCTCAGCCTGGATCGCGCCGGCAGGACTGTTATGTTCGGCAAGAGCGCTGTTGCGATGACGGCTCTCGAATTCGCCATCTTGGACGCATTGCTGTCACGGCCCAGTATGGTCTTCAGCCGCGAGCAATTGATGGAGGCGGCCTACGGCGCCGGCACCTATGTCGCCGATCGCACGATCGACAGCCATATCCGCAACATCAGGGCCAAATTCGCTGCCGCCGGCGGCTCCGGACTCATCGCAACCGTTCACGGCATCGGCTTCAAGCTCGGCGGTGACATTGGGAGGAAGGCCTGATGCCGGCGCCGAAAGTCAGGGTGAAATGGCGGCCGCCGCTGGCGCTGATCGTCTACGCGGTGCTTCTCACGGTGATGGCGCTGCCTGCTCTGATTGTCATCTGGTTTCGCGCCACGGAGGCGAGCGCGAACCGGATGGAGCCGGTGGAGATCATCGCGCTCGTTGTCGTCCTCGTGCTGACGCTCGCCGTCGCCTATGTGCTGACGCGCACCATCACCGGCCCCATCGACGCCCTGATCGCCCTGACGGATGAGATCGCCCGCGGCGGCAAGGCAGCAATCCGTCCGCTTGAAAGCTATGGGACGCGGGAGATCGCCGTGTTGTCGCAGAGTTTCCTCGATCTGGCGGGAAAACTGGTCGACCGCACCGAATATGTCCGCTCCTTTGCCGCCCATGTGTCCCACGAATTGAAATCGCCGCTGACGGCCATTCGGGGCGCGGCGGAGTTGTTGCGTGATGATGATGCCGAGAGGCCGATGACGAAGGCGCAACGCCTGCGCTTTTTGGACAACATCGCCGCTGACGCTGTCCGTCTCGACGCGTTGCTGCAGCGGCTGAGGGAACTTGCACAGGCGGAAATGCCGATGACCGGGGGCGGAAGCAGCATTGCAAGCGTCATGGCCCTACTGCGCCAGCGATTTCCTGCCCTAGATATCTTAGGCGCAGGCGATACGGAGGCATTGATTGCCCTTCCAGAGGAGGCTGCCATCATCGTCTTCGCCAACCTTGCCGACAACGCCCTTCAGCACGGCGCAGCGCTACTTGAATTCACAGTGTCTGCCGACGCCCGAACAGCACTCATTCTCGTCCGTGACGATGGTAGCGGTATTTCCGAGGCAAACCGCGATCGCATCTTTCAGCCGTTCTTCTCGACCCGCCGCGAAGAGGGCGGCACCGGCATGGGCCTCGGCATCGTCCATACCATGCTGAGCTCCCACGGCGGCACGATCCGCGTTCGGCAGACGACCGGCGTCGGCGCTGAATTTGAAATTGCGATACCCTTGCTTTCCCAGCGCGGCTGAGGAGATCGCGCCGTCAGCTTTTCAGATAGCTGACGACGGCATCGGCGATCATTCCGCGATGGCGTTCGATGGTGTCACCGTCGGAGAGATTGCGCCGGAAGATCGTGCCGAAAGTATAGCGGTTCGAGACGCGGAAGAAGCAGAAGGCGCTGATCATCATATGGATGTCGATCGGGTCGGCCTTCCTCTGGAAGACGCCCTGGTCGAAGCCGCGCTCCAATATGCCGGCAATGGTTTCGATGACGGAGACGTTGAGATCGCGGATAGCCTCGGAGCGAAGCATATGGGCGGCATGATGGATGTTCTCGATGCTGACGAGGCGGACGAAATCGGGATTGGCCTCGTCGTGATCGAAGGTCGTTGAAATCAGTGTCCGCAACGCCTCTTCCGGCTCGAGATTGGACAGATGCAGATCGGATTCCAGCGAGCGTATCTTGCGGTAGGACTGCTCGAGCACGGCAAGATAGAGCCCTTCCTTGCTGCCGAAATAATAATAGATCATCCGCTTCGAGGTGCGCGTCTTCTCGGCGATGGAGTCGACGCGGGCGCCGGCAAGCCCATGGGTAGAGAATTCCTCGGTTGCAACGAGGAGAATATCTTCCTTCGTCTGCTGTGGATCG
Organism: Rhizobium sp. Nf11,1; assembly: GCF_050587665.1. NCBI lineage: Bacteria > Pseudomonadati > Pseudomonadota > Alphaproteobacteria > Hyphomicrobiales > Rhizobiaceae > Rhizobium > Rhizobium sp. Nf11,1. Next base: position 13,060 of record NZ_JBOBHU010000033.1, on the reverse strand, counting down.
TTCTTCCGCCCGTTTTCGCCCCGTTCCGTCATGAGCCTGATTACCGCACTTTCTAATTTATTGGTTTGTTTCTCGAATTCCGGCTTTCGGCTTCACTCGAACCAAGTGTCTTCTGGACCCGTCTCCGCCAGTCTTATTCACGTTGCAGGCATGTTTCAATAGATGCCGCTTGACATACGAACTAGTTAGTACATTTTGGAGAAGCGAACAGTGGAGGAATTGATCGCGACGCTAATATTTGGTCACGACGTGCATTCGCGGGCCTGACGACGGTCGGCCGGCAAGGGCAAGGCTACGCTTGGGAGGAGCGAATGACCCGTATCATCGAATATTATTTCTTCGCGCTGAAGGTGACGATCGCGCTGCTACTGGCAGGTATGGTCCTGCTGGTTTTCGGCAATGTCGTACTTCGTTACGCTTTCAACCAGGGCATCACCTCTTCGGAAGAACTGTCGCGCATTTTTTTCATATGGCTGACTTTCCTCGGCGCCGTCGTGGCGATGCGCGAGCATGCCCATCTCGGCGTCGACTCCCTCATCATCCGCCTCCCGAAACCGCTCGCGAAGCTTGCAGTGCTCCTCGGTTATGGAATGATGCTGGTCGCCACTTGGCTGATGATCAGCGGCAGCTGGGCCCAGACGCTGATCAACCTTCACGTCTCGGCCCCGGCGACCGGCATTTCGATGGGCGTTTTCTACGGCGCGGGGCTCGCCTTTGGCGTGCCGGCCTTTTTCATCCTTCTCTGGGACGCTTTTGCCATCGTGACCGACCGCATCGATGTGACGACCGCCGGGCTTGTGCGCGACAGCGAGGAAGAGGCGGCACTTGAAGATCCCGCGCAGACGGCCTTCCCCGTTCTCAAGCCGAAGCACTGAGGAGCGCGTCATGACTGTCACGATCTTCCTCGGCGCCCTTCTCGGTCCGATGGCGCTCGGCGTTCCGATCGCCTTTGCCCTCATCATCACAGGTGTGGCGCTGATGATGTATCTCGGCATGTTCGATGCGCAGATCGTCGCGCAGAACGTGCTGAACGGCGCCGACAGCTTTCCGCTGATGGCCGTGCCCTTTTTCCTTCTCGCCGGGGAGGTGATGAACACGGGCGGTCTTTCGCGCCGTATCGTCAATCTCGCCATGGCCATGGTCGGCCATATCAGGGGCGGCCTCGGCTTCGTCGCCATCTTCGCGGCCTGCGTGCTGTCGAGCCTCTCCGGCTCGGCTGTCGCCGATGCGGCCGCACTTGGCGCCCTGCTCTTCCCGATGATGCTGAAATCGGGCCATGATCCTGCTCGCGCCGGCGGCCTGCTTGCTTCGGCCTCGATCATCGGCCCGATCATCCCGCCCTCTATCGGCTTCATCCTTTATGGCGTCATCGGCGGCGTCTCGATCACCAAGCTGTTCCTGGCGGGCATTTTCCCCGGCCTGATGATCGGCGCGGCGCTTTGCGTCACCTGGCTAATCGTGGCGCGCAAGGAGCAGTTCGCTCTGCCGCCGAAGCAGAGCGGTGCGGTGCGGATGAGGGCATTCGCCGAAAGCATCTGGGCGCTGATGCTTCCCGTTATCATCATCGTTGGCCTGAAATTCGGCGTGTTCACGCCGACCGAAGCCGGCGTCGTCGCGGCGGTCTATTCGCTCTTCGTGTCGATGGTCGTCTATCGGGAGCTGCCGCCGTCGCGGCTGTTCGAGGTCTTCGTTGCCGCCGCGAAAATCACCTCGGTGGTGATGTTTCTGGTGGCCTGCGCCGCCGTCTCGGCCTGGCTGATCACCGTCGCCGACGTACCCGGCGAACTTGCGTCGCTCGTCGAACCGCTGATGGACAATCAGACACTGCTGCTGCTTGCCATCATGGTGCTTATCGTCGTCGTCGGTACCGCCATGGACATGACGCCGACGATCCTGGTCATGACGCCGGTGCTGATGCCCATCATCAAGCAGGCGGGGATCGATCCTGTCTATTTCGGCGTGCTGTTCATCATCAATAATTCGATCGGGCTGATAACGCCGCCAGTCGGCACGGTTCTCAACGTCATCTGCGGCGTGTCGAAGCTTTCGATGGAGGATCTGATGAAGGGCGTCATCCCCTTCATGTTCGCCGAACTGCTCGTTCTTTTTCTGCTCGTCCTTTTCCCCGCGCTGGTGACCGCCCCGGTTGCCTGGTTCGGGCACTGATTTCGCCGCTGACGGCGATGGAATTTCAACGCGGCCGGAGGGAGATGCCGGTCCTATCCTGGGAGGAAAACATGCTGAACAGATTGACGAAACTGGCGCTGGGACTGGCTCTGCCGATTGCGCTTCTGGCAAGCGGCCCTGCCGTGGCAGAAATCCGCGAGCACAGCCTCAAATTCGCCGCCGCCAATAATAAGGGCCATCCCCAGGTCATGGGCATGGAGAAGTTCGCCGAGCTGGTGAAGGAAAAGAGCGGCGGCAAGATCGAGGTCAAGCTGTTTCCGGGCGGTGTGCTCGGCGGCGACGTCCAGACGGTGTCGGCGCTGCAGGGCGGCGTCATCGAGATGACGGTGCTCAACGCCGGTATTCTCGCAAGCAACGTCAAGCAGTTCGGCGCGGTCGACCTGCCCTTCCTCTTCAACAGCGGCGAAGAGGCCGACAAGGTGATGGACGGCGCGTTCGGCACCGACCTGATGAAGCTCCTGCCCAATACCGGCCTCGTCGGTCTCGGCTATTGGGAACTCGGCTTCCGCAATCTCACCAACAACCGTCATCCCGTCACCAAGCTCGAGGATATTAAAGGCCTGAAGATCCGCACGATCCAGTCGCCGATCCCGATCGAGCTCTTTAACAGCCTCGGCGCCAATGCGGTGCCGCTGCCCTATACGGAACTCTATACAGCGCTTGAGACCGGCACCGTCGACGGTCAGGAGAACCCGGCCGCCAACATCATCAACGCCAAGTTCTTCGAAGTGCAGAAGTACATGACGGTCACCCGTCACCAGTACAATCCGCAGATCGTTCTCATCAGCAAGAAGTTCTGGGATGGCCTGAACGATGAGGAAAAGGCGGTCTTCCAGTCGGCGGCGACGGAAGCCCGCGACTATCAGCGCAAGGTGTCCAGGGAGAAGGATGCCAACGCGATCGCGGAAATCAAGAAGACCGGCATGGAAGTCGTCGAGCTCAGCCCGGAAGAAACGCAGAAGATGCGCGAGGCCGTCAAGCCGCTGATCGACAAGTTCACCGCTCAGATCGGCGCGGAAACCGTCACGCAGCTCTTCAAGGAGCTCGACACGGTTCGCGGCAAGTAAGCGAATCAGGGCTCGCAGCGATCCTGCGGGCCTTTACCATCATGAGAGAAACGGAACTGACGTATGGCCGAGACACTGCTGAAACCGTTGAAGGCCGGGCTGATCGGCTCCGGTATCCAGGCTTCGCTGACGCCTGCCATGCATATGGAGGAAGGTGCGGCCCAGGGGCTGGACTACGATTATGAGCTGATTGATCTCGTCAAGCTGAATGCCTCGCCTGCCGATCTTTCGCGGCTGGTCGCGGATGCCGAAGAGCGTGGTCTGGCCGGCCTCAACATCACCCATCCCTGCAAGCAGCTCGTCATTGCCCTGCTCGACGAGCTGTCGCCGGAAGCCAGGGCGCTCGGCGCCGTCAACACCGTGGTCCTCAAGGACAGCAGGCGCTTTGGGCATAATACAGACTGGTGGGGCTTTGCCGAAAGCTTCCGGCGCGGGCTGCCGCAAGCCGACCTTTCCTCGGCCGTGCAGCTTGGAGCAGGCGGAGCGGGTGTCGCAACCGCCTATGCGATCCTGACGCTCGGCCTGAAGAGGCTGACGGTATTCGATCGCGAGCATGAGCGTGCCATCGATCTGGCGGAAACGATGTCCGCGCTCTTTCCCAGTGCGTCGATCGCCGCCGGCAGCGATCTTGCTGTCGCGATGAAGGCGGCTTCCGGCTTGATCCATGCGACGCCGACCGGCATGGCCAAATATCCCGGCACGCCGCTTCCGCCCGAACTTCTGGAAAGGCGGCATTGGGTTGCCGAAATCGTGTACTTCCCCCTGGAGACCGAGCTATTGTTGCAGGCGAGGCAGCGTGGCTGCCGGACGCTCGATGGCGGCGGCATGGCGGTCTTTCAGGCGGTTGGCGCCTTTCGTCTGATCACCGGCAAGGAGCCTGACGCCGGTCGCATGCTCGCGCATTTCAAGACCATGACGTCTTTACGCTACCCGCAAGGACCACTGCGATGAAGACATCGATTGCGACTGTTTCGCTGAGCGGCGACCTCCGTGACAAGCTGGAGGCGATCGCCAAGGCCGGCTTCGACGGGGTGGAGATATTCGAGAACGACTTCCTGATCTTCGACGAAAGCCCGAAGGAGGTCGGCCGGATCGTGCACGATCTCGGCATGGAGATCACGCTCTTTCAGCCGTTCCGCGATTTCGAAGGCATGCCCGAGCCGCTGCGCAGCCGCACCTTCGATCGGGCCGAGCGCAAGTTCGACCTCATGCAGGAAATGGGTACCGACCTCGTCCTCGTCTGTTCGAATGTTTCGCCGGCTTCGCTCGGTGGTCTGGACCGGGCGGCGGCCGATTTTCATGAACTCGGCGAGCGCGCCGCGAAACGCGGTCTGCGCGTCGGCTACGAAGCGCTTGCCTGGGGCCGCCACATTCATGATCACCGCGACGCCTGGGAAATCGTCCGGCGGGCCAATCATCCGAATGTCGGCTTGATCCTCGACAGCTTTCACACGCTGTCGAGGAAGATCGACGTCAACTCGATCCGGTCGATCCCGAAGGAAAAGATCTTCATCATTCAGCTTGCCGACGCGCCGTCGATCGACATGGACCTGCTCTATTGGAGCAGGCACTTCCGCAACATGCCTGGTGAAGGCGACCTGCCGGTACTTAATTTCATGAAGGCCGTGGCGGCAACCGGCTATGACGGCTATCTCTCGCTGGAGATCTTCAACGACCAGTTCCGCGGCGGTTCGCCGAACGCGATTGCTGTCGACGGTCGTCGTTCGCTGATCTATCTCGGAGACCAGGTGAAGCGGCAGCAGCCGGAGAGCGCCCTGCCTGTGCCTTCAATGCCGCCGCGCGCTGTCGTCGAGGGCATCGCCTTCATCGAGTTCACTGCCGATGAAGACGAGGCGCCGGAACTGGAAGCGCTGTTTGCGAGCCTCGGTTTCCGCAAGGCGGCCAAACACAAGACCAAGCGGGTAACGGTCTTCCGCCAGGGTGCCATTAATCTCGTCGTCAATACCGAGCGGAAAGGTTTTGCCAGCGCCTCCTATGCCGTGCACGGCACTTCGGCCTACGCCGCCGGGCTTATGGTCGACGATGCCAAGGCGGCCTTGCAACGCGCGATGGCGCTCGGCGCCGAACGCTTCGAACAATCGCTCGATGCCGGCGAGATCGAGATGCCGGCGGTGCGTGGTGTCGGTGGCGGTGTCCTCTATTTCCTTGACCGCAAATCCGAGCTTGGCCGCATCTGGGAGATCGAATTCGATGCGATCGAGGATGATGTCGCTCCGCAGCCGGCGGGACTGCAATCGATCGATCATATGGCGCAGACGATGAAATACGAGGCGCTGCTGACGTGGCTGCTGTTCTACACCTCGCTCCTCGAGGCTGAGAAGACGCCGATGGTTGATATCGTTGATCCCTCCGGCATCGTCCGCAGCCAGGTGGTGGAAAATCGGGAAGGTTCTTTGCGCATCACCATGAACGGCGCGGAAAACCGCAACACGCTGGCCGGCCGCTTCATCGCCGAAACCTTCGGCTCCGGCATTCAACATCTCGCCTTCAGGACCGACGACATTTTTGCGACCGCCGCCGCGCTTGCCGCAAACGGTTTCGTCCCGCTGGCTATTTCGCCAAACTATTATGACGATCTCGAAGCCCGCTTCGGGCTCGACGCCGAATTCGCCGATCGCCTCAAGGCCAACAACATCCTCTACGACCGCGATGATTATGGCGAGTATTTCCAGCTCTACAGCCCGACCTATGGCGAGGGTCTGTTCTTCGAGATCGTCGAGCGGCGCAGTTATCGCGGCTATGGCGCTGCGAACGCCATCTTCAGGATTGCCGCGCTGAGGAAACATTTGAGGCCGCCGGGACTACCCCGCGCCTGAGAGACGATCTCAGGCTGAAGCTCGCAGCATCAGTTCGGCATTGAGGAGAATGCGGCCCGCCGGTGCGGCGGGCCCCTCCCCTTCGCCGAGCCGTTCGAGCAGCAGTTCGATCGCCAGCCTGCCGATCTCGTTATAGTTCTGCGCAACTGTCGTTATCGGCGGACAGGCGTATCGGGAAAGAGGATGGTCGTCATGTCCCGCCACGCGCAGGTCACAATTGGGGCCGTGGCCAACCTTGAGGCCCTGCTGGAAGGCGGCGGCGATGACGCCGAAAGCGACGCGGTCGTTGGCGCAGAGCACGGTTCGCGTCGGGAAGCCCCGGCCAGACGTCAGGATGCGGGTTGCCTCCTCGAAGCCGAAACGCTCGAAATCCCAGCTCTTGCTATCCGCAAGCTCGACAATGCTCGGTGCCATGCGGAATTGCTCCATCGCCTCCAGGTACGCCGTCTGGCGTGTCAGGGCGTTGGTGTTGACATGCGGCATGCCGAAGTAGCAGGGCGGCTCGCCCGAGCGGCAGAGATAGTCGACGATCAGGCTGAAACTCTGGCGATTGTTGGTGCCGACGAAAGAGGACGTCTCATCGAGCGGCGAGTCCACATAGATGAGGGGTACGCTGCGGCCAAGTTCGTCGAGCGTCGCATGATGCGACTCGACGCCGAGCGGAGCGATGATCGCGCCGGCGACATTCATCGATTTCAGCGTCTTGATCGCCCGGTCTTCCATCTCGGCCTTGCCGTCCGACGACAGGACGAAGGCGAGGAAGCCCGTCTCGTTGGCGATCAGTTCGATGCGGCGGGTGAGCGCCATATAGAAGGGGTCGGTGGAATTGGGAATGATGACGCCGAGGATGTTACTGCGCCGGCGGTTGAGATTGACGGCGAATATATTCGGCCGAAATCCCGATTTTTTCAGCGCCTGCTCGATCGTCTCCCGGGTCTTTTGACGCACGGACATCGGATCGCTGAAATATTTGGAGACGGTGGGACGCGACAGGCCGACGAACTCGGAAAAGTCCTCCATGGTTTTGATTGTCTTTCCCACCATCTGATCTCCTGACACGGCACCTCTGACCGTTTCTAGATGACTCATCGCTCAACGAAAAGCGCTCCACCCGAGGGAACGGGATAACGGCAATAGTTCGGACCTAGTCAGCTGAAAACTGCACTTTCATCGTTGCCGGATCAGCGGATTTCTTGGTGATGAAAGGCAGCACTTCGCCGAGCGGCAGACGATGGGAAACCAGTGCAGCCATCGCGCCTTTGTCCCTTCGGAGGATGTCGAGGGCCTCAGGGATGTTACGGTTCAGCGAATGGGAGCCGGCGAAATGGATCTGGCGTCGAAAAAGCTCGAAGGGCGAAATGGAAATGCGCTGCTCCGGTGCGCAGACCCCGAAGACAAGAACCGTACCGCCATCGGTGACGAAGTCGATCATGCCTTCGACGACCCGAGCGATGCCGGTCGCATCGGCGACGAAATCGAAGGCCCGGCGGAGGCCTGAAAGTGACGCGGATCCTGAGACGGCCGTCTCCAGCCCCAGCTTTTTCGCAAGGGCAAGCCGTCCCTCATTGATATCGGCGACCGTTACCAATGGAACGCCCTTGGCTTTCAGGGACAGCGCCAGCAGCAGCCCGATCGGCCCGGCGCCGAAGACCAATGCGTTTTCCGATCCCGCGGGACCGGCTTGGAGGCCGGCGCTGCCAAGGCCGTTTAAAACGCAGGCGAGCGGTTCGGCGAGCGCGGCGAGGTAGAAGTCGAGGTCGCCGATCTCATACAGATGGTCGGTCCTGACCAGGCTGTATTCGGCAAAACCGCCATTCTCCGTAACGCCATAAGCTTTCAGGTCGCGGCAGAGATTGGTCAGGCCCTTGCGGCAGGCCCGGCACTCTCCGCAGGGAAGATTGGGATCGACGACGACCCGCGCCCCAACGACAAGACCGGAGACATCGCCCGCGACCGCCTCGACTACGCCGGCATATTCATGGCAGGGAACCAGAGGGAAGCGACCCTCGCCGTAACGGCCATGGAGGACGTCGATATCGGTATGGCAGAGGCCGGCCGCGCGCACGCGCACCAGCGCATGGCCGGGCCTCAGTTCCGGCAGCGGCAGCGCCGTGGTGACCGCGACGCCCTTTTCGGTATAACAAATGGATTCCATCTCGCTGGCTCCTGGATTGCCTGGCTGCGGGAGAGCGATCAACTCATCCAGTTGCCGCCGTCGACATTGTAGGTCTGGGCGAGAATATAATCGCTATCGGCAGAGGCGAGGAAGACGGCCAGACCCTTGATGTCGTCAGGTGTGGCGAAACGACCGATCGGAACGGATTTGGCAACCGCGGCCTTCTTCTCGCCCGGCTTCAAGCTCTCCCACTTGGCGAAATGGGCATCGACGACATCCCAATGTTCACCGTCGACAACGCCCGGTGCGATCGCATTGACGTTGATGCCGTGTTTCACCAGTGCGAGCGCCGCAGACTGCGTCGCCGAGATGATGGCGGCCTTTGAAGCGCAATAGAGAAGCACCAAGGCTTCGCCGCGACGGCCGGCCTGGCTTGCCATGTTGATGATCTTACCGCCCCTGCCCCGCCTGATCATGACGTTCGAGACTGCCTTCATCATGAACAGCGGTCCCTTCAGATTGATCGAGAAGACCCGGTCATAACTTTCCTCGGTGATGTCGTTGACCGGTGCCATGTCGAAGATGGCGGCATTGTTGATCAGAATGTCGATGCCGCCGAACTCGGCATCGATCGTATTGACGACGGCATCGATCGCAGCAAGATCTGTAACGTCAAGCTGCATTGCCTTGGCTGCGGGGCCGATCGCAGCGGCGGATCTCGTCGCCCGTTCGATGTCAATATCGGCGATGACGACTTTGGCGCCCTCTTTGACGAAGGCTTCGGCGAAGCCCAGTCCGATGCCGCGTGCCCCGCCGGTAATCAGGGCGATCTTGTCTTTAAGTCTCATGTCTGTCTCCATTCAGCCGGCGTAGAGCCGGAAGATCCACGCGGCGGCCGTCCTGTCTGTTATCGGCTCCGGCAGCCAGAAGGTTCCGGCAGCAGCGCTGCCGGAACCTCTCCGGGAGGAACTCGCGGCAGCGCCCGCGAGCACGAACTCACTTCGGGTAGCCTGCCTTTTTCATGTCGCGCTCGACCTGCTTCTGGGCGTTGTCGAGAGCGGCATCGACGGATTGCTGGCCGGACAATGCCGCACCGATCTGTTGACCGACGATGGTACCGATACCCTGGAACTCCGGAATGGCGACGAATTGCACGCCGGTATAAGGAACAGGATCCTTGGTCGGCTTTGCCGGGTCGGCCGAAAGGATTGCCTTCAACACGGTATCGGCAAAGGGGGCCGCCTTCTGATATTCGGCCAGGGCGTAAGTGGATTTGCGTGTACCGGGCGGCACGGCGACCCAGCCTTCCTTCTCACCCACCATCTTTACGTAGTCCTTGGAGGTCGCCCATTTCAGGAAGGATTTAGCCGCATCAAGTTTGGTCGAGGTGGCTGGAATCGCCAGGTTCCAGGACCATGACCAGCTTGAACCGTTGGCGGTGACGGCGACAGGAGCGCGGGTGAAGGCGATCTTGTCGGCGACCTTGCTCTGCTTCGGGTCATAAACGCGGCCGGCAGCCGAGGTCGCATCGATCCACATTGCGCAATGGCCGGTCGAAAACAGCGCCTGGTTTTCGTTAAAACCGTTACCGATCGCGCCAGGAGGACCGTATTTGGTCATCAACTCGACATAGTCTGTAATTGCCTTCTTCCAGGGCTCGGAATTGATCTGCGGTTTCCAATCCATGTCGAACCAGCGCCCGCCATAGGAGTTGATCATTGTGCCGAGGAACGCCATGTTCTCGCCCCAGCCAGGCTTGCCGCGCAGGCAGATGCCGTATTGTTCCTCGGACTTGTCGGTCAGCTTGGCCGCATATTCCTTGATCTGATCGTAGGTTGGCTCATCCGGCATCTTGATGCCCGCGGCGTCAAAGAGATCCTTGCGATAGAGCGTGAACGAACTTTCCGTATAGAAGGGCACGGCATAGAGCTTGCCGTCGACGGTCAGGCCTGTCTTGATCGGGGCGAGCAGGTCGTCATAGTCGTACTCGTCGCCGAGGTCGCCAACGGGTGCGAGCCAGCCCTGCTTTCCCCAGATCGGCGCTTCGTAACCGCCGATCGTGATGATGTCGTACTGGCCGCTCTTCGTCGCAATATCGGTGGTGACCTTCTGGCGCAGGACATTTTCCTCCAGAACCACCCAGTTGACCTTGTTGCCGGTCTGCTTTTCCCACTCAGGCGACAATTTCTGCATGATGATCATATCGCCATTATTCACGGTGGCGATCGTCAGTTCCTCGGCGTCCGCCATTCCGGCGGCCAGCGCGAGGCATGCTATGGATGCAGAAAGGATGCAAATGATCTTGCTCATGGTTTCCTCCTCCACGGATGTCACGCATAATATTACATGCGTAAACTTTGTATCCGCTTCTCCAGATCTGTTGTCAAGCGCGTTCCGCTCGCTTAATCTTCTGCTGGATAGAAGCAACAGACGTGCAAGTTCAGCGGCGTTGCGTCATTTCGCAATGCACTGGAAACAAAAAATAAGTTTCTGCGGTGCAACACAAATATTACCGTACGTAAATTAATTCTTGACGAACTATGGAACGGCGCGATACTGCCGGATGGCGCGGAAGCGCAGGCATTGATCGGCCCGCTGAAGGAGATGCAGATGCCGTCACGTCCCAAGGCACTTGCGCCAGAGGCGCTCGGACCGACGATCACAATTGGCGAAATTCTGGTGGAGATCATGGCGGCCACGGTCGGCGCCGGCTTCCTCCAGCCGCAATCGCTAACCGGGCCCTATCCGAGTGGCGCGCCGGCCATTTTCATCGATCAGGTCGCGCGCATGGGCGGTGCCGGCGGCATCATCGCCAGCGTCGGCAAGGATGATTTCGGTCGGCTGAACATCGAACGCCTGCGACGGGACGGCGTCGACGTCTCCGCCGTCGCCGTTAAAGAGGACTGGCCGACCGGCAGCGCATTCGTCCGCTATCGATCCGACGGGGCCCGCGATTTCGTCTTCAATATAGCCAGGTCCGCTGCCGGTCAGATCGCTCTGACGCCTGCGGCCGAGGCGCTCGTCGAGCGCGCCGGCCATGTGCACGTCATGGGAACGGCTCTTTCCATTCCCGGCGCCCGCGAGGTGATTCTCGACGCCATTGAGACAGTGCGCGCCCGCGGCGGATCGGTGTCTCTGGATCCCAATCTCCGTAAGGAGCTGCTAACGGATCATGGCGTCCTGGAAAGTTTCGACAAGGTGCTGGCCGCGGCCGACCTGTTGCTGCCATCAGGCGAGGAGCTTTTCACGGCCGCTGGAGTAACTGACGAGGCCGGGGCTGTCGCAAGGTTGCTGGAAAGCGGTATCGGTGAAATCGTCCTGAAGCGGGGCGAACAGGGCGCGTCCTTCTTCGGCCGCGATCTCGCGCGCGTCGATTGCGCCGCTTTTGCGGTCGACGAGATCGATCCGACCGGCGCCGGGGATTGCTTCGGCGCGGCCTACCTCACCTGTCGCCGTAAGGGCATGACCCCGGAGGCAGCCCTCCTCCATGCCAATGCAGCCGGCGCCCGCAATGTGACCCGTCTCGGCCCGATGGAAGGCGTTTCCACCCTTGCCGAACTGACGGCCTTCATCACTGTGACCCCGAGGAGATAGACGATGGATCGGATTTTGACCCGTCTTGCAACTGCGCGGCGCGAAGGCACCCCCGTCGGCATTACCTCCGTCTGCTCCGCGCATCCCCTCGTCCTCAGGGCCGCCATCCGGCGGGCGGTGCGCCACGGCGGGCCGGTGCTGATCGAGGCGACCTGCAATCAAGTCAACCATCTCGGCGGCTATACCGGGATGACACCGGCAGACTTTATCCGCTCTGCCGAGCGCGTTGCTACCGAGGAAGGGCTCGACCGTTCACAGATGATCTTCGGGGGCGATCATCTCGGTCCCAATCCATGGCGCAGGGAAAGGCCGGAAGCAGCGTTCGAGAAGGCTGAGGCCATGGTTGAGGCTTATGTCAAAGCGGGGTTCGGCAAGATCCATCTTGACACTTCGATGGGCTGCGCCGGCGAGCCCACCGCACTCGACGACCGGACGATCGCCGAGCGCTCCGCAAGACTGGCGCAGGTCAGCGAAAGGACTGCGAAGGCGGTCGGCGGGCCGCTGCCGCTCTATATTCTCGGCACGGAGGTTCCGGTGCCGGGCGGCGCCGATCATGCTCTCGAAGAACTCCGGCCGACCGCGCCGGAGGCCGCACGCTCGACTATCGCCATTCATCGCGAGATCTTTTCGCGGGCAGGATTGGAAGACGCCTTTTCTCGCGTCATCGCCTTCGTCGTCCAGCCGGGCGTCGAATTCGGCAGTGAAAACGTCATCGGCTACAGGCCAGAGCTTGCGACTGAATTGACCGCACTTCTCGACGAGGAACCGCAATTCGTCTTCGAGGCTCATTCTACGGATTATCAGACGCGCGATGCGCTGACGCGGCTGGTCCAAGACGGCTTCCCGATCCTGAAGGTCGGCCCCGGCCTGACCTTTGCTTTGCGTGAGGCCGCCTATGCGCTCGATATGATCGCCTCGGAGATGATAGCCGGTTACGGCAACAGGCCGCTTGCGGCCGCGATGGAGGCACTGATGCTGGCAGCACCCGGCGACTGGCAGGTCCATTATCACGGCGACGAGACGGCTTTGCGTCTGCAACGGCACTACAGCTACAGCGATCGTATCCGCTATTACTGGAACAGGCCCGAGGCCGACAAGGCGTTCGAGAGACTGCTCGGCTCACTGCGCGGAAAGACGATCCCGGAGACGCTGCTGCACCAGTATCTGCCGCAGTTTTCGGCGGCCGAAGCCGGCGATCCAGAGACTATATTGATTACCGCGGTCGACCGTGTGCTGGCTGATTACCAGAGGGCCTGCGG
>NZ_JBOBHU010000032.1:0-47409 GCF_050587665.1 Rhizobium sp. Nf11,1 | reverse complement strand
AATGCAGACCAACTCCTTGACGCCCTACGGAGAATGGCGCCCTTCGCGATCCTCATCACATGGCTCATGGCAACCCGGCTGATCTCGCCCCTGAGCGAATTCCTGCTGCAAACTGGGCGGCTCGAGCCGTTCGTCGGAGCCCCGGCCTGGTCGCCGCTGTTTCATGCGGGCACGTGGTTGGCTTTAGGCGCTGTCATCTGCGCATTCGTCTATGGTCATGTTTCCAGCTTGGGATCGCAAGTCCTCACAGCCTGGAAAACCGGACGGCTCGCAATTCTTGCCATCATCATCTTCTCGATGATGGCAGAGCTGCTATCCAGCTCCGGGATTGCCGCGGCATTGGGAGAGGGGATACATTCCGCAGCCGGCGGAGGCGCGTTGACATGGCTTGCTCTTGTCTCGGCAGTGTTCGGAGCGCTTGCAAACAGTGGTAACGCCGCAAACGGCCTGTTCATGAGTTCGCAGGTCAGTCTTGCGAAGGAAGCGGGCCTCAATGTCGCGGCCGTGATTGCCCTGCAACATACCGCCGCCCTGGCGCTCAACCTGATTTCACCAGTTCGCATGTCTATTGTTTGCAATATGGCAGGTTGTCGTGGACAAGAGCCCACAGTCTACCGGGCCATGTTGCCGTTTGCCGCCGCGATCATAGCCGTTTTGCTGACGGGCTCGCTGATGATCACGTATCGTGTGCTTTAGCCGAACCGGTCCTTGTTGTGGATCAATCCAGCCTCTGTGGAACAAGGCCAGTCAATTTCTCAGTTTCTGAATGAGCCCCATTAAAGGGAGATCGAGCATGTCCGAATTCAAACTGCATTGCTTTGCAATGTCAGGCAACTCCTACAAGGTGGCATTGTTTCTCGCCTTGGCGGAAATGGATTGGACGCCGGTATTCGTCGACTATTTCGGTGGGGAAACGCACCGAGAGCAATGGCGACAGGAGGTTAATGAACAGGGCGAGGTTCCGGTTCTCGAGCACAAGGGGGCAAGGCTCAGCCAGTCGGCGCTCATTCTCGACTATCTGGCTGAGGCGACTGGACAATTCGGTCCCGAAAACGTCCGGGAGAAACAGGAAATCTGGCGGTGGATGTTGTTCGATAATCACAAATTCACCAGCTACTATGCCACCTTGCGCTTCCTGTATGGCATCAAGAAAACCGGCGAGACGGCGGTGACGCAATTCTTGAGGGAACGTGCAATTGCGGCCCACCGCATCGTGGATGATCACCTGCAGCAAACACCATTCCTTGTGGCTGCTCGGCCCACCATCGCGGACCTGTCTCTTGCAGGCTACGTCTACATGCCCGAAGATACGGGCCTGCCTCAGGAGGAGTTTCCTCACATCGCCAAGTGGAAGGACAGGATCCGGAATCTGCCAGGATGGCGACATCCTTACGATCTGATGCCTGGTCCGACATCGCTATAGTGTGATCGCAAACCAGCTTTGAATTTTCTGCTGTCGGCGGGCTTATACGCCGTCCTTTGACCAAGCTAAGGCCCTGCCGATTGTACCTTAGGGTCTATCAGGCTTTTCGAACGACGGAGGAGAGCGCGAATGCCGTGAGAGTGTCGCGTACCCCGGGGAGTTCGGATATTTGCTGCCAGATCTGGCGAATACGATCGGCTTGCGAAGACTCGACCCTCACCACCAGGTCGAAATCGCCGGTCATGACGTCACAGGCGACAACCTCCGGAATTTTGCGTAGGACGTTGATGACGTCACCGCCTCTCATGCGGTCATGGCGATAGACGAACATGAGTGCGGTGGTCACCTGGCGGTCGTTTCCGCCCTCGCCAGTGACGATCGTGTACCCTTTGATGAAACCTTCTCGTTCGAGCCGCTCGATGCGCACCCGCACGGCGTTTCGGGACAGGTTCACCTTTGCCGACAATTCCGCGTGCGAAATGCGGGCATTGTTCTTGAGTTCGGCAAGTACCAGTTCATCTATTCGGTCCAGAAGATATTTCATCCCGTTGCCGCCTCTATTGGTCGAACATATCTGGCGTGACCGAATGATAGGCAACAAGGGCGCACTCAGGGGTTGACGTCCTTCTCGCGCCCAGGGCGGCGCGCTTGGCTGTTGAGGCAAGAACGAACGCAGGCAAAGCTGTTTTTTCTGCTGCCGAGAGCTTTCTGATGGCTTGATATCCGCTCAAGAGCGCATGGGCTTTGCGCCGGTCCAAACCGCCGTCGGGCACGCCTGTCCAGTCAACGAGAACGTCGGCGATCTCAGCGATAAGGGCGTCATCATGGCGAAGCCTGAAGTTGATGACGCCGCTGACTTTATCGCCAAGAAAAAAGACATTCGCGAAGACCAATGCACCATGTACGGGCCCCGATGGTAAGTCAGGCTGGCGGTTGAGCCCACTCTGCAAGCTCATGTGTATCTGGCCCATAACGCGACCCACACTCCCACATTTGGCTGGCGAAGGGTCACTTGTCGATGACCCGGACACGAAGCTTACGATGGCTACAAGCCGACCCGCAGCCTGAAACGTGGCATTGCCGTCGACGGTGCGCCTGGGCTCGGGGCAGGGAACACCCGCCCTGTGCAGCGTTTCCATCGTTGTGAAAGCGCGCTCGAGGTCGAGCGGCTCCGCCCCGTTTTCAAACAGGGTCACGATGAACTCCCCTTCGGCAGACCGGAACAGATAGGTCGTTTCGCGATCGCCGTCGGCGATGCCGATAACGGAGGACAAACCTGTCAAGCCGTAAGCTTCCACGATCGCGTGGCGGTCTTCGTCAGACAGTTCGGTAAATACCGCCATGGCTTCCCCTCATGCGGACGTGCGCTGCGGGGCGTTTGCAAACGCCGCGTAGTCGCTGAAGATTTCCTCGATCTGCCGTTTGGTCAGGCATCCGTCTTCCTCGACGATGGAGCGCAGACTTCTCTTTTCAGATAGTGCTCTCTTCGACAGCCAAGCCGCCTTGGAGTAGCCGATCAGCTTTGCTAGCGGGGTGGCCAGAACGAGAGACTGGTCCAACAAGGCCTTACAACGATCCTTATCGACCTCGATCCCCGCCACACACCGGTTGGCGAAGATTTCCATCCCTCTGGTCAGCATGCGTATTGACAGCAGGATGTTCAGGACAATGACCGGCTCCATCGCATTGAGTTGCAGTTGTCCGGCACTTGCGGCAAGCGTCACCGTCAGGTCATTGCCAATCACCTGAAATCCGATCTGATTCATCATTTCCGGAATGACCGGATTGACCTTGCCGGGCATAATCGAGGAGCCTGCCTGCATCGCCGGCAGCCGAATCTCACCCAGTCCCCCGATCGGGCCACTGCTCAAGAGCCGCAGATCGTTGCAGATCTTCGTCATCTTGACGGCGATTCGTTTGAGAATGCCTGAGAAGGCGACAAACCCGCCTGTATCCGATGTCGCTTCCACCAGGTTACGAGCTGTCATGAGCGGCAGACCGGAGATCTCGGAGAGCTTTCTGCACGCAACGCTCGGAAAGGCCGGCGGCACATTGATCGAGGTTCCGATTGCAGAGCCGCCAAGATTGACCTCCTGAAGAAGTTTCTTGGCAGACTGCACCTGGATGATGTCCTCGTCGATCAGTTCCGCAAAGGCTTCGAACTCCTGGCCGACAGTCATGGGCACGGCGTCCTGGAGCTGCGTGCGTCCAACCTTTATGACATCCGCGAATTCAGCACCTTTCCGACGGAAAGTGTCCCGAAGAATGACCTGCGCGGCGATGAGCGCGTCGCAGGTGCGCAACAGGGTCAACCGGATCGCTGTCGGGTAGACATCGTTAGTCGACTGCGAGAGGTTGACGTCGTCGTTCGGGTGAAGCGTGGAATAGTCTCCGACGCTGGCGCCCAGCTTGAGAAGAGCAAGATTGGCCACGACCTCGTTGACGTTCATGTTGGTGGAGGTGCCCGCTCCGCCTTGCATCATGTCCACTGGAAAATTGTCATCAATCGCTCTTAGTTCGATGAGATCTTCGCACGCCTCTGCGATCGCAAGAGCTTTCTCAGAAGACAGCAGTCCGAGTTCCATATTGGTCAGCGCCGCGGCTTGCTTCACCATCGCCACCGACTGGATGAGCTCGGGAAAGTCTCTCAGGCGGAAGCCTGTGACGTTGAAATTCTCCTCCGCGCGCTGAGTATGCACGCCAAACAGCTTACCCGCGGGAATGGAGAGAGGCCCGATGAGGTCAGTTTCTATACGATCGATCTTCATCGGTGACCTCAACTCAAGATGCCAGCGTGGAGCATCGCCCGATCGATCTGTTCGCGAACCGAGCTGCTTACGGGAACAAGAGGCAATCGCAGGTCCCGACGGATGCGGCCCAGCCGCTCCAGGGCATATTTTGGTCCAGCGGGGTTTGTTTCCAGGAAGAGCGCCCGGTGCAATGGCATCAGACGATCCTGGAGCTCCAAGGCCGAGGTGAAGTCGCCCCCAAGGCAGGCGCGCTGAAATTCAGCGCACAGGCGCGGTGCAATGTTGGCGGTCACAGAAATGCACCCGTGCCCGCCGTGGGCCATATAGCCGAGGGCTGTGCCGTCTTCCCCGGTCAGAAGGTTGAAGTTCTTGCCGCAGGTCATGCGCTCCAGTGAAGGTCGCAGAAGATTGCCGGTGGCGTCTTTGACGCCGCTCACATTTTTGCAGTCGCAAAAGATGCGCGCCAGCGTCTCCACCTGAATGTCGATCACACTGCGACCCGGAATATTGTAGACGATGATCGGGATCTCGGCCTCCGCATCTATGGCTCTGAAATGCTGATAGATGCCCTCCTGCGTCGGCTTGTTGTAATAGGGCGAGACGACCAGCAATCCATCGGCGCCGGCTTCCTGTGCATGGCGAACGAAGTCGATTGCCTCTGCCGTGCTGTTCGAGCCTGCCCCTGCAATGACCGGGACGCGGCCGCCGGCCGTTTCGACCGTAATCTCGACAACTTGCTTGTGCTCGGCATGCGTGAGTGTCGGACTTTCGCCTGTCGTTCCGCATGGGACCAGCCCGGATGATCCCTCCTCGATCTGCCAGTCGATAAGGGCGCGCAGCGCGCCTTCATCAATACGCCCATCAGCAAAGGGTGTAACAAGTGCGGTGATGGAACCTTTGAACAAAATGGTACTCCTGATGTTGCTGATGGGCTTTTTGGCTGGTGATCTATTGCCGTTTCAGCCTGTTGATGCAGACGACCTTTGGCTGGGTCATGTCTTCAAAGGCAAAGCGCACCCCTTCACGGCCCATGCTGCCATACTTGAAGCCGCCGAACGGCATAGCGTCGAACCGGTAGTCGGAAGAGTCGTTGATCATGATCCCTCCGGCATCAATCCCGCTGGCCGCCTCGAGGGCTCCCTCGAGGTCATTTGTGAATATACCGGCGTGCAGACTGTAATCTGGCGCATTCGCAAGGCGGATGGCATCGCAGAGCGCATCGAAGGGTTCGAGGATGACGACCGGGGCGAACACCTCTTCGCTCCATAGGTCGCAACCGAAGGGAACATTTTCCAAGACCGTCGGCGGGTAAAGGTTGCCCGCCGGGCTGTGGCCACAAAGAAGGTTGGCGCCAGAAGCCATGGCGCGGTCGACCATCGCCGTTGCGCGTTGAACGGCCCGTTCCGAAATCATCGGGCCGACATCGGTGTCGGGCTCAAGTGGGTTTCCGGTCTTGAGCATTTTTGTGGCTGCAACGAACTCCGACTTGAACCGCTCATAAATAGAGCGCTGGATCAGGATCCTCTGGGTGCCAATGCAGTTCTGACCGGCCGCCCAGTAGGCTCCAGACACGCAGCCGTCGACCGCAGCGACAAAATTGCAGTCCTCCATGACGATGACTGGTGCATTGCCTCCCAGGTCCA
Source organism: Rhizobium sp. Nf11,1 (assembly GCF_050587665.1). Lineage (NCBI taxonomy): Bacteria > Pseudomonadati > Pseudomonadota > Alphaproteobacteria > Hyphomicrobiales > Rhizobiaceae > Rhizobium > Rhizobium sp. Nf11,1. Next base: position 41,593 of record NZ_JBOBHU010000032.1, on the reverse strand, counting down.
TCGCCAGCTTCTTGATGCCTGCAGCCTTGGCGATTGCCTCCCCCGTGGCAAATCCGCCCGTGAACGAAATCATTCGCACATCTCTTGCCAAGACGAGTGCCTTGCCAAGTTCAGCGCCACCAATGACAACCGTCACGATCTCTTCTGGAAGGCCGCTTTCCACCAGAACGTCGACCAATTTGAGCGCCGACAGGGGAGCAAGCTCAGACGGCTTTAAGAGCACGGCGTTTCCACCGGCAATCGCCGGCCCAAGCTTATGGGCGACCAGGTTCAGCGGGTCATTATAAGGGGTGATTGCCGTAATGATCCCGAGCGGCTCCCGGGTGTACCATCCCTGCCGGGCCTCGGACCCAGCATAGGACTCGAACGGAATGACCTCGCCGGCGTTGCGTTTGGCCTCATCGGCCGAGAGTTTTATGGTGTTGACGCATCGGGTCGCCTCTTTGCGGGCTTGGGTTATCGTTTTGCCGGCCTCTTTGACGATCAGAAGCGCGAATTCTTCATGCGCCGCCTCGATGGCGGCGGCTGCCTTTTCGAGGATCGCAGCTCGCTTGTGGCGCGGCAGAGCTTTGGCGGCCTCCGCTCCGCGGCGGGCACGTTCGATAAGGCTGCTCACGCAAGAAGCATCGCTGCTTGGAACGGTTCCGACGACCGATCCGTCGAAAGGGTTGCGCACGACGATCTCATCGCTTGAGAAGGGTGCGTTCAGGGCGAGGCCGTGCATCATGCGGCCTCTTTTGCAAGGGCGGAGGTGCTTTGGGTATGAATTGCCACGACGTCGGACAGAAGAGCATAGGCGGTCTCAATTCGCCCCGCACCGGGTCCGGTAACCGTCACGGAGCCGAGTAGCTTCGTGCTGAACGAAACTGCATTGGTTGGACCGTTGACTGCGGCGAGAGGGTGCTCCAACGGCAGTTGCTTCGGCATGACACTTCCTATGACGCGGCCGTCTTCGCCCCGGGAGGCGGAACCAATGAGTTTCCAGCGCCTGTTGGCCTCGGCTGCATCCCTGATGTCAGAAGGCGAAAGCTGCGAAATGCCCTTGCAGGAGACATCATCCGGTTTGAGTTGTGCGCCAAGCAGCTCATTGGCAAGAATGACAACCTTCAGGCGGACGTCGAAGCCTTCGACATCCGCCGTGGGATCGGCTTCTGCGTAGCCGAGCTCCTGTGCTTGCCTGACGGCGGTATCGAAATCCAGGCCACTTTCCATCCGTCCCAGGACGAAGTTGGAAGTGCCGTTCAGGATCCCCTCGAAACCATCGACCTCGGCGCCTGCGAGTGTCTTCTCGGCCATCCGGATCACCGGCGTCCCGCTCATCACGGAACCCTCGTACTCGAACCGGACGCCATTCGCCTTGGCGAGGGCCTTCAGCTCCGACGCGGCAAGTGCCACCGAACCCTTGTTCGTCGTGACCACATGCTTGCCGCTTGCAAGCGCTGAGCGGCAATGGGAGACTGCGGGCTCGCCATCGGTTGGGTTGGTGAACGTAGCCTCCACGACAATGTCTGCCGGCGCGGTCCTGATGATCGTTTCGTTGTCCGCTCCCGCACTGCCGCCTGAGAGTTGGCCGAACCCACCCTTGGTGAACTTGGCGTCAATCAGCGTCTTCGCGTCGAGCCCGTTTGGCGAGATCACGGAGCCCAGATAAAGATCGCTCACCGCGACAATGTTCAGACGAAACCCGAGCTCCTGTTCCCACAGCGGGTTCCTTGTCGCAATAAGCTCGGCCAAAGCGCGGTTTACGCCGCCAAAGCCGATGAGAGCAATGTTGTAGACGGTCATGACAATCCTCCAATGACACCAATGACGTTTTCTGCTCGCCGAGAATGCGAGGCAGACCGCTCAGTGGGAACGGCGCAAATTGGCCAAAGGAGGAGGCATTTTGCCCAAAATGCCTGCGTCTTGATGCTTGCGCTCATCGCTTCTCTTGCGAGCAATCCGTGGAGCTGCTGGGGGACCTGCAACAACACTGACATCTATGAAATTCCGCCCAGTTTAAGGCTTTGCTGCGCAAGACGAACAATGGCCGCGGTCAGCCCCGCCAGCTGGTGGACTGCCACGCGATGAACCTGCCATTGCAGCGGCAGGTCGATACCTGTCCCTGTAATCAGTTCTCTCAGAGTGCCGGAGCTGAGATGGGCCGCAGCAAGGTGAACCGGGACGATGCCCCATCCGAGGCCCGCGAGGGCTGCATCGAAGATACTTGCGCGCGAGGGCAGCCGATGCACCGGGAACTCGAGACCATCGCCGAGTGCAACTTTGACCCATCGCTTCGCAAAGGGGTCCGTCGGCCCCAGGGCCAGACCAGGTGCTTTGACCATCGCCTCGGGGGTCACCCCTTTCGAAAAGTGGCGGCTGCTATAGCCCGGTGTTGCCACGGCTACGAGGCGCAGGCTGCCCAACGAATGGCTGTCGTGATCCTCAAGCAGTTCCTCGCCTGGGGTGACCGCAGCGACAACCTCGCCGGCCCGCAGCCTGTCGAGCATCGCAATTGTCTCATCCAGAACAAGATCGACGAGAAACGGTGCGGTTTGTACGAAGTCGGAGACAGCATCCAGGATCCAGCTCCCGATCCACTCCGGATTGGCGGCAATCCTGACGGTCGTGCGTTCAGGCAGCGCGCCAGGGCCGGTGAGACCGGGCATGCAGGTGGCCAGTTGGCGCTCGAGCAGTTCAATGCGCTCGAAATGGTGGACGAGCTGCGCACCCGCCGTTGTGGCGGAACACGGACTTCCTCTGACGATCAGCGCGACGCCGAGACGTTGCTCCAACTGCTTGACCCGCTGCGACACCGCTGATGGTGTTACGCTGAGTTCGCGCGCTGCTTTGTCGAAGCTGCCCAATCTGATGACGGAAACGACGGCCTTGACTGCCTGGTAGTCTATCATGGCTCGAGTCCAGTCTGCATTTGGCGGTTGGCGAAGTCTGTTCTTGTCCGGGCTTGGGCGCGTAAAGGCTGGGGCCGCACCGCGCGAACGCCCGTCGCAAGCCTTCTATTCATCCGGCGTTCGACAGCTTCATCATCAGAAGACCGGAGAGTATCATGGCGCCGGCGACAATACGCATCGGGGCAGCGGGCTCGTTCAAGACAAGGACGCCAAGCAGGAACGACCCGACGGCTCCAATTCCAGTCCAGACGGTATAGGCTGTACCGAGCGGAAGAACCCGCATCGAGAATGAGAGCAGCACGCCGCTTGCAATCATCGCGGCGACCGTGATTGCGGACGGAACGAGCAGTGTGAAGCCTTCGGACTTTTTCATATAGAAGGCCCAAACCACTTCGAGCAGCCCGGCGATGAGCAGAATAATCCAATGCATAGTGTGTTTTCCTTGAGAACGTCGCTGATATAGCGGGAAGATCCCAAGGAGAGGGCTTCCCGCTGCAGCTAGCGTCTGAATTCGCGTCTTCAGGACCGGTCGAAGGTCTCGTCGAGAGCGTTCTTGATGTCAGCGATGAGGTCCTCGGGATCCTCCAGGCCGATGGAAAGACGCAGATGGCCATATTTCTGGAAGTTCAGCGGATAGCGTTCGGCGCCTCCGCGGCCGCTCCCCCCGACGTGCACGATCAGGGTCTCGTCGTGACCGAGCGAGACGGCCGAGGTGATCACCTTCAGATTGGAAACGAAGCGGTTCTGGGCGTCCGGGTCCCCCTCGACTGCGAAGGCCATGACGCCGCCATAACCCTTGCCTGCAAATTGAGCCTTTGCCAGTTGGTGCTGGTCGTGGCTTTCGAGCCCGGGATAAGTGACGTAGGCAACCCGCTCGTCCCGGACAAGGTTATCCGCAACGACCTGTGCTGTCGCGAACTGCTGCTTGAGGCGCAATGGAAGCGTGACCGAGCCGCGGGTGATTAGCCAGGCATTGAAGGGGGAGATCGTTCCGCCGAGATCGACAAGGGCGTCTGCCTTGACATGATGGATGAGCTCCTTGGAACCGACCACCACACCGCCCATCGCATCACCATGGCCATTGATGTACTTGGTCAGGGAGTGGATGACGAGATCGGCGCCGAGCGCCAGCGGCCGGAAAAAGGGGGGAGGCGTAAAGGTGGAGTCGACTGACAGAAGCGCGCCAGCTTGTCTGGCGATTAAGACCAGTGTCCCGATATCGGCAACCTTTGTGGTCGGATTGGCGATTGTTTCCGTATGGATCAGCTTCGTGTTGGGCCGGACGGCGGCTCTGACTGCGTCCATGTCGCCCATATCGACGAACGTTGCCTCAATCTTGTAGCGCTGTGGCAAGAGCTCGGCGAAGAGCCGCCAGACGGCTTCATACGTGACATCGCCGACGATCACATGATCGCCGCTTTTCAGGAAGGTGAAGAACACGGCGTGAAGGGCAGCGACACCGGTTGCGAAAACGGCTGCGTCCTCGCCACCTTCCATGGCCGCCAGCTTGCGCTGCAGGCAGATCTGGTTATGACCGGAATTGCGCGTATAGGAAGGCGCCTCCGTATCCGACCAGTCCATGGTCGAGGGGTCGTAGGGCAGAAGATAGGAATTGGCCATGACGATCGGTGTGCGGATCGCGCCGGAGGTCTTGTCGATCTCGTTGCCGCCATGCACCGAAAGCGTGTTGAAGGAGAGCGTCGAAAGCTCGTGTTTGTCTGGTCTGGACATGTCGTGGGCCTCTGATTGTTCTGGGTTTAAGGGCCGCGCTAGCGGCGCGTCGGCACAGCATTTTCGAGCTTCTGGAAGGCCTGGGTGATGAGAAAGGTCAGACCGACATAGAAGAGGGTGACGAGGAGCAGCGGTTCATAGACAAGCAGCGTGTCCTGGCGGATCTTGTAGGCGGCGCCATAGAGGTCCATGACCGTCACCGAAAATACGATCGGTGTGGCCTTGAGCTGAAGGACCACTTCTCCGGCGAAGGTGGGCAAGCCGATGCGGATTGCACGGGGAAGCCAGATCCGGCGCAGGATCATGGCAGGCGACATGCCAACGGCGCGAGCAGCCTCCAGTTCACCCTTCGGAACCGCCAACATGGCGCCTCTGAGGATCTCACCTTGATAGGCTGCAAAATTCAGGGTCAGCGCAAGGGCGGCGAAGAACAGGCCCTCTCTCAATATCGGCCACAGGAAACTTGTCCTCAGTCCCGGCACATAGGGCAGATACGTGCCCAGGCCGTAGTAAATGAGCCAGAGCTGGATCAGAAGCGGTGTGCCGCGGAAGAACGTGCAGTATCCCTTCGCAAGCCAGCGTGCGACGGGGTTCTTGCCCACCTGGGCGATCGCAAGGAGGACCGCCAGGCCAAAGCCGCAGGTCACCGAGATCACAAGCAGCAGGCAGGTGAGGAAAGCACCCTGCAGGATGAGCTCGCGATAAGGGAAAATCCAGCTGAAATCCATGTCCGCTTCCCTTACGCATTCGGTCTTTGTCCGCGACGGAAGTAGGCTTCCAGCGCAGCGAAGAGCATGTTCGAGACTATGGTGATGACGAGGTAGAGCACCGCAGCAGCCAGAAAGAACACCATGTATTCCTTGGTGTTGCTTGCTGCGACACGTGCGGCAAGCGCCAGTTCCTGGTAGCCGACGACGGCGATCAATGCGCTGTCCTTGATGACCGACATCCATAGATTGGCAAAGCCCGGCAGCGCGTTCGGGATGAGGCCTGGCAAAACGATCCTGCGGAAGCGCAACGCCGGACGCATTCCGAACGCTTTCGCGGCTTCCAGTTGCCCGACAGGGATTGCAAGGATTGCACCGCGCAGCACCTCGGTCATGTAGGCGCCCTGCACGAAGCCAAGGACCGCAACAGCCGCGACAAGACCGTTAATTTCGATAGGCCCCAGTCCCGCCCAGGCGAGGATACGGTTCAGGCCATCAGTTCCGGCGTAATAGAGGGCAACGATCAAAATGAGCTCGGGTACGGCACGAATGATCGTGGTATAGGCATTAAGCAGGAATTGGAGCAGCCGAAACCCACTCAGTTTTCCGAGCGCGCCGAACAGTCCGATTAGCATCCCGACCAGATATGCTCCGGACGAGATCAGGACAGTGGCCAGGGCACCCGCAAGGAGCACGCCTCCCCAGCCGGGAGGAGCGATGGACAGAAGATCCAGCGCTGAATGTGTGGGGTTCATGGGAAGCCTTCCAGTCAGGGCAGGGGATCGCCACACAGCTGTGTGGCGATCTGCAACCGCTTCGCTCTCAATAGGGGTCGTAGTCGAAGTACTTCTTGCTGAATTCGGCATACTTGCCGCTGTCCCTGACGGCCTTGATGGCGGCGTTCAGTCTTTCGCGTAGCGCGTCGTCGCCCTTGCGCACACCACCGCCGACCCCCGCCCCGAGGATGGTGTCGTCCGGCTCGACATTGCCCTTGTACTCGCAGCACTCCTCTCCGAGGTTGGTCTTCAGGAACTCCTTGAGCGGGCCGGTGTCGGCAAAGACGTAGTCGATGCGTCCGGAGGCAAGGTCCTGGAAGGACTCATCGACCGTCGCATAGCTCTTCTCGCTCGCGACGTCGGCAAAGTGTTTCTTGAAATAGGCGGATTGGGTGGTCGAGACGGCAATGCCCACCGTCTTGTCCTTCAGCTCCTTGGCCGTGACCCCCATGGCGCCGTCCTTCGGGCCGATCATCCCAGCCAGCGCCGAATAGTACTTGTCGGTGAAGTCGATCCGCTTCTTGCGTTCGTCGGTAATCGACATGGAGGACCAGATCACGTCGATCTTCTTGCTTTCCAGCGCCGGGATGAGGCCATCCCACGCGACGTCAACGATCGTGCAATTTTCCTTCAGCTCCTCACAGACAGCGTCCATCAGGTCGATTTCCCAGCCGATCGCTTTGCCGGAGGCGTCCTTGGTCGTGTAAGGCGGATAGGCCTCATTGACGATGCCAAAGCGGATTTCGGCATGCGCATTTGCCGCCATCATGAACATGCCGATGGCCAGAGCTTTTCCCAGATGCTTCATTTGCATTCCCCTTTTTGCTGTTGAAAAGATTGAGTGGTCAGTGCGAACCGGCTGCAACGAATTCTTTGCAGCGAGCGCTCGTGGGCGCGCCGAAGACCTGTGCGGGGGAACCTTCCTCCTCAACCTGGCCCTGGTGCAGAAACATGACGCGCGCCGAGACATCGCGAGCGAACTTCATCTCGTGGGTGACCATAATCATGGTGCGGCCCTCCTCGGCGAGGCCGCGGATGACCTTCAGCACCTCCCCGACAAGCTCGGGATCAAGGGCGGATGTCGGCTCATCGAACAGCATGACGGCGGGATCAACGCAGAGTGCGCGAGCAATAGAGGCGCGTTGCTGTTGTCCGCCGGACAGGAAGGCCGGGTAGGCGTCCTTCTTGTCGTAAAGGCCGACCTTGGCCAGCAGCGCTTCGGCCTTCTCGATGGCTATAGCCCGCTCGACCCCGAGCACATGCACCGGCGCTTCGATGACGTTCTCAAGGATAGTCATGTGCTGCCAGAGGTTGAAACTCTGGAAGACCATGCCCAGGCCGGTTCTCAGCCTTTCGATCTGACGCCAGTTCGCGGGTTGCGATTTTCCACCGCGCCCGCTTCGGAACGCGACTTCTTCGCCATTGATGCGGAAGGAACCACGATCCGGAATCTCAAGGAAGTTGATGCAGCGCAGGAAGGTGCTCTTGCCCGAACCTGACGATCCAATAATCGAGACGACATCGCCCTTCTCGGCCGAGAGGGAAACGCCCTTAAGGACCTTATGGGCTCCGTAGCTCTTGTGAACTTCACTCACGACCAGAGCGGGCGCGTGTTTCTCAGTGCGCATTGTTCCTCCTTTGCGATGCGACGAGCGCCCGCTCCTCCGGGCAAAGCTTCGCCGCCGCCGCGTCGCCGCGGTGAAAAATTGTTCGATGTGTCAGTGAATGACGCCGGTTGTCAGCTGGCTTCCACCAACGGTCAGCGGCCAAAGGTCAATATACTGACTTTCGTCACTTGCTCTGCAGGCGCCACCTATGCCGGAAGAAGGTTCTGGCGGTAGATTTCGCACCGCGGCGCCAGTTGCCGAAGACCGTTGACCAGCATGTTGGCCGCCTCCTCCAGTGCCTCCTCTGGCATTGTTCCGAGGCTCTCCAGGATGAACCACATTCGACCACCGATGGAATCCAGGCGCGTGCGCGTTCCCTGGCGCCAATTCCACCGGCGGCATGTCACGCCGATATCGTCGCGCCAGATCACCTCACCAACGGACGGATGCTCGATGATCGCCTCGCCATTCGCGACCCTGTCGAAGGCTTCCGTGCCGTCGGCAATCGACAGCCGCGGCTTGCCGACATAGGCATCAAAATTCTCGCCCCCGACGGGCACAGCAAAACGCAGGCTGACGGCATTATAGAGGTCGACCAACGGATTGATGGAGGGTAGGCGACGGTCCTTTTCAACCCGCTTCTTAAGCGCCTGTGCAGAGCATGGCGTCCGGTTGGGCTTGGCCCCGAAACGGCTATAGACGTCTGCCCAACTGGCAAGATGCGCGTCGCCCCATTGTGGTCCACCGGCGCGGACGAAATCACAGGCTTCCCCCAAGACGTCGCGCGCCATTGGCCCGCGGGTCGGATCGCTGGCATCAACCAAGATGCTGATCGCACGGAAATCCGGCGCTATTTCTGCGACAGACCTGTCGATGAGCGGAAAATCCAACATGCCCTCTAGCTCCCATTGACCAATTTAGTTTATAATACCGACCATGGAAGAGAAAGTCAATATATCGACCGAAGCGGTCGCTGATGTCGAGCGCGTCAGCGCAACCGTCTCGCAGAACCTGAAAACCTTCAGGCGCCAAAGCGGGCTGACGCTCGACGAACTGTCCCGCAAGTCCGGCGTGAGCAAGGGCATGCTTGTCGAGATTGAGAAGGGAACAGCCAATCCCAGCATAGCGACGCTCTGCCGGGCCGCCACCGCCTTGGGTGTGTCGGTTGCGGATTTCGTCGGCGTCGCGTCGAGTGTTCCTGTTCGCATCGTCCCACCACAAGACGCATCGACCCTGTGGCACGGTCCGAAGGGCGGAAGCGCGACACTTCTGGTGGGAACCCACGGGCCGGACGAGATCGAGCTGTGGCGCTGGACGCTTTTCCCGGGCGAGATATTTGAATCTCCCGGCCATTCGCCTGGCACACTCGAGCTCCTTAACGTCGAAACGGGTGAGCTCACGCTGAGGCTTGCAGACAGCGAGCACTTGGTTCATGCGGGGTCGTCCGTTCTGGCGCGAACCGAAGACAAGCATGCCTACATGAATTGTGGAAACGATGAACTGCGGTTCGTAATGGCTGTGGCGGAACTGCAGCGACCTCGGGTGAGGACGGGTCTTTAGCGATCGACGATCGGGGCGCAGATGAGCAGCAAAATAACGGCAGATCCGCCAGTTTCGGGCAAGGCCTCGCCTGACGTCAATGATCTCGGCTTTTCGACCCGCTCCATACATGAGCCGTTCCCGTCTACTGCGATTGCCGCTCTTCGTAGTGGATCATCGGCTTCTGTCTGCGGTCGGACCACACTTGTCCACCCAGGCGGCGCGGACGGAGACCGTTCGGCGACATGGCTGCTCGAGCACAAGCTTGCCCGTCTTGAAGGAGCGGAGGCCGGGCTTGTCCTCTCCTCAGGTCTGGTTGCCTTTCGCACCCTTGCCCGGTCATTTCTTGCTGCCGGAGACGAGATGATTGTTCACAGGCCGGTCTGCACCGACACAGCTTACCTGATGCGGGAGATCGTTTCGGCGGTCGGCGCAAGGCTCGTGGCTGTGGATCTTTCGGAGCCGGACGTGATCGGCCGTTCGATCGCCGACCGGACAAGATTGGTGTATTTCGATACGCCCACCAATCCACTGAACAGCGTTCTGGATGTCGCGGCCATTTCTGAACACGCCCACGCGTTTGGCCTCAAGGTGGCAGTTGACAGCACATTTGCGACGCCGGCCCTCCAAAGGCCGCTTGAACATGGGGCTGACATCGTCCTGCACGCACTGTCGAAATACATGAACGGGCACGGTGATACGGTTGGCGGAGCATTGCTTGGGACGGCGGCGGATATTCGAAAGTTGCGCGACGAAAGCCAGCGCGAGCGCCTTGACGCCGCCATCTCACCGCAAGCTGGGTTCCTGATCCTGCGCGGGCTGAGCACTCTGGCGCTCAGAATGTATCAGCATTGCAATACCGCGCACGCCCTTGCTCTGACGCTCGAGGCCCATCCTTCGGTTGCCTGGGTGAGATATCCTTTCCTCGCATCCCATCCCGATCATGAAATCACACGCCGTCAGATGTCGGGCGGCTCGGGGATGCTTGCCTTTGCGCTTGAGACGGGCCCGGAGGGCGCCACGGCAATGATCAAGAGACTGAGCCTGATCAAGTCAGGCGGAGATCTGGCGGAGGTCGGTAGCTTCATTTGCAGTTCAGCTCGGCTCACCAGTGCCCGTCATCTGTCTCTTGTCGGCAGCCAATTCTGCATCAACCTCGGCGAGGACGTAATTCGATGCTCGGTCGGCCTCGAGGACGCCGAAGATCTCGTTGAAGATCTTCTGACCGCGCTCGAATTTGCATAACCTGATTCGGACCAACCGCTCCTCAGGCGCAAGGCGGCTTAAGCCTTGCGCGACGAAAGGGCTCCTTGCTAGGCTGCGCCTTGCTCTTTCAACAGCCGATAGAGTTGCGCCCGGCTGATGCCGAGTATCTCGGCTGCACGTTGCTTGTTGCCTCCGGCCTGCTGGAGGGCGGCGCGCAGGGCTGCATGGGCTTCGGATTTCATGCGACTCTTCAAGTCGCTCTTCGCATTCGCGGAGGGTGACGGGTGACGACTATCGAGCGATGCAGTGGATAGATGCCCCGTCACGATCATGCGCGTGAGGGCATTCTCCAGTTCCCGGACGTTACCCGGCCACGTATGAGCGACAAGCCGGTCATGATCCTCAGCTGTCAATACTGGCGCCGGGACGGACAGTCGCGTGGCGATGCGTGCAAGGAGGTGTTCGGCAAGATGAGCCAGATCGCCCCTTTCTCTCAGGACCGGGACCTCGATCGGCAGAACGTTGAGCCGGTGATAGAGGTCCTCGCGAAAACGCCCCGTCTGCACCAGTTCGACGAGTGGCTTGTTGGTAGCGCAGATGATGCGAAGATCGATGCCGACCGGGTTGGTGCCGCCGACGCGGACGATCTCCCCGGTCTGGAGCACGCGCAGAAGACTGCCCTGCAGGGCGAGCGGCATGTCGCCAATCTCGTCAAGGAAGAGCACGCCGCCAGTCGCCAGTTCGAACTTGCCAGGTTTACCTTGGCTGCGCGCACCCGTGAAAGCCCCGCCCTCATAGCCGAAAAGCTCTGCTTCGATAAGTTCGCTGGGAATGGATGCGCAGTTGACCCACACGAATGGCCCGGTAGAGCGGTCCGACAAGGAATGGATTGCCTGCGCGGCCAGTTCCTTGCCGGTGCCTGTCTCACCGCAGATGAGAACCGGCAGATCATACGCGGCCGCCAGTTTAAGTGCGTCGCGATGCGCTTCCATCAACGGACCAGTCCCGATGACATCGTCGAGACCGAACTTCGACTGCCAAGCTTTCGGCTTCGAAGGGATGGCGAGTTCCGCCTTCGAAATCCGGCCGTAGGTTTTTTTTAGGGCATCGTAGTCGGAGAACAGCGCCAGACCCACGGCGCCGATGATCCTTCCGTCCTTGTGCACAGGGACCTGCTTCGTCACCAGCTTATGGCCGCGCACTTCGAGCGGATAACCAATATGAGTGCCAATACCCCGCGCGACGAAATGAAGTCTGGTTTGCGGCCCTACCACATCGGTGATGTGCCGTCCGAGAAATTCCTCGGCCTCACCGCCAAGGAGGCGGCAATAGGGGTCGTTGATCAGGACGATCGTTCCTTCCGTGTCGACGGCGACAAGACAATCGGAAACGTGATCGAGGACAAGCCGGAGGAATCCGGCTTCCTCGGAAGAACCTGCTAGCCATTCGGGAAGGGTCATAACTGCTGCCTGACTGTTCTTGGGATATCGCAAATCGAATGTTAGCGGATTTTGTCTCAGATGCGAGAATTTTTGTACCGCAATCGAGACAAAGAGACGGAGTTACAACGCCAGCAAGACAGTGGCCGTCCACCTTGCTTTCCTAATAACCGTTTGTCTTGAAAGCGTTAGATCGATCAACACTGGCATACGCGGAACTGGCCCATGGCTTGCGATGCTCCTTGGCGTAAAAACCGAAAGGGGAGCAGATATCATGCATATAGAAACACTTGAGATAGGCGATACGATCGTCCGGGTGTCGGGCGCGGGCCAACCGCTCGTCTTCGTGCACGGATTTACGACGACCGCGGAATTCTGGCGCGGGCAAGTCGAAGCCTTCTCATCCCGCTACAAAGTCATCCGTATCAACCTGCCGGGGCACGGCGTGTCGCCAAGACCTGCCGGTCGCAGCTATACCATCGACGCCTTCGCAAACGACGTGCTCCAAGTCTTCCGCAAGCTCGACATCCGCCAGGCCGTCCTTGTCGGCCTCTCGATGGGCGGAACCATCGCACAAAGCTTTACGCTGGCGCATCCGGAGCGCGTACAGGCGTTGGTGCTCGTCGGAGCGACGCCGCATGGACTTGGAGAGGACGTCAATGTCGATAATGTTCTGAAGGCGATTGACGACCTCGGCGTTGTCCAGGCCAGCCAGAACGTCATTGATCGGTCGTTCGGCAGCGCGGCCAGTCAGGAACTCCTGAACTTTGCCAGGCAGGAGGTCGCACAGACCCCCGATTTCGTGGCGCGCGAAGCGATCGCGTCACTGAATGCATCCGACAGTCGTTCGCGTCTTGGTGACATCAGGGTCCCGACCCTGGTGGTCGTCGGAAACGAGGATATCATCACGCCGCCGGCGGAGTCGGTGATCCTGGCTGAGGGCATACCGGACAGCAGGCTGGAGGTGGTCGAGAATGCGGGGCACTTCCCGATGCTCGAGCAGCCTCACAAATTCAATGAAATGCTGGCAGCATTTCTGCGGGCCTGTGAAGATCCGGTTTCTCAGGCGAGCGGCCAAGGCCTCTCGCAACATGCCATCTAGGGGAGGGCTCGAAATGTCTGTTCATGAACTTTCGTCTGGAACCGTAGCAAAGGCCGAGGGCCTCGACCGGAACACAAAACGCACGGTCTTCGCCGCTGCGCTCGGGACCGTTTTCGAGTGGTACGACTTCTTCATCTATGGGTCGCTTGCCGCATTCTTCAGTACGCTGTTCTTCCCCAAGGGTAACGAGACCGCGGCACTTCTTGCGGCACTTGCGACCTTTGGCGCCGGCTTTGTCCTTCGGCCCTTCGGCGCGGTCGTCTTTGGACGGCTAGGCGACCTCGTCGGCCGGAAAAAGACCTTCCTCGTCACCATGCTGGTCATGGGCCTTGCAACGGCTGCCATTGGTCTCTTGCCGACCTACGAATCGATAGGCTGGGCTGCCCCTGCATTGCTGGTGGCCTTGCGTCTTCTCCAGGGATTGGCTGTGGGTGGCGAGTTCGGCGGCGCCGTGACCTATGTTGCCGAGCACGCCGATCACAATCAACGTGGTTTAACGACCAGCTGGATCCAGATCACGGCGACGCTCGGTCTCTTCCTGTCGTTGCTCGTGATTGTGCTGTGCCGCAGCTCGATGTCGCCCGAAGCCTTTGCAAGCTGGGGCTGGCGCTTGCCTTTCGTCGGCTCGATCGTGCTTCTGGTTCTTTCGCTCTACATCCGACTGAAGCTGCATGAGTCGCCTGTGTTCCAGGAGATGAAGGCACAGGGTAAGGGCTCGAAGAATCCGATCGCCGAAACCCTCGGTGATAGTCGGAATCTTCGGCTGATTATGGTTGCGATCTTTGGTGTCGTCGCAGGCCAGGCTGTTATCTGGTACACAGGCCATTTCTACAGCCTCTACTTCATGACGACGACACTGAAGATGACGCATGATCAGGCCAACTTTTACCTCCTGATCGCGCTGACGCTCGGCACGCCCTTTTTCCTGTTCTTCGGCTGGCTTTCCGATCGGATCGGACGCAAATGGATTGTCGTGACAGGTTGCGCACTGTCGGCGTTCCTGATCATGCCACTCTTCCAGGCGCTGGGGACCTACGGCAACCCCACCCTTGCAGAGTTCCGCGCTAAGACCTCGGTCACGCTCGCTGGAAACGACTGCGACCACGACCAATCCTTCGTCGGGCAATTGTTCAGTCCCCAGGCGACGACTGATTGCCAGAAGGCGAAGGCGCTTCTGACAGCCCGGGCGGTCCCCTACACGGTCAAGACCGACGCAGAACCCCTGCGGGTTCAAGTGAACGGCGGCGAGGCGAAGCCGTATAACGAAGCCGAACTGCTCGCGGCTTTGACTGCAACTGGCTTGCCTGATCCGAAAGCACCCGTTCAACCGAACGGACCCGCAGTGATCGGCATCTTGTTCTGCCTCGTGTTCCTGGCCACGATGGTGTACGGCCCTCTCGGAGCGCTTCTTGTCGAGCTCTTCCCTGTCCGTATCCGCTATAGTGGTGTTTCCGTCGCCTTGCAGCTCGGGAACGGCTGGATCGGGGGATTCGCTCCCTTTGTCGCGACGGCGGTGGTGATCGCCACCGGCAACATCTTCGGTGGACTTTGGTACACCGTAGCGTTTGCCGGACTGACGGCCGTGATCGGTGCGCTTCTCCTGCCTGAAACGCGAGGCCGCGATCTGAACAGCTGACGCGGCGAAGTGGTTCACTCGGCAAGTCGCCTGGTTTCCTGAGCCACCAACAGATCGACGTAGACGAAGTCCGGGCAACTCGCCCGGACTTCTCTTAGGGGCCCGCCGAACGCCCCGTCAAAAGAGTCTCATCAACTCACAAACAAGGCGGACCACGAGTTGAGCTCTGGCCGGTGCAGCCGCGGGCCCTCGAATGCTTGAACATCTGCGAGGACATCCTGCAGCGGTCTCGTGCAGCGACCACAAAGCAAGCTGCAGGGGGCTCCTGAGATCCACCCTCCAATGAAGTGCCTGATGCTTCAGCAAAATTGCCAATCTATGAGGAGGAGTTCATGTCAGCCAAAACCTATCCGGTGCTGAAGTCCGCAAAAGTTCGCGCTCTGATCGATGATGAGAAGTACCAGAAGTGGTATCAGGAGAGCATCGAGGATCCCGAGAAGTTCTGGGGCAAGCACGGCAAGCGGATCGACTGGTTCAAGCCCTATACGAAGGTCAAGAACACCTCCTTCAAGGGCAAGGTCCCGATCAAGTGGTTCCAGGACGGTCTGACCAACGTCTCCTACAACTGCATCGACCGTCACCTGAAGACGCATGGCGAACGCACCGCCATCATCTGGGAAGGCGACAATCCCTATATCGACAAGAAGATCACCTATAACGAGCTCTACGAGCACGTCTGCCGCATGGCGAACGTCCTCAAGAAGCACGGCGTGAAGAAGGGTGACCGCGTCACCATCTACATGCCGATGATCCCCGAAGCGGCTTATGCGATGCTCGCCTGCGCCCGTATCGGCGCTGTCCATTCGGTGGTCTTCGGTGGCTTCTCGCCTGAGGCGCTCGCAGATCGCATCGTCGACTGTGAATCGACCTTCGTCATCACCTGCGACGAAGGCGTTCGCGGCGGCAAGCCGGTTCCGCTCAAGGAAAATACCGATATCGCGATCGACATCGCTGCCAAGCAGTATGTGATCGTCAACAAGGTGCTCGTCGTGCGCCGCACGGGCAGCAAGATCGGCTGGGCGCCGGGCCGCGACATCTGGCACCACCAGGAAGTGCACACGGTCAAGGCGGAATGCCCGCCGGTGAAGATGAAGGCGGAAGATCCGCTGTTCATCCTCTACACCTCGGGTTCGACGGGCAAGCCGAAGGGCGTCATGCACACGACCGGCGGCTATCTCGTCTATGCGTCGATGACGCATGAATATGTCTTCGATTATCATGAGGGTGACATCTACTGGTGCACGGCCGATGTCGGCTGGGTCACCGGTCACTCCTACATCGTCTATGGACCGCTTTCGAACTGCGCCACGACGCTGATGTTCGAGGGCATTCCGACCTTCCCGGATCAGGGCCGCTTCTGGGAGGTGATCGAGAAGCACAAGGTCAACATCTTCTATACCGCACCGACGGCCATCCGCTCGCTGATGGGTGCGGGCGACGAGTTCGTGAAGCGCTCGGATCGTTCGTCGCTCCGTCTTCTCGGCTCGGTGGGCGAACCGATCAATCCGGAAGCCTGGGAGTGGTATTACAACGTCGTTGGCGAGCAGAAGTCGCCCGTCGTCGATACCTGGTGGCAGACGGAAACCGGCGGCATTATGATCACGCCGCTGCCGGGTGCGACCGCGCTGAAACCCGGTTCGGCCACGCGACCCTTCTTCGGGGTCAAGCCGGAGCTTGTGGACAATGAGGGTGTCGTGCTGGAAGGCGCGACCGACGGTAACCTCTGCATCACCGACAGCTGGCCGGGCCAGGCCCGCTCCGTCTACGGCGATCACGATCGCTTCGCGCAGACCTACTTCTCGACCTACAAGGGCAAGTATTTCACGGGTGACGGCTGCCGGCGCGACGAAGACGGCTACTACTGGATCACGGGTCGTGTGGACGACGTTCTGAACGTCTCCGGTCACCGTCTGGGAACGGCCGAAGTCGAATCGGCGCTCGTCTCGCACCACCTCGTTTCCGAAGCGGCCGTCGTGGGTTACCCGCACAATATCAAGGGCCAGGGCATCTATTGCTATGTCACCCTGATGTCGGGTCACGAGGGCAATGGCGCGCTGCGAGCCGATCTGGTGAAACATGTCCGTACGGAAATCGGTCCGATCGCGACGCCGGATAAAATCCAATTCGCGCCCGGTCTGCCGAAGACGCGTTCCGGCAAGATCATGCGCCGTATCCTGCGCAAGATCGCCGAGGATGATTTCGGCGCGCTGGGTGATACCTCGACGCTCGCCGATCCGGCTGTCGTCGACGACCTGATCGCAAACCGTCAGAACAAGGTGCCACAGTGAACTCAACGTCACTGGTACGTATAGGGAGAGGGCCGGTCACCATTGGCTCTTTTCATCCGACAAATTCCAAGACCCAATTGCCCCTCCCGTGGTTTCGCAGAACATAGCCTCGCAGTTTGAGCGCTGTTTTGCCCCGTCGGTGGTCCAGCGCCCTCCGGCGGCACGAAGCCGCCGGAGGCAGTGAAGTCTCATTTGCGGTAAAAGCAGTTCATTCACCGAACGCGCTCGCGCCTTACGCAGCCTCATAAAGGAGAGTGTCACGATTGCTGGCTTCGGTTTTGAAGTTGGCAATCAAGCTGAGCAGGCCTTCGGTATCAGTTGCCAAAGCCGCCGCAATTTCGGTCGATGCCTGCGCCATGGCAGCATTTTTCTGGGTTGCCACGTCAAGTTCATTGATCGAGCTCGCCACGCTGGAGAGCGTCGTGTCCTGTTCTTTGGCGCTACGGGCAATACTTGTTACGAATTCATCGGCTTCTTCTATCTGTCTCGATATTCGCTGGAGCGCCTGACCGGCATTGCCGACAAGGCTCACACCTTCGGTAACCTGTAGCGTCGACTTGGAGATTTGATCCTTGATCTCTTTCGCAGCAGAGGCTGAACGCTGTGCTAGCTCGCGCACTTCCTGGGCAACAACTGCGAAGCCCTTACCGCTTTCGCCCGCTCGAGCGGCTTCGACGCCAGCGTTTAGTGCAAGGAGGTTGGTCTGGAACGCAATCTCATCGATGACACTGATGATATTGGAGATCTCTCTCGCAGAATGTTCGATTCCAGCCATCGCGCTGATTGCTTTCACGACAATTGCTTCGCTTTGGGTAGCTTCCTGGCTGATGGCGCTAACCTTGGCTGCTGCGCTATGCGCTCCCTGCGCTGTTTCCCGGACGGTAACCGCCAGTTCGTCAATCGCAGCTGAAGCCTCCTCAAGGTTCGCTGCCTGAAGCTCGCTGCGGCGTGCAAGATCGGCTGACGCGCGATAAATTTCATCCTTACTCATCGAAATGACCTGGCCTTTTTGGTTGACGACAGCCAGGGCCAGTTCGAGTTTCTCCATCGCAGTATTGAAGTTCAAGCGCAGGGCAGCATATTTCTCGCCTAGATCACCGCACCTTACGGTAAGATCGCCGCGGGATAATGCTTCCAGTGCCCCACTGATTGTGGATACGACATGCGATTGGACCGACCGCTCGGCCTCTTCGAGCTGCAATCGCTGCTCCCGTTCGGCTTCTAGGGCGAGTTTGTTCTCCGCATCGCGACGCTCCAACTCCAGCCGCCTTCTCACTCTGTCTTGAAGGGTCTTGATCGAAGTGGCCATCATGCCGATCTCACTTGGCTGATCAGTGTAGGGGATTTGATAGGAGATGTCCTGCGCGGCTATTGCGCCCAGTGCCTTGCGGATCTCCGAAAATGGCACCGTGATGCTTCTCAGCAAAGCGACCGCAATAGCCACGCTGACAGCAAGCACTGATAGGCCGATAATCGCAGCATTCTTGTAAATCTGGTAGTTCTTGCCGTCGATATCGTCCATGTAGGTACCTGTCCCCAGTACGATCTGCCATGGCGCAAAATCCCGCGCATAAGCCGTTTTCACGACTTGTTCCTCGGCAGGAAGTCCCGGCTTTGGCCAGTAGTACTGCAATAATCCACCACCATTGCGAGCAAGCTCTATCAATGTTTTGACGACGGGGACCCCGTTTTTGTCCTTGATGCCAATAAAGTTCGTCCCGACGTCCTTCTTGTCCGGCATCAATACGCGCACACCATTGTAATCGTACCCGAATATGTAGCCGGTTGGTTCAAAGCGGATCGCTTCAATTGCGTTGGCAGCCGAGGACAGTGCCGCTTCATGACTTAACGTTCCCGATTTCTCGGCTTCATAGAAGTGATTCATGATCGAGTAGGCAATATCCACCTGGCTCTTCAACGCCTCGATCCGCTCACGAGAGACATTGTCCATGGCGGTCTTGACCAAGCCGGCCGCCGTTAAGGACAACGCGAATGCCAGGCCACAGATGAACAGAACCAGCTTATTCTGCATTGAAATATTACGCATCCTTCTCTCCGGGTATTGAACGGGTTTTAAGACTCTCGGGGCCTGATGATTATTGTTTGCCGCGCACTCCCTACTTGGATGCGATGTCAACAGATCGAGCCCGACATGTTGTGGATTTGAGTCGCAGAGTATTAACAGTGTTATAGAGACGAGATCGACGTGAATGGTTCGCGGCGTTATCTGGACAATGTTCGCAATATGGACACAGATGGCTGTCGCCAGGTCGTATTCTTCCTCGAGCGGAATGCGTGGCGAGCTCCCCCGCCGGCTCGAACCGGCGGAGTTTCACTTGGCGCTCCCGTTCGACCGCGGTCGCCCGGCTGCATACTTCAGGATCGGTTTGTAGGGACTCCGCCTCCGGCAGCTCGCCTGACTGTTTCAGCAATGATACTGCGCGTCTCAAATGTGGGACATGCTGTCAGGAAACTCGATCCCGGAGAGGCGCTTTCCGAGATCATTACGCAATTATTTCAAGGTAGTAACAAACGGCTCCGAGTTGGCCTGAGGATTGCTGGAAGATCTTCGATTGGTTGATAGTTGCGGGCGGGAGACTGTGCGTCGCCTGCCTCCGCGACTATTTGCTTGGCGGAGGGCGATTGTGCGGCTTGTTGAGATTACTGCTACCGGATGTGGGCAGCCTGGGTTTCATGGCCGATCGGGTCTCAATCAGGGCACAGTCCAGCTGGGAGGCCAGGAACACGAGATCGCGATCACGGGGAACAGATTCTTGATTGGCCGAACCGGTTCGGCCGGCGAAGACTGTGTTTCAGAAATCATAAACATTCTGAGTAAGGCGTCCGGTCTTTGTATCCTTTGCTTGCCAATAATCGACGCGGATAAAGCAGCCGGCGACCTCGCATCCGCTACGATGACGCAAGCCCGCGGTTTCTTTTCAAGTAGCTGGAGCGCCACCAGAGAGCGCCTGCTGGTCGATGGGGTCAACCACTTGGTTTTTGCATTCGAGGCGGCCACGCTAAAGAAGGCCTTGGGTGCGCTCCTCGGGAAATCTGCACTTTCAGGTTCCGAATTGGATGGAGAGATCGACCTGAGCTTGCCGACCGGAACACACTTGGCAGGGCTTGTCGATCTCATCTGGAATTGTATCGATGCCCCGGAAGCACATCAGCTTGGGTGCGAGGCTATCGACTGCCTCGCCCAATCCGTTATCACCGCCCTCTGTTGGGTTATCGTTGCAAGTCCTCTTCGACGAGAGGGGCGACCTGCGTCGCCCGCAATGCCTTGGCACGTAAAGCGCGCTATCGGATATATTCGCGCCAATCTCGGGCACTCCATGACAGTGGCATCCATTGCGCGCGAGGCTGGGATAAGCGTCAGGGCCTTGCAGCTCGCGTTCAGGCGGTTCAAAGGCACTACACCTCTCAGCTATCTCCAAGCGATGCGGCTCGCGGCTGCACGCGAGGAGTTGCTAAACAGCACGTCCCCTCCATCGATTTCTGCCGTGGCGCGGAAGGCTGGATTCACGCACATGGGACGGTTTGCTGCAGCCTACAGTGAAGCGTATGGGGAGACTCCATCGGAAACGTTTGCTGCGCCAGGGCGCATCGTCACGAAAGGCGATCGACAAGCTCGCGAATATCCACCTCAATGAATGCCAGCTCCCCAGAATGGGCTGATACCGATGCTTCAAGTCAGATGGTGCGAGACTCCGCCGTCCGTCGACGTTCTTTGAGGGCCGCCTCCGTGAACTGGTTTTGGGCAGAGCGGCGACCGACGCGTAAGCGGGTTGATCTCGCAATCCACGTACTCCCAGAGTTATTCGGCATGCTACAGCGCATTGGCAATCGGGTAACAGTATCTCAGCCAACCAACGCTCACATTTTGCTCATGTGCTCAAATATTAGCCGTGTGTATATTTTGGGCACAGATTGGCGTATTCTGCATGTGATTTGGCTGAAACTGCATCCATGGGCCCGTTGTAAGCCGGGCAGCTTCGTATTGTAATCATCGCCAACACTGCAATCCCGACAGGCTTATTGACCCTACCATCTGAAGCCATTCTCCGGATCTCACGGGATCGGGCTGGTCGAGTGTTGTCTTGAGCTGGAGACTAACGTGAGAAAAATCAACGCGACCATTCTGACCGGCTTTCTGGGTGCGGGCAAAACAACGCTGCTCAACCGTCTTCTGACCGAACGCTCTGAGGAGCGTATCGCAGTCGTCATCAACGAGTTTGGTCAGGTCGGCATCGACGGCAAGCTCGTCATCGAAACAACGGAGGACGTCGTCGAACTGAATAACGGCTGCATTTGCTGCACGGTGCGCGACGACCTGATCAGCGCCCTTCGCAATCTTCTGGCGTCAGATCGCGCCTTCGATCGCATCGTCATCGAAACGTCGGGTCTCGCCGATCCGGCGCCCGTCATCCAATCCGTCGTTCTGGACGAGGTCTTGTCCAGCCATGTTCAACTGGACGCGATCGTCACGGTTGTCGATGCCTGCCACGTCGATCGGCAGCTCGGTCAGGATGAAGCCGTGGAGCAGATCAGCTTTGCCGATCTCATCCTGCTCAACAAAACCGATCTGGTGTACTTGGATGAGTTGGCCGTGGTGGAGAGACGTATCAGGCAGCTCAATCCGCTGGCTCGGCTCGTTCACACCAAAGACTGCGCTATTCCGATGAGCTCGGTTCTCGACCTTGGTGCCTTCGACCTCAAGAACATCTTGTCGATCGATCCGGCCATCCTCGAAGATCATGAACATGAACATGACCAGTCCATTTCCTGCGTCGCATTGCAGCGTGCAGAACCTCTGGACCCGGCCGCCTTCAATAGCTGGCTGAACCGCCTCGTACAGGCGAGCGGCGCCGATATCCTACGGATGAAGGGGGTGGTGAACTTCGCCGGCGAAGCGCGCCGCTATGTATTCCACGGCGTTCATATGACGCTCGAGGGCCGCCCGGGAAAGCCATGGATGGGCGATCCCCGCCTGAGCGAGATCGTCTTCATCGGCCGCAATCTCGACGAGGCAGAGCTTCGCCGCGGCCTCGAAAATTGTGTTCCTTGCGCCCTGGCCGTGGCGCCTTAAGAAGTCCCTCACCAGAACAAGGAGAAGCCTCATGCCACCTCTTGTCGCTGCAATGATCAGTCTCGGTGTTCTTGGTGCACTCGACACCTACATCACGGCGACCGTGTTTCCGGTTCCGGTCTGGGTCACCTTTATTGCCTGGGCATCGTTCTTCGCTTGTGGAGGCGGCCAAGCAGGACTGATCAAATCGCTCGCCTCTAACTGGGTGGGTGTCGCGATTGCCTCAATCACCCTGCTGATCGTCGAGTTTGGCCCCGCCCATCCCGTGTTCGGAGCCATCCTCGTCGGTGCTGGAACGTCCCTCATGGTTCTCGCCTCCGCGGTGCCTATCTTGAATTTCACGCCTGCTGTTGTGTTTGGCTTTGCCTCCCTCGTCGGCACGTCGGCGGCAACCGACACCACCATCGTCACGTCCGGACTGTCCCATCCAACGCTGGTGACCATGGCCGCCATGCTCCTTGGAGCGATCTTCGGTTTCGTCTCAGAGCTCGGCACGCGTCTGCTCGCCGGTCCAAAGGCGATAACGGCCTGACTCATCGTCCTCTCTAACTAGGATAAGATCATCATGAAACTCCAACATTATCTTGGCGGACTGGAAGGACTCGGTCCGGTCAACACTGAAACAAGGGTCTTTGTTGAACCTTGGGAAACGCGAATTTTCGGGATCCACACAGCGATGATGGCTCTGTCGGCTCAATTGCCGCTTCCCCAAACGCCATCAGCCTTCCATACGATTTGGACCTGGGCCGATCTGCGCAAGGGGGCCGAAAGCCTCAATCCCTTCGACTATTTCAAGTATCGCTATTACGAGAAGTGGCTGGGCGGAATTTCGGGCTACTTTATTCAGCATGGCTACATCACTGAGGAGGAACTCGACGCTCTGACGGAGGAGTATTACGCCGACCCCTCGAAGCCCCTGCCAAGCGCAGGCCACGCTGCCATCGATGACCGTGTCGTCCAGTATCTGGTCGAAGGCGATAGTCCAGCACGCGACGTGCCGGTGGCAGCCGAGTTCTCGGTCGGCGATGTGGTCCGGATCGCGAATGTCCCGAGCGTCGAGCATACCCGTCTGCCTGGCTTCCTGAGGAGTGGGACGGGAGTCGTCGAAACCGTGTACCCCGGCGCTTACACCTATCTCTGCGACACTGGCCCCGATGGTATCGGCGAAGCGATGACCGTTTACTGCGTGCGCTTCGATCCGAACGAACTGTGGCCGGGCAATGCTGAACCGAACTTCAGCCTCTATGCCGACCTTTACGCGCGCTACGTCGCTCCGGTCGATGTTCCGCTATCGGTCAAGGCCGCCTAATCAATCCATCAGGGAGAAACAAATGTCTGAACGTTTCAAGTATCGCGATGACCGCGAAGCTTACAGTGCGGCGCGCGTGCGGGCTCTCGAAGCCTTACTCATCAAGAAGGGCATTATCACCGACCGGACCGTCGATACGGTGCTCGAGTTCTTCGAGACCAAGATGGGGCCTTTCAATGGCGCAAAGATCGTCGCCCGCGCCTGGGTGGATCCAGCCTTCAAGGAACGGCTTGTCGCAGATACGCCAAAGGCGATCGCTGAACTCGACCTGCCGGACGGCATGGCCGGCGCGGAAGGCGAGCACATGCGTGCCGTCGCAAATGCTCCGGGCGTCCATAATCTGATCATCTGCACGCTTTGCTCCTGCTACCCTTGGCCAGTTCTTGGGCTGCCGCCCTACTGGTACAAGGATCCTACCTTCCGTAGTCGTGCTGCCCGCGAACCGCGCGCGGTGCTTTCCGAGTTCGGCTTGCCGATCTCGGAGGATGTTGAGGTCAAGGTATGGGACTCGAGTGCTCAGATCCGTTGGTTTGTCGTGCCTGAGCGGCCAGCAGGAACCGAAGGTTTGTCGGAGACAGAACTTGAAGCTCTCGTCACACCGGAAGCCATGATGGGCGTTGCCGTAGCCAAGGCGGCCTGAGGTCCCGATGCTGACGCAGTTTGAACACTTTGCCGTCACCGAAATGCTGGGCCAGCCCGACAGTCCACCTCGGGCGAATGGCACTCTTTGTTTTGGGTCCGACTGGGAGCGCACGTCCTTCGGGATTGCGCTCGCGCTCGCAAAGGAAGGCTATTTCGAATGGGACGATTTTCGCGATGAACTGATTGCCTCGATCAAGAGGTGGGAAGATGAACATCCCGCGGATTATTCATCGTGGAATTATTACGATCAATTCCTGACGGCGCTTGAGAGCGCCGTCGTCAAGACCAACCTTCTGACCGCCTCGGAACTGCGTGAGTTCTTCTCTCTCGGCGATCAAGTCAACCAGTAACAGCTTTCACGGAGACACCAACATGCATATCGAACCTGGTATCGTGGACGGCGCCAAGATCGTCCTGAGTTATGCCACCGCCTCCGGCGCTGCGCTCTTTATCCTAAAATCTGCGCGCGCCGAGCTCCGGCGTCGGGGGCCGTCCTCACTTATGGCGCGAAGCGCCATCGCAACGGCGCTTGTCTTTTCCTTCTTCGAGATCCTTCCGCATTATCCGGTCGGCGTGTCGGAGGTGCATCTGATCCTTGGATCGACGCTCTTCCTGCTGTTCGGCGCAGCGCCGGCCGCAATCGGCCTTGCTGCCGGATTGCTGCTCCAGGGAATGTTCTTCGCGCCGTTCGACCTGCCCCAATATGGTATGAACGTCACGATCCTGCTCGTGCCGCTGTTCGCGCTGCAGGTCATTGCAAGCAAGGTCATCACGCCGAATACCCCTTATGTCGACTTGAAATATCGACAGGCGCTGACACTGTCGGCAGCCTATCAGGGCGGTATCGTTTCCTGGGTGGCGTTCTGGGCGCTTTACGGTCACGGTTTCACGATCGAGAACCTGCTGTCCATCGGGAGTTTCGGTCTTGCTTACATGACAGTGATCCTGATCGAGCCGCTTGTCGATGTCATGGTGCTTGCGGCCGCCAAGTCCGCCAGGGACATGTCGCGCAGCGGCTTTTTCGACGCCCGACTGACCTCGGCCAAGTGATTTCTGAAGGTGACCATCGCCCGAGCCCGGGCGGTGGTCTTTTGTTGGCAGGAATTTTGCTTCGGAATTCAGATAGACAAACGTGTTCAAGGGTACGCCAATGCGGATCGTTATTCTCGCGCCACCGGGCGTCCAATCCTTGGATGTTGTGGGTCCTGCAGAGGTCTTCTGGGAGGCCGCGCGGCGCTGCGGCGACGTGGGCAGATACGACATCCAGATCATGTCCACCGGCCAACCTTCGATCGGAGGCACCGGCCGGTTGCGGTTCCTTGCAGATCGTACGATCTTTGACAGCGATGAACCAATCCATACCTTGCTGGTCGCAGGCGACCCGTCGTTTCAGGCGATCGATCCGAAGGTTATTTCCTGGCTGCGCCGACGCGTGCCCACCGTCAGGCGATATGGATCAATCTGTACCGGCGTCTTCCTGCTTGCTGCGGCAGGACTGCTGGAAGGAAAGCGGGTCACGACCCACTGGGAATGCACGCCACGCTTCCGCAAGGAATACCCCCACATCCATCTTGAACCGGATTCCATCTATATCCGCGACGGCAAACTCATCACTGCCGCCGGCGTCACCGCCGGCATCGACCTTGCTCTCGCGCTTGTGGAGGAGGATCTTGGGCGCGAGGTCGCACTGGCCGTGGCCAGATACATGGTTATGTTCGTGAAGAGGCCCGGCGGTCAATCGCAGTTCAGCACGCACCTTGTCGGCCAGATGTCAGAAACGAGCTTCATTCAGAAGGCGCAAGACTTCATACTGGCCAATCTCGAAAGGGAGCTGCATGTCGATGCAATCGCCAGGAATGTCGGAATGAGCACGCGCAACTTTGGCCGCGTATTTAGACATGAGCTCGGAATGACCCCGCTCGACTTCATCATCGCTGCGCGGACCGATGCTGCTCGCCGGCTCCTTGAGGATACAGAGCGCCCGCTTCAGGCAATCGCCAAGGCATGCGGTTTCGCTGATGTCGCAGCCATGCGGCGGGCTTTCGCCAAGACTATCGGCGTTACTCCGAACGAATACCGCGCCAGATTTCAGATTCTGCGCGACCACAGGTCTGCCTTCCGGACATCTGACAATGCTCTTGCGGCGCAACTTCTTGGCGCCGACAACCTGTCGAAAGCTGCCATTGTGAGCTGAGCTGCCTTAAAGATCACGTCGTCAATCGCGGCAAAAAGCCTGAGCATACAAAAGACGTCCACGATGTCGTGACAGAGGTGACCATCAAGACTTGGCGAGAACGCGTGCGACATCGAACAGGAGGTTGGCACCCGCAATCAGATCAATGTCACGAGTAAGTTCGGCTGGGTTGTGACTGATACCGTCGACGCTTGGTACGAAGATCATGGCGGTTGGGGCAATCGTCGCAATCATCTGCGCGTCGTGTCCAGCTCCCGACGTCATCCGCCGATAGGATAGACCGCGCTTGTTCGCCGCGCCCTCTATGACGGCGACAATCTCCTGATCGAACGCGACGGGAGTTGAGCGCGCCAGTCGCTCGGTGCTGATCGACAGTCCCTCGTCGGCGGCCAGCCGCCCCAGGAACTCCGACAGCGCTCGTTCTTCTTCCAGCAGCCGATCTTCGACGGGGTGGCGAAGATCGATGGTCAGGGTCGCTCGAGACGGGATGACGTTGATTGCGCTGGGCTCGAATTCAATACATCCCACAGTCGCGACCATCGGCGAGTTGGAGGCCAGAGCCCGCTCCCTCAAGTAGGTGACGACGCGCGCAGCGCCGTATCCCGCGTCGCTGCGCATGGTGATTGGCGTGGTTCCGGCATGATTGGCGGTACCGTTGATTTTGACCCTCTGCCAGGAGATGCCTTGCAGGTTTTCGACAGCACCGATGTCGATACCCTCACGTTCAAGGACTGGCCCCTGTTCGACATGAAGTTCCACATAAGCAGCGGGTTTAAGAAACCCCGGCTCCTTTGCTCCGGCGAAACCAATCCGGCGTAGTTCATTGCCGAGAAGGGCCCCGTCGGTTCCGACCGTAGCCAAGGCTGCGTCGGTGTCCATCCCTCCGGCATAGACGAGGGAGCCCATCATGTCGGGTGCGAAGCGAACGCCTTCCTCATTGGTGAACGCGGCCACGACAACTGGACGAGACGGAACGAAGCCCTTGTCCTGCATGGCTTCGATCACTTCCAGCGCCGCAATGACACCGTAGCATCCGTCATAGATGCAAGCGTTAATGACGGTGTCGATATGGGAGCCCATCATCAATGGAATTTTGCCTTCGCAACCGCGAGGCTCCCAGATGCCGAAGATGTTGCCAATGCGGTCCACCGCCACATCGAGGCCCGCCGTCCGCAGCCAGGAAACGAAGAGGTCTCTTCCGAGCTTGTCGGCGTCGCTGGCGGCGAGGCGCGCCAGGCGGCCGTCACCGTCTTGGCCAAGATTTCCGAGTTCCCGGATCCGGCCGATCAACCGCGCGCCGTCTGTCGAAATGTCGGTCATGTTCATTCCTTCCGATCAAGTCGGTCATTTTTAAGCGGTGGCTAATCAGGCATTGCCGTGGATCAAATCCGGACAAACTCTGCGATACGGCCATCTTGCTTTCTGCGTTCCTCCAGCAGTGCTGGAGAGCCGTCGAACACGACTTTGCCTTTTTCCATGAAGATCACCCGGTCAGAGACTTCCATCGCGAACTTCATTTCGTGGGTGACGATCACCATGGTCCGGCCGGACTTGGCGAGGGCAGCCATGATGCGGAGCACTTCGCCAACGGTCTCGGGATCGAGTGCCGAAGTCGGCTCGTCGAAAAGTAGAATGGAGGGATGCATGGCCAGCGCCCTGGCGATAGCAACGCGTTGCTGCTGTCCGCCGGAGAGCTGGTGCGGGTACTTGTTCTCGTGGACGAGCATGCCGACCTGGGCGAGAAGCGACCGTGCGTCTTTCCGAATGTCCGAAAGGCTGCCGCGATGATGGTAGAGCGGCCCCATCATGACGTTTTCAAGAGCCGTCTTATGGGGGAACAGGTTGAAGTTCTGGAACACCATCCCGATCCGCAATGCGTCACTGCTGTTATGTCGAATGGTTTTAGCAAGCTTCTCGCGCGTCCCCGCGAGGAACGGCTTCTCTTCGAGATAGACGACGCCATGCTCCAGCGTTTCGAGACCGTTGAGCGAGCGGATTAGCGTCGTCTTGCCGGAGCCGGACGGCCCGAAGATTGAGACGACTTCACCAGGTTTGACCGACAGATCGAGGTCCTTGAACACCTCATGGATGCCGTAGGACTTTCCCGCCCTTCTCGAGGCGGATCGCTGGTTCGGCGGCCGAGGTGCGGACGTCGTCCTCGATCTGCTTGGTAATCGAGCCGCTGGGTTCGGCCTCCTCCGTCGTCAGTTCCGCGAGACGGCGCGAGAAGTCGAGGCGGCGTTCGAATGCCTTGAGCGCCGTGTCGAAGACGGTCACGATCAGGACGTAGTAGCAGGCGACTGCGACCATGGTCTCAATTACCTTGAAGTTCTGCGTGTAGTAGCGTTGCCCCACGAGCAGGATTTCGGCAAGCGAGATCACCGACACGAGCGACGTCAGCTTCACGATGGAGACGAATTCGTTTCCGAGCGAGGGCAGGGCGATGCGTAGCGCCTGCGGGATCACGATGAGCCGCTGGACGCCCGTGCGCGAAAGCCCAAGGACCTTTCCCGCCTCATATTGACCCTTGCCGACCGCCACGAGCGCGCCGCGGTGGATTTCGGCGATGTAGGCCGTCTC
Source organism: Rhizobium sp. Nf11,1 (assembly GCF_050587665.1). Classification (NCBI taxonomy): domain Bacteria; kingdom Pseudomonadati; phylum Pseudomonadota; class Alphaproteobacteria; order Hyphomicrobiales; family Rhizobiaceae; genus Rhizobium; species Rhizobium sp. Nf11,1. Next base: position 12,854 of record NZ_JBOBHU010000032.1, on the reverse strand, counting down.
GCTCAACACCATCGCCAGTAGTCCGGCGACGAAAGGAATGGACAGAACACCAGCGGTCGACGGGAAAGCCTGCGGGAGATTATAGACGAAGATGAGTAGAACGAGCAGCGGAAGGCTTCTGAAGAACCAGACGTAAAGTCCGGCGGCCCGCCGAACCACCATCAGGCTGGAGCGGTCCGCGAGCGCGACAAAGAAGCCGAGGACCACCGCCAGGACCCATGTCGCCACGCTGAGTTCGACCACCAGCAGGGTCGCATTCCAGAAGTCGCGGCTCCAGAAGAGCCCGATCGTATAAGACCAATCGAAAGCCATTGTCATTTTCCCGTGAAGTCGACCGGGCCGCGGGTAGCGGCCTCGTGGCCTTCATCCTGTGGGGCCGCGGCAAGAGAGCGCCCGTCGCGACGCGCGGATAAGTGACTATGCCTGAACGGAAACATTCTCGTGCTCGATGCCATCAGCGCAACTATTATTTCGCGTTTCCCCCGGCGTTTGCTCGCTTGCCTCGCATATTGTCCTTCGCGAAGCCGGACTAGCCTTTACGCCCGTGCGTGTTGATTTGCAGCTCAACACATTCGATGGCGTCGACTGCTACCCCGTAATAGGCGTGGCTATATTCCCCTGCTCGACTCGGCGACGGCGAACGTCTGACCGAGGTCGGCGATCATGCAGCGTGTGGCCGATCGGGATCAGGCCGTTTCCAGTGGATGACAGTGGATGCAGAGGTGCCTGGACCTCATCAGCGAGCTGCAGGTCTGGGAGATCACGGGGGTGTGATCGAGCGACCAGAGGTGAAGAGCGCCTGTACCCAGAATTGAGCGTATGAGAATGGAGTGTTCCCAAGCGCGCCGTTAGCATATCAAACGCGAGAGCGGCAGCCTTGATGTCTCGCGGGCGCTGTCGCAGCTGCAACGCCGTGACCCGCGGACGCGCGCCCTGGCGCAGTTCCAAGAAGCCTTCAGCGGCGAGTTGTTCATAGACGACCGTGACCGTTGTCCGCGACACATGCAGTTCATTCGCCAGCCTGCGTAAGGATGGCAGCTGGCTTCCCGCTTCGTAGACGCGACGGAGAATCTGATGCTTGAGCGCTTCAAAAATCCGGCGCGCACCCGTCTTGGGCGCGCGCCCGGTCGCCACTTGCTTTTCCGACTGGACTATCTCCTTTCTGCCAAACTGGATGTTTCTTACCGGCCAGTATGATGCCAATCTGGGCCAAAGCAGAGAGGATACGATCGACGTATGGCTGGGGGCCGGCATCCACCATGCCTTTGTAGCGGGAGCCGTGGTCGTCGCATCGCTTGTTTCGACCGTGTTCGGAGCGCTTGCCAACAGCGGCTGCTGTCAATGGCATCTCCATGAAATTGGTAGCCGAAAAAGATCCACAGCATGGATGGTTTCAAACGTGCGATTCAAAGGCCTTGATCTAAATCTTCTCGTCGCACTCGACGCGCTGATGACCGAACGGAATCTTACGGTGGCGGCACGCAACATCAATCTGAGTCAGCCCGCCATGAGCGCGGCCGTCGGCCGGCTAAGAGAATATTTTCGCGATGACCTGTTCACGATGAACGGTCGTGAACTTTGCCTCACACCCCGAGCCGAAGGACTCGCCCCGGCGGTGCGCGACGTTCTCCTGAAAATTCGATGCTCAATTATTTCTTGGGAGCCATTCAACCCAGCTCAATCCGACCGTCGGTTCAGGATCCTTCTTTCGGATTTCATGACGCTTGTTTTTCTTGATAGGGTCATCGCCCGTGTTGCGCGGGAAGCACCTGCCGTCAGTTTCGAGCTTCTGTCTCTCGATAGTGACCCGAACGAGCTCCTCCGGCGCGGTGAAGTTGATTTTCTCCTGCTACCGGATCTGTTTATGGCGAACTCGCATCCCACCGCGAAGCTCTTCGACGAGAAACTCGTATGCGTGAGTTGTCCAACCAACAACGCGGCACCGCGGGAGCTCACATTCGAGCAATACATGTCGATGGGACACGTCGCAGTTATGTTCGGGCGTTCGTTGAGGCCTTCGATCGAAGAATGGTACTTGCTCGAACATGGGATCAAGAGACGCGTCGAAGTCGTCATGCAAGGTTTTAGCTTGATACCACAGGTGCTGAGCGGCACAAACCGCATCGCCACTATGCCCTTACGATTGGTCAAGTATTTTGAGAAAACGATACCCTTGCGAGTCATGAATCTTCCGCTGCCGCTTCCTGCTTTCACGGAAGCAGTTCAGTGGCCCGCACTTCATAACGGTGATCCGGCCAGTATCTGGATGCGCCAGATATTGATCGAGGAGGCGTCACGCATGGCGGTTCCGGATAATGCATAGGAGAGCCTGCCTTCACATGCTGGCCATCAAGATCTGTACTTTTTCGTCGGTACTGATGCGGTGAGACCGCCACATAGGGCATTCAAGTTTCGATATGGCTACACGAACTGAAACACATCATTTCCGAATGGATATCGAGGGGCTGCGTGCCCTTGCCGTTTCGGGAGTAATCGCATTTCACTTTGGCATGACCAGTGTGCCCGGCGGCTTTGTCGGTGTCGATATCTTCTTCGTCATATCTGGCTATCTCATCACCAGGCACATCCAGCTGGAAATCGAGCGAACCGGCTCGCTCGACCTCCTGCGGTTTTACGCGCGACGAGCTCGCCGGCTTCTTCCTGCATCCTGTTTGGTCATCCTGGCGACGCTCTTCTTCGGCTACTTCATTCTTTCGCCGCCCGAGCAGCAGCTCTATTCCAAGGAGTCGTTCTACGCGTCCGCCTATATGATTAATATGTGGCTTATCAGCTGGGCCGCCGACTATTTCGCTCCGGACGCGTTTAACAATCCGTTCATCCATTTCTGGTCGCTCTCGATCGAGGAGCAATTCTATCTCGTCTGGCCGGCCCTGCTGCTGCTTTTCGCTCGGCTCCGCCGCGGCAGATACGGGCTTTGCCTCCCAATGGCGCTAGTGGGCGTCATCTCCTTCGCCTTCTGCTGGCGCTATACCGCCATATCCCAACCATGGGCATTTTACTTTTCACCGTTCCGGGCGTGGGAGTTCGCCTGCGGAGGACTCGCCTTGATGATCTCCCAGGAAGCGGCCAAGCGCTTTCGGCTGACGCCCGTCTTTGGCTGGACCGGAATCGGCCTGATCGTGACGGCCTATCTCGGCATGTCAGAGGACGTGCCCTTTCCAGGACTGACTGCTCTGGTTCCGGTGGCCGGCACAGTGATGGTGCTTCTCAGCGGCACGCGGCCCGGCCCGGCGGGACCGCAAGTCCTTCTTTCGCTACCGCCGCTGCAGTGGCTCGGACGGATATCCTATTCGCTTTACCTCTGGCATTGGCCGGTGATCGTCTATTCCAGCATCTTGAAACCCGAGCTCACTATCTTCGAACGATTCCTGTGCCTCGCGCTGATCCTAGGTCTCTCAGTCTTCAGCTACCGCTTCGTCGAAAACCCGATGCGGAGGAACCCCTGGCTGTTGGCAAGGACGAGCCGCTCTCTCGGTTTTGCCGCGCTTCTGACCGCGTGTGGCGCAGCGGCAGCCTATGGAAGCGCGCGGTTGGCCAATCACAACATCGATCCCCAGCAGAATCTTATCCTCCGAAGCGCTGAGCGCGATTCGTCCGCCCGGCAGTTCGACGATGGCTGTCTTCTCAACGCCCAACAGGTGCAGCCCAAACCCTGTGAATTCGGCGCCAAATACCCCAGTAAGACGATCGTTCTCTTCGGGGATTCACATGCCGACCACTGGTCGACGCCGCTGATCAGCATCGCCAAAAGCAACCAGTGGCAGTTGGTCACCTATCTGAAATCTTCCTGCCCGGCGGCGGACATCACGATCTGGAATTCGATGCTCATGCGGAATTACGAGGAATGCGATCGATGGCGGCAGCTCGCGATGCGCGAGATTGCCACACGCAAGCCCGACATGGTGATCATTTCGGAATATTCCTCGGCCTACGTCAAGAATGACGTCAACGTCATATCTGCCCACCAGATCGACGCCGCCACATGGGCTCGGGGGCTCCGCAGGACCGTGGACGCCCTGGGAAGCGTTGTCACAAAGATCGCCGTGCTCCGGGATGGGCCCGTGCACAAGACCTATCTCGACAAATGCGTCGCGCGCGCGCTCTGGCAAAAAAGGGCGCCCGAGACCTGTGACACGCCGCGCAGCGGGGCGATGGAAGAGACGATCCCGGACGCGGAAAGGAAGGCCATTTCGGATATCGGGAATGCCTCTTACGTCGACATCACCGACCTGTTCTGCAACAGAACGACCTGCCCCGCCATGATTGGCGGCAAGCTGACTTTCCGCGACCGCCACCACATCGCAACCCCTTTTGCGGCGACGCTTGCCACCCCGCTTCAGCGGGCGCTTTTTGGAACGATGAATGCCGGCACACCGACCAACTGAGGCAGGGGACACGCAGCCTGCGGTCGAGAATTTTTGCCGCGGGTGCTGGCGCCGTAGTTGGGCTGTTCCTCCTCCCGGTGCGGATGAGGCGGTCGTAAATCGGGCAACATCGGGCTCCGGCTAGTCTGCACACCCTTCCCGCCGGGTCGCTGTGCTTTGAGAGTGAAGTGGAGGTATCCATTGGATCGTTAGAGCCTGACCGAAAATTAAAGTGAGTGATTTCGGCTGGTGAAAATTCGCTGCGGTTAGCAAAGACTGCGGAGAATCGGATGCCCTGGACCGGAACCACTCTGCCTCATAAGACAAACCCGAACTATGTCGTGCAAGTGATTGCACCCACGGGGCATGGCGATTGTCGCGCCTTTTCTGGCGCGCTGCTGCAAGGTCGGACGTCTATGTATGCGACGATTTGCTATGGAATGCAATTCAGTGTCTTGCCGCGTCGGGCTGTCAATGGCGGCTTCTGCCCAGGGATTTTCCGCCGTTTACGACGGTGCAGCGCCGTTTCTACCGCTGGCCGCGACTGCGGTCTGCTTGCGTTAGTCAGCGAGTCACCGGTTGTCGCTAGCCGCTTGCTTGAGGGCTGGGCCACTCGGTGAAGGCGACTGGCGGCGGCACGCGCGGCCTTGATGCAGGCAAGAAGATCAAGGGGCGCAAGCGCCACTCGTCACCGATACGGCGGCCAACATGCTCGAGGGGGATCGTGCACGAGGCGAGCGTTCAGGACCCCGACGGCGCACCCGGCCCGATCGAGATTGCCACAACGAGCTTTCCACGGCGGAAAAGCTCTTTGCCGACAGCGCTATGCAGCGAGAATCCGGAAAACCGCGCTGCCCCATCGAAGGCTTGGTCCTTGAAAATCGTGAAGCGCTCGGACAAGGCCAAGGAGTTCGCCGTTTTGCCCAAGCGCTGGATCCTGGAGCGGACTTTCGCATGGCTGGGCCATGCCTGCAGCTCGATAAGGACTGGGAAGCGTCAATCGCCTCATCCGAGGCTTGGCTCTGATCGCATCAATCCGGCAAACGGCAAGAGCAAATCGCGCGAGCCGAGAAAGGATAACCATTGATTGAGCAAACTCTTAGAACTTCCGGCCCCGCTGGCCTGGTTGCCGAACTGATCAATCCGAAGATCCGCCAGATCAAGTAGTCCAGTGGTTTCGGTCGCTGGCCATTTTCGCTTCCTTCAACTGCTAGTTCCGTGCTGAAAACAATTCGCTTGTATCCATAGTGAGAATGCCAACCATCCAAACAATCAATTTTCCTGATCCTGTTCAATCTTGCATAGCAGAAGCTTCTAATGTGGTGAGGCCGCCCCGTCGAACCAGTTGGTCTCATCGCAACCAGGCAGATACTGAGTTCGGATCGGCCTTCCGACTGGACCATTTTTATGGTGCTCAACTGGATATTTTTTGCAAGCCAGCTTGATGCCATTTTGGCTCAAAGTGAGAGGATACTATGAGTGGCGGCAGCAAAGACGAGAAGGCTCATGTACACCCGAGTCCAGGTGACACTGGGACCATCGGGTTCGAGCCCCGCATCACCCACCACGCATTTGACTCCACGGTATTCAAGAGAACAGTTCGGCCGCGGGTGTTTACCGTCGCGCCCTATGGTTTTGAGCACGCCCGGGCAAATGATGTTGCCGCAACGCTCGACGGTAAGTCTGATGCCTGCGATGGGTTCGCCGATACCCATTGCGGGGGTGGCCAGACAGTGTCGGAAACGCCTATAGCTGAAGCGAGGTCCCTCAAGCACTACGTCAATGCATTTCGGCCGCACCAATGGCTGAAGAATGTGTTGGTGTTCTTGCCGACCCTCGCTGCACATAAACTCGATTGGCCGACGCTCCTCTTATCACTGGAAGCGTTCGTCTGCTTCAGCTTGGTGGCTTCTAGCGTTTATGTCATGAACGATCTCCTTGATGTCTGCGCAGATCGGGCGCATCCGCGCAAGCGGTACCGCCCGTTTGCCTCACACAGCATCCCCACCGCACACGGAACCTGGATGGCAGCGGGGCTCATTCTTCCAGGCGGACTGATAGCAATGTTCATCGGCTGGGGCTTTTTCCTGGTGGTGGCGGGATATTTCCTTGTGACCACGGCCTATTCCCTGCATTTGAAACGACGCATTGTCATCGATATCTGTATTCTCGCAGGTCTCTACACCATTCGCATCGTTGCCGGTGGAATCGCGACATCAACTCCGTTATCGGTCTTGCTCATTGCCTTTTCAGTGTTCTTTTTTCTGTCGTTAGCGGCGGTGAAGCGACAAAGTGAATTGGTTGACGGCGCCGAGCGTGGCAGTCTGCAGGCTACGGGTCGAGGTTACCACGTCAACGACCTGCCAATCATCTCCATGATCGCGGTTGGGGCAGGATACGTATCTGTGCTGGTGATGACATATTATCTGAATTCGCCTGTCGTAATGGAGCTCTATCCCCATCCTCAAATGCTGTGGGGCGTCTGCGCAATCCTGCTCTATTGGATCACCCGCACAGTGATGGTGTCGCACCGCGGCAACATGCATGACGACCCGGTGATCTACGCCGCGAAGGATCGGACCAGCCAAGTATGCCTAGCGATCATTCTGGTCTTCGTTGCAGGCGGAGTGCTGAGGTGAAACGGCAGGGTCTAGCGTTACGCTATGCGGCATTCGCCGCCATCGCAATGGTGGTCAATGTCACCATGCAACATTCCGTCCTTCAGTTCGGGAATACGAGCGCCATTTTTGTGCTTGCCATGAGCGTGGGCACCATTGCCGGGCTGATGATCAAATACCTGCTCGACAAGTTTTGGATTTTCGACGATCAGGAAATCGGCCTCAAAAACGATGGGTGGAAGTTCTTACTCTATACGGCAGTGGGCGCCCTCACCACAATCATTTTCTGGAGTGCTGAGGCGGCCTCCTGGTGGATCTGGAGAACTGAGCTGATGCGTGACTTGGGTGCTGCCATCGGTCTGACAATCGGCTATCTGGTCAAGTACCAGCTAGATACACGCTTCGTGTTTGCAGGTCACCGATTGAGGATTGCTCCATGAAGCTCTCGGGTTGGGGAAGGTCTCCGCTCGTGGACGCGCAAGTCTATGTGCCCCGTGACCTCGAAGCTCTCCAGAAGCTGCTAGCTTCAAAGCCGAGTGTGATCGCGCGCGGCTGCGGTAGGGCCTACGGGGACAGCGCCATCAATTCATCTGCAACAATTGATATGCGGCGTTTGAACCGAATGTTGGCCTTTGATCCGAAAACGGGACAGTTGATCGCGGAAGCTGGAGTTGTTCTTTGCGACATCATCGCGGCTTTCCTGCCCCGAGGTTGGTTCCCGATGGTCACGCCGGGCACGAAGTTCGTGACGTTGGGCGGCATGATAGCCGCCGACGTTCATGGCAAGAACCACCGCAAGCATGGAAGTTTTCGTGGATGCGTGGACTGGATCGATGTAATTGGGGCCGATGGCTCAATCCAGCGCTGCTCAAGCAAGAGCCACGTAGAGCTCTTTGAGCACACTCTCGGCGGCATGGGGCTGACCGGAATCATTTTGCGGGCGGCGGTCCGATTGCGCGCAGTCGAAACCGGATGGATCCGCCAGACAACAATACCCGCGCCGAACCTCAAATCAGCGATGACAGCTCTAGAACGGGCTCAAGATTCGACCTATTCGGTGGCGTGGATTGACTGCCTTGGGACGGGGAAAAACCTGGGGCGCTCCCTTGTCTTCCTGGGAGATCACGCGAACGCCTCTGATCTTCCAACATATCGGTCTCTGCACCCTTTCGCTACTCCGGCAAGACGCAAACTTTCGGTTCCGTTCAATTTTCCATGCTTTGCTATCAATCGGTTTAGTCTCCGGGCCTTCAACGCGCTATACTATCGAATTGGCGTTTGGAATCGAGGTCAGCAACTCGTTGATTGGGATAGCTACTTCTATCCCCTCGACGCAGTTGCCGACTGGAATCGGGTCTACGGGCGCAAGGGGTTCGCCCAGTTCCAGTGCGCCATTCCCATAAAGCGCTCGGAAGAAGGGCTCTCGGCCTTGCTGCAGACAGTCGCCAAGGCAGGCGCTGGATCGTTCTTGGCCGTTCTCAAGCGGTTCGGTCCGCAGGAGAGCCGCTTTTCATTCCCAATGGAAGGCTACTCCCTTGCTCTTGATTTTCCCATCACGACCAAAACCTCCCATCTATTGGCAAACCTTGACCGAATTACAATCGAGCACGGCGGGCGCTTTTATCTCGCAAAGGACAGCCGCATGTCTGCTGAAACGCTACGTGCCTCCGATGGCCGGGTTGCAAGCTTCGTTCGAGTGAGGGCGAAAAGCGGCTGGAAAAGCTCGTTCCAATCAGCGCAAGCGGAAAGACTTGTGCTGTGATGAAGCCGTCCGTTCTTATCTTGGGTGCACGTTCCGATGTGGGCAATGCCGTGGCGCACAAGTTTGCAGCGCTGGGCCACCCGATCCAATTAGCCGCGCGCCAATCAGAAACACTCGATGCTGAAAAGACCAATTTGCAGCTACGATATGGAATCCCAGTAACCCTACACGAATTTGATGCACTTCTGACGGAAACTCACGCCCAGTTCCTGGCCATGTTGCCCGAGTTGCCCGAGGTCGCCGTAAGCGTCGTCGGCTTCATGGGGAGCCAGGAACGAAGCGAGCGCGATCAGCTCCTCGCCAGTTGCATCATGCGTAGCAACTACGAAGGGCCTGCCAATATCCTGGCATTGTTAGCCAACCGGTTCGAAGAACGCGGATCCGGCACTCTGGTTGGCCTCAGTTCGGTCGCTGGAGCGCGCGGACGCGCGACCAACTACGTCTACGGCTCCGCGAAGGCGGGCTTCACTGCCTTTCTGTCCGGGCTTCGTAGTCGTTTGGCGAAACGCGGCGTACATGTTGTGACTGTGCTACCTGGTTATGTCGCGACCAAGATGACTGAAGGCATGAATCTACCAGCAAGGCTCACGGCGCAACCGAGTGAGGTTGCCGAAAGTATCGTCGTCGCCGTCGAGCGAAAGAAGAACGTTATCTACGTTCGTCCAGTCTGGCGTATGATCATGCTGATCATCAGACTTATCCCGGAGGGGCTTTTCAAAAGGGTAAGGATGTGATCCGCTTCGTTCCAACAAAAAAGCAAATAGAATACTTTATTGCTGGATCTTTCATCATTGCTGGAATGTTCGGCGTGATATGGATTTTCATTGCTCAAGAACCGTTCCGGATATCGAATGGCTTGGAGTGGGATGCAGTACATTATGACAGACTTCTTCGGTTCTTAGCTGCTGGGGGTAGCTCGCGGTTGCGCATCGCCTTTCCATATTGTGCTCGCGTTGGGACACCTTGGATCCTCGTGAACATTTTTCATAATCGCTTCGGCTTTTATGAGTTCAACTTGGTTGCCTCGGGGTTGTTCTCCGCCACTTTGCTTCTTGCAACACGCTCACTATGGCATGAGAGCATAAAAGGCTTGACGGCAGTGATTGCGGCGTCGTCCTTCCTGTATTTTGCGCCGGTAAAATTTACAAACTTCTATCCGGCTTACATGGACCCCCCGTTTCTCCTTGTCCTTTCGTTTTGTCTGATTTTCATCAGAAAGAAGAACTATCTTCTCGCAAGTATTATATGCTTGGCAGGAATTCCATTCAGGGAAGCTAGTTTTTATCTTCTGCCACTGCTGGTAGGTTTCTATATCAAAACTGCACAAAGAAGCAGCGCCGCTTGGGTGACATCTATATCTATTATCATCTCTGGGTATGCTCTAAAAGAACTGATGCTTTTAGTATCTGATTGCGAATCCCAATCGCAACTCATTACCGCACTCTTTTGGTTCTATCGCTTTCTATCTGAGCCCGCGCATGTCTTAGGCTCGTTCGCTGCTATATCGCTTACTCTCGGTCCGCTGTACGTTGTTTTGGATAAGCGGACATTTAACCACATTAAATCGGACGACACCGTGATATTTTCCATCGTCGCATCAGTATACTCCGGGTTTTTGTCAATAGGTGGCGGATCGGACGTGACCAGGATATTTTATAGTTTTCTCCCCTTTTATGTACCTTTGTTGATAAAGTGCTTCAGGGTGTCAAGCCTGACGTCGTTTGCCCTTGCCTGTTTTGGCTGGCTGCTCACGAATCATATGCTCCACAAGTATGAACAGCCGATCTCCGAAGGGCTGAATAATGACATCTCAGGCTTCTTTGCTCAGTTTCCCGACTATGGACATCCCACTATAGCCTTGGTTGTCTTGGGAATATGGATCGTTCTGGCGACGTCGAGGAGACTAATTGAGCCACTAGAAGTTCATTTGGAGTGACTTGTGGCTTTGACGCCTCGGTGTTGATGAGTTGGGCCATCTTCCGTCGGGAGACCCCAACTTGCCGTATGTCGCCGTCTATCGCCATGACCCGTTGGCATGCGCGCATCCGCCTCAAAAAGGGCTCCGCCATCCAGGGCATGGATGGCTGAAATCTAAACAATAGATTTTCCTGATCCTAATCAATCCTGCATAACAACAGCAACTAACGCTCAGGTCGATGGCAACTTTCCATGGTTCCCGATGCTAAAAGATCCGGCCGGCGCTCATCTATCCATAATCGGCTTGATCGGCGGCACAAGCTTGCTGAGGCGCAATTCAGCACCGGGGTTCAGGATGAGGCGGCGTCTTAAGTTCAAACTCATGATGAAAGGAACAATATGTCTGATCAACTTACTAGGGAGGTTATTGCGATAATCAACAATCGAGCGCTAGCGGAGCAAGGCGCGTCGACAACCGCGACTCCGAGCGCCGAATTGACCATGGCAACGGAGTTGACTTCGCTCGGCCTCGATTCTCTTGCGTTCGCTGATATCCTCTGGGACCTTGAGCAAGCCCACAACATCAAGATCGAGATGAATACGGCGGATGCTTGGTCGAACCTACAGACGGTCGGCGATGTGGTTGTGGCTGTCCGAAGCTTGTTAGCCAAGGAGGCTTGAATGGATGGGCGCGTCGTTATCACTGGAATTGGCGGCTTATGCGGGCTTGGTACCGATGCCGCATCTATCTGGCGTAGGATGTGTACAGGCGTTTCCGCCATCGGGCCGATCGCCAATCCTCAGCTCCGTGAGCTGGCGGGTGTCATTGGCTCTGAGATCAAGACGTTGCCGAAGCACGACATCAGTCGAAGGCAGCTCGCGACCATGGACCGCTTCAGTCTTCTTGCCGTGCTTGCCGCGCGCGAAGCAATGCAACAGGCCGGGCTCTCCGGTGAAGAAGGAAATCCGCACCGCTTTGGTGCCGCCGTTGGCGTCGGTGTCTGCGGCTGGGAGGCGATTGAGGAGAATTACCGCGCACTCCTTTTGAGTGGCGCGAAACGGGCTGAAGTCCTTACGGCGCCAAAGGTGATGCCTTGCGCAGCTGCCGGTCAGGTCAGCATGCAATTCGGTCTGCGCGGACCAGTTTTTGGCGCCACGTCGGCCTGCGCTTCGGCTAATCACGCGATTGCTTTGGCGGCGGATCAGATCAGGCTTGGACGGGCCGACATCATGCTCGCCGGCGGCAGCGATGCGCCGCTTGTGTGGGGCGTGCTGAAATCATGGGAGGCGCTGCGCATACTTGCCCCGGACACTTGTCGCCCCTTCTCCGCGGACCGCAAGGGGGTGGTGCTTGGAGAGGGCGCAGGCATGGCCGTTTTGGAAAGCTATGAGCACGCTTCACGACGTGGCGCATCTATCCTCGCTGAGATCGCCGGGATCGGCCTTTCGGCGGATGCCTTCGACATTGTGGCGCCGGCGGCTGGGGGACCCGAAGCAGCGATGCGCGCCTGTCTCAAAGATGCGAGGTTGAATGTTGACGACGTCGATTATCTTAATGCGCACGGCACTGGCACCAAAGCGAATGACGAAGTCGAGACGGCAGCGATCAAGCACGTCTTCAGTAAGCGCGCATATTCAATGGCGATCTCGTCTACCAAGTCCATGCACGCACATTGCCTGGGTGCGGCGAGCGCCCTCGAAATGATTGCGTGTGTGATGGCGATCCGCGAAGGGATCGTTCCGCCCACGGCAAATTATAATGAACGCGACCCCAATTGCGATCTCGACGTCACGCCAAATGTGGCGCGTGAAAGGAAGATTCGAATAGCGCTAAGCAACGCCTTTGCCATGGGGGGCCTGAACGCAGTTCTAGCGTTCAGGGAAGTATAGCAACGACCGCGGGTTTACCATCTCGGCTTTACCGCAGCTAGGCTCAGGACTCGTTAGAGCCAGAAAATGACGGCTGCAGCGATGCAGATGGCTGAGAAGAAGGTGTGGGCGCATCGGTCGTAGCGAATTGCGATGCGGCGCCAGTCCTTGAGTTTTGCGAACAGGTTCTCGACCTTGTGACGCTGACGATAAAGGGCCGTGTCGTAAGCGTATGGGACTTTGCGGCTTCGGCTCGACGGGATGCACGGCTCGATGCCTCGTGCTTCCAGTTCCTCGCGGAAC
>NZ_JBOBHU010000031.1:0-63997 GCF_050587665.1 Rhizobium sp. Nf11,1 | reverse complement strand
CCCTGCGACGTTCATCCATGTCGATCTGGGAGTAGGTGCGTCTCATCAGCCATTCCTTGCGAGTGATAACCCATTGGCATCTATCGCAAGTCGCACTTCATCCTTGAACCCACCCGGCTACAGTGTCGCATAAGGTAGATTATGGAACAGAGGAGTGGTTTTCCGACTGTTGCTTTTGGCCCCGAACCGTCTCTCCGCAATGGTCAGCAGGATTTATCGCCGTTATCGGATAAAAGGCAGACATGCCTTCGATCGGTCGAATGAAAGTAGCAGACTTTCCACTCCGCCCTCGATGACGTCTCGATACGGCAGAAACCCTGCGGACAGCGAACCCCGAATAGCTATTTGGTTCTCTTTAGCGTGACAAATGAAACATTTGCAGTCGTGGGGAAAAAGTGAAGGAACCACGTTCAGCACATATGAGCGAAGCATAGTTTTCCCCAAGCCCCTCCCTATGAACTGCTCATCACCGATAAATAAGTCGACCGCTACGCCGTCGTGCTCGCCCATCTCAGACGCGAAGTCGGGATAGTCGCGAAGCAAATAGCACTGCAATTTTCCGAAAGGCTCACCATTATAACAAGCTATATGGCAATGGGTAGGATGGCTTGGGCTCAGGCGCTCAGAATACTTCCTCTGAACTTCCTCGATCGTTATCGGCGTCTTCTGGTAGTGAGCACGCATATGAGGTTTATTTAGCCACTCACACAACATCAGAAAATCTGCTTCTGTCAGTGACCTGAAATCAATCATCTGGCTGTACCTTTAGATCGATTGCTCAACAGGTTGGATTCGCACATCGCCCACGGGCATTCCGAACAAGGGGTATGGAAGCCCTGCGGCTTGCTACTCCTCAATCGCCACGCCATCAACGTCAATCGACGAACCTGTCTGGCCGAGGCAGGCTGATCCTTGCCCAGCTGCGATCATTTCCGATCCTTGTCTCGGTGACGGGATCATCGGCGCGCCTTCCCGGACTGCAGACTCCCTGCGGCACGGTACCCGTACGGTTGGCAATGTCAGAAATGAATTTGGGGCAACAGCTGCGAAGTGCGGCCCGCAGTCAGATCACGGGCGGCACATTGCGCTCTCTCCCGAATTGTCAGGGGACCGAGCGTATCAGATGGTCAGCCCTTCACCACGGTCTCGTCTTGGAGAGGTGACCGGCAAACCCGGCCAGCAAAACGCTGAACGGAAAGCTGCGAACGATTCTGGCCGCGATGAAAGCCGCGCCCGTGGCCAAGGCGAGCTTTGCCCAGGGATAGTTGCCGAGCTGGACATGGGCGCTTGCGTCTATCAGGTTCGCCTGGGCTTTCAGCGCCGATTCCGCATCCTCGCGCAAAATACCGATCCGGGCGCGCAACAGCCTTATTTCGTGCCGTAGGATATCGAGATCGTAGTCGGCCTTCTCACGCGCGGTCGCGCTGGCGGCATCGGCAAAGGGCGGCTCACCTTCTGCGACCAGCTCATCGGGATCCGGCGGAAGGAAACCGTCGCGATTGATGGAGGATTGCATGGACGTCTCCTTCGAATATCAGCTAGAGCGACCGTGGCCGGCTCTCATGCGAGGCACTGGACATCAGTGATCGCGCCGGAATCCCTGACTCTGATTCGATCTGCCTTGCGTCTGTGTCTGTGTCTGCGTTTGCTGATCCGTACCGGTCGATGGCGAGCCGCCTCCGGGATAGGTATAGGCGCGCACCTTGCCGCTTCCATGCGTAGTGTCGCGTATCGCGACCGGTCGCGTTTCATCTTCGAACGCGCTCTCGGACACAGCCAGGTCATCCGCAGCTTTGCCGCCATGGGCCGAGCCCGCAAAACCGGTATTCGACCCGCCTTGACGGCCGCTTTCCGACAACCAGAGATCTGCCCGCTCATCGATGTCGATGCTGCCTTCATCGTCGAGAATATCGTGAACGGTCTCATAGAGCGCGTCGTCGATATCATTGACCTGAACGAGAAAGCCGCCTCGCCGCAGCCCTTCTGCGTACATCGCGCGATCTTCATCCGGGAAGAAGAAGTCGGCCAGCGCGTCGAAGAAGCCGCTGCGGTCGTCGCTTATGGCGCCGGGATTCTTTCCATCCGCTTCGTAGCCCGGCATCAATCTTATTCTTGCGACCGGCACGCCCGCGTCCTCGAGACGGGAGATCGCAGATTCGGCTTCGGACCGGCTGTCGAAAAATGCCGTAAGGCTGCCGCCGCCCATCGGGCCTGAAGAGCTGGGGTTGGTATCGTGGTGAATGTTGCTCACGGAACGCTCCTCTCGATGTCTCTTTCCAGCCGTCGATCCGACGCCTGGTTTCTGACTTGAAGAACCGGCAGCCGAGACGAATGTTCCACGGCAGTGGGACGGATCGGCGGCATTTCACGGCAGTTCCATAACGTTGCCGCCTGTCCTTTTTCAGATACACCAGGCAGTGAATCGCACCGTCTGTGGCAGCCTTCGGCGGTTGACGTCAAACCATCGAGACGTTAGCACGGCTTTCGACGCATTGGGGACATTTCATATGGACATCTTCACGGCAGCCGGTCTGACGGCTTTGCTGCAGGTCATTGCTATCGACCTTGTTCTCGCCGGCGACAACGCCGTGGTTATCGGTCTTGCCGCTGCCGGCCTCGAGGCCACACAACGGCGCAAGGCGATCATCGTCGGCATTCTTGCCGCAACGGTCCTGCGTATTCTCTTCGCCAGTGTTGCCGTCTATCTGCTGGCAATCGTCGGCCTGCTGCTGGCCGGCGGCCTGCTGCTGCTTTGGGTCTGCTGGAAGATGTGGCGCGAGCTTCGCGACGGCCATAACGAGGATCGCGTAGCGGAAAGCGGCGAAGGCGCGCCGAAAAAGACCTTCTTCCAGGCGGCAACCCAGATCGTCATTGCCGACGTTTCGATGTCGCTCGACAACGTGCTCGCCGTTGCGGGCGCTGCGCGCGAACATCCGAGCGTCCTGGTCATCGGCCTCGGTCTGTCAATCGCGCTGATGGGTATCGCCGCGAACCTGATCGCCCGTCTGCTCGGCCGCCATCGCTGGATCGCTTATATCGGTCTGCTGATCATCCTCTACGTCTCGCTCGACATGATCTATCGCGGCGCGGTCGAGGTTCTTCCCTATATGCAGTGACCTGCGCCAGGGTCGGGGCTCAGTCCCCGATCCTGCTGTACGCGTGTAAGCATGCTGCATCGCCGGGTTAAGCGAGAAACTCCGTCTCGAAGCTCATCTGATCGAACGCCGGGACCACGTGGTCCGGCGTCTGCGCCATCACTGCGTCATAATCCAGCGGCGTATGCATGTGGGTGAGTATCGCCCTTTTCGGCTTCAGCCGGCCGATCCAGTCGAGCGACTGTTCCAGCGACAGATGGCTCGGATGATAGGTGTATTGCAGGGCGTCGATGATCAGCACGTCGAGATTTTTCAGTTTCTCGACGGTCTGCGGCGGGAAATCGCTGATATCGCTGCAATAGGCTACATCACCGATGCGGAAGCCGAGCGAATTGATATCGCCATGCTGCTGGATATGCGGAAAAAAATCGATCTTGCCGCCGGGGCCGCGGATTTCGACGGGTTCGTCAAGATTTTCGATGACGACAGGCAGCACGATCGGCGGATAATTGCTGCCCGGCGGCGTCTCCAGGCAATAGCCGAAGGCTTCACGCAGCCTGTCCATCGTAAATTGGTCAGCGTAGATCGGCACTCGCCGGCGGGTATTGTGAAAATAGCCGCGCAGATCGTCGATGCCGTGAATATGATCAGCATGCGGATGGCTGTAGAGCACCGCATCGACATGGTCGGCCCCTGCCCGGATCATCTGCTCGCGAAAATCGGGTCCGGTGTCGATGACGACGGTCGTCACGCCGCCATCGGGAGCGAATTGCTGCACCATGAACGAGGCGCGCGTGCGCCGATTCCTTGGGTTGTCGGGATTGCAGGCGCCCCAGTCGCCGGTGATACGCGGCACGCCCGGTGACGACGAACAGCCGAGAATGGTGAAGCGCCGCCGATAGAGCACCTGCTAAATCCTTGGCATTTTCGAGAACAGGCGAAACGCGTTCTCCGTCGTGATCCGTGCGACCTCCGCATAGGAAAGGCCGATCGTCTCGGCGAGCACTTCGGCCGTATTGACGACATAGGACGGCTCATTGCGCTTGCCGCGCCAGCGCTTCGGAGCGAGATAGGGCGCGTCCGTTTCCACCAACAGCCGTTCATGCGGGATCGTCTTGGCGATCTCACGCAGCTCTTCCGATTTCGGGAAGGTCAGAATGCCGGAAAAAGAGATGTAGCCGCCGAGTTCGACACCGGTCCGCGCCAGATCCGGCCCTGCCGAGAAGCAATGCAGGATAAAGGGGAAGGCCCCCTTCCCCGTTTCCTCGGTCAGGATATCAGCCATGTCGGCATCGGCGCTGCGGCTGTGGATGACGAGCGGAAGCTGCGTTTCCCGAGCGGCGGCAATATGGCGCCGAAAGCCGGTCTGCTGATCCTCTGGTGTCTGCGTGTCGTAGAAATAATCGAGGCCCGCCTCGCCGATCGCCACCACTTTCTCATGCGCCTTCGCCAAGCGCACCAGCTCTTCGGTCTGGATGTCCAGCTCGTCGCCGGCATTGTTCGGATGGGTGCCGACGGAGCAGAACACCGACGGATATTTCTCCGTGATGGCGAGCAGCCCGTCGAGCTTGCGCACGCGCGTCGAGATCGTCACCATCTGCTTGACGCCGGCTTGGTGGGCGCGCGTGACGATCTCGTCGCGCTCCGCCTCGAAGTCGGCAAAATCGAGATGGCAATGGGTATCGATCAGCACGGCCTCAGGCCTCCGGAGCCACATAGCGCGGGAAGACCGGTGTCGGCGCTTCGAGCACCGTCCCGGCAACGAGGCGGCCAACTTCGCCAAGCGCGGCAAAATCGCGCTTGTCGGCAGGCGCGGCGACAAGATCGAGCAGCTTGCCCGACGATTCCGGCATGAAGGGCTGCAGCAGGATGGCGATCTGGCGCACCACCTCGGCCGTGACATAAAGGACCGTGCCCATCCGCGCCGGATCCGTCTTCTTCAGCGCCCAGGGCGCCTGGCCGGCGAAATAGCGGTCGGCCTCCGAAACCACTGCGATGATCGAGGCGAGCGCGCGATGGATGAGCTGCTTGCTCATGTCCTCGCGTGTCGATGCATGCAGCGCATCGGTCTGGGCAAGCATCGCCTTGTCCTCGTCGGTCAGCGGCCCGCATTCCGGGATCTTGCCGTCGCAATTCTTGACTATCATCGACAGCGACCGGCTGGCGAGATTGCCGATGCCGTTGGCGAGGTCGGAATTGATGCGCGTGCCGATCGCCTCTTCGCTATAGCTGCCGTCCTGACCGAAGGAGACTTCGCGCAGGAAGAAGTAGCGCACCTGGTCGAGCCCGAAATGGTTCACCAGATTGACCGGATCGACGACGTTGCCGAGCGACTTAGACATCTTCTCGCCCTTGTTGAGCAGAAAGCCGTGGGCGAAAACGCGCTTCGGCAGCGGCAGCTTCGCAGACATCAGGAAGGCCGGCCAATAGACGGCGTGGAAGCGAATGATGTCCTTGCCGATGATGTGCACATCCGCCGGCCAGTATTTCGCCCGCGGGCCATTCTTGTCCTCGATATAGCCCGTCGCCGTGATGTAGTTGGTCAGCGCGTCCACCCATACATACATGACATGCGAAGGATCGTTCGGCACCTTGATGCCCCAGTCGAAGGTCGTGCGCGACACCGACAGGTCCTTGAGGCCCGACTTGACGAAGGAGATCACCTCGTTGCGGCGCTCGGCCGGGCCGATGAAATCGGGATTGGCCTCGTAATGGGCCAGCAGCTTCTCCTGGTATTCGGAGAGCTTGAAGAAATAGCTCGCCTCTTCCACCCACTCGACGGGCGTGCCCTGCGGGCCGTAACGCACGCCGTCGGCGCGCAGCTCCGTCTCGTTTTCCTGGTAATAGGCCTCGTCGCGCACCGAGTACCAGCCGGCATAGCTGTCCTTGTAGATGTCGCCATTGTCGGCCATCAGCGTCCAGATATTCCTGGATGTCTCGTGATGACGCTCCTGCGTGGTCCGGATGAAGTCATCGTTCGAAGCGTTGAGCAGCTTGGCCATCGCCTGGAACTCGCCGGAGTTGCGGTCGGCGAGCGCCTGCGGCGGGATCCCTTCGGCGCGCGCCGTCTGCTGCATCTTCTGGCCGTGTTCGTCGGTGCCCGTCAGAAAGAAGACGTCCTTGCCATCCAGGCGCTGATAGCGAGCCATCGCATCCGTCGCGATCAGCTCATAGGCATGGCCGATATGCGGCTTGCCGTTAGGATAGGAAATCGCGGTGGTGATATAGAAGGATGTCTTGTCTGTCATGGCGGCCAAGGTCCGGCTTATTTATCAATGGTCAGCCGCTCTTAGCGCATGTCACCGTCGAGCGAAACATCAAGTTTCGCTGCCGCCCATGAATTCCAGGACACGGGGTCGTGAGCTTGACTCCGTCTCGCACGCAATTTACCGGTCGTCAGAAAGAGAGGCGGGACCCAACGACGTGCCAGTTTTCACCCACCACAATCCCCGTGGCCGGGCGCCGTTGGAGGCGCTTGCTTGACATTCGAGCCTCTCTATTCGATTTCGGGACTGTTTGTCGGCGCCCTTGTCGGCATTACCGGCGTAGGCGGCGGTTCGCTGATGACACCCCTGCTGGTGCTGCTCTTCGGCGTCCATCCGGCAACTGCCGTCGGCACCGATCTTCTCTATGCTGCGATCACCAAGACAGCGGGCACCGCTGTTCACGGCGTGCATGGGCGCGTCAACTGGAAGATCGTCGGCAGCCTCGCCGCCGGCAGCGTCCCGGCCGCCTTGCTGATGCTCTGGTTGCTGGCAGGTGTCGATCGCAAGAGCATCGGCGTGACCAACACCATTACATCAGCCCTCGGTTGGCTTCTCGTCATGACCGCGATCATGCTGATCTTTCGCGGCCCGATACTTCAATTGGCGCGCCGCGCCATCGGCGAACGCGTGCCGCCGCGAGCGACGACCATTCTTGCCCTCACCGTCATTCTCGGATTCTGTCTCGGCGTGCTTGTCACCTTGACCTCTGTTGGCGCCGGTGCGCTTGGGGTGACGATCCTGCTCGTGCTCTATCCGAGGCTCGATGTGCGCGAAATCGTCGGCTCCGACATCGTCCACGCCGTACCCCTGACCCTGATCGGCGGCACCGGCTATTGGCTGATCGGCGAGATCGATTGGGCGATGCTCTTTGCCCTGCTCGTCGGCTCGATTCCCGGTATTATTCTGGGAAGCCTTCTGGCGCCGAAGCTGCACGAGCGCATCATTCGCATTGTCCTGGCCGTCACCCTTGCGCTCGTCGCGTGGAAGCTGCTGGCCGGCTGATCCGCCCAACCTTGGCTGAAACCTTGGCTAGAGTCTGGGCTGCTTGATGTCAGCGAGAATACTGATGATCGTCTGCTTGCGGTCGAGATTATAGGCGTCGGAAACGGTAAGCCGCTCGATAACCTCCGAGTAGAGCCGCGCCAGCCGTTCGGCCGCGGCGATCTGCCCATCGCCTGCCGCCGCGCGAGCGCGGCTCATGATGTCGTCGCCGACGTGGCTGACGAAAAAATCGAAAATCGTATCGCTTTCCTTGCCCGAAAGCGCCTCCGCCAGCCGGTGCATCGCCTTGCGGGCGGATGGTCCCTCGGCGGAAAGCACCTCGTCATAACCGGCGATGATTTCGCTGCCGCCATAGTTCAACAGTTTCAAGGCTTCGCCGACGCTGCCCTTGGCCGCCGAAAGCACGCTGCCCTCGCCTGCTATGCCGAGATGGGCAAGGGCCGCCACGAGTGCCTCGTCGGGAAGCGGCGCCAGTTTCAGCGGCAGGCAGCGTGAGCGGATCGTCGGCAGCAGCCGGCCCGGCGCGTGCGAAAGCACCAGGAACAGCGCCCGCTTCGGCGGCTCCTCGAGGATCTTCAGAATGGCGTTGGCCGCATTGCGGTTCATGTCGTCGGCCGGATCGATGATGACGATTCGCCAGTTGCCGGTGCCCGAGGTCTGCGAGAAGAACTTGCCGGCGCGGCGCACCTCGTCGACGGTGATCGCCGATTTCACCCTGCCCGTCTTTTCGTCCACCGGCCGGGCGAGATGCAGGAGATTATGCGAGGCGCCGGAGGCGATCTGCCGGCTAACGGCCGAGGCAGGATCCGGATCGCCGATCTTCTCCGGCGCCGCATCGGGATCGGGATGCGAGAGGACGTGGTTGGCGAAGCGGAAGGCGAGCGTCGCCTTGCCGATGCCCTCCGGCCCTTCGATCAGGACGGCGTGGTGACCCTTGCCGGATCGGTAGGACTGGGCAAGGAAGGATTCCGCCTCCTCATGGCCAAACAGCCTGGTATTTTCGGCGGGCCAGATAGCGCCGTCCAGCAGTCCCGGCCGATCTTCACTCATAATGGGCGGCTTCCGGCATCCGCGCGCGATCTGCGGGCGACATCAGCCGCTTGACGATCGCCAGGATTTCGGCGGCGATCGCCTCTTCCGTCTGCATGGCATCGACCACGTGGCAGCGCGCCGGCTCGCGGGCGGCGATATCGAGAAAGGCCTCGCGCCGCTTTTCGTGCGTTTCGAGCCGCTCCTTCTCGAAGCGATCCGGACCGTCCGAAGCGCTGCGCTTCTGCGCCCGCTCCAGGCCGACCTTTGCGGGAATATCCAATATCAAGGTGCAATCCGGCATGACGCCGTTGATGGCGACGCGCTGCAGTGTCTCGATGAAATCGGGCTCAAGATTGCCGGTGATGCCCTGGTAGACACGGGAAGAATCCATGAAACGGTCGCAGAGCACGATCTTGCCGGCGGCAAGGGCTGGCCGGATCACCTCTTCGACATGGTCGTTGCGCGCCGCTGCGAAGAGGATAGCCTCCATCCGCGTCCCGAAGGCCTCGGCAGCGCCCGACAACAGCACATGGCGCACGGCCTCCGCGCCCGGCGATCCGCCCGGTTCCCGCGTCACCAGCACCTCGTGACCTTCGCCCTTCAGCGCCTCGGCGAGGCGGCGGATCTGCGTGGATTTTCCCGCGCCTTCCCCGCCTTCAAATGTAACGAACAGTCCCGTACCGGATGACAATGACAACTTCCCGCATTCCGGACGCCGCACGCACGCGCGCCCCGCCTCTTCTATCTATCCGAAGACATCGGGAAGGAAAACCTTTCGCGGCGGCGACATAATCACCTTCCCCGCAAATTGTATCAGAAGGTCAGGCATTCAAGTCTGGAGCATGGCTGTGCAGCAACGGCACGCGGGAAAAGAAGAGCTGTGAGCAAGAGCCTCATCCCGGGCGTTCAGCCGGGGGCGGACTTGTCCCAGAGCCAGGAGAAGAACAGCGATTCGCCGAGTTCCAGCACTGCGTCGACCGCCCGGCTGCTGAGTGAGCCCTCCCCGACCGCCTGCGCGGTATAGAGCGGCACTTCCCTAAGCAGCCGGCTACCGGCGAAAATCTTGAGCGTGCCGGCCTGATAATCCGGCTTCACCGGCGCCGTCAGCGGCCAGTGATAGACGATGCGCGCCGAAAGCCGGTCGGGGTTGCTGATCGGAATATAGACACTGACCGGCACCTTGGCGACGAGATCGACGGTGCGCGCCGAGCCGCCATAGACGCTGGCTGCGCCGATCACTTCATGCTCGGTGAAGATCTGACGGCTCTCGAAGGCAGTCAGCCCCCATTCGAGCACGCGCTTGGCCTCCTCCGTTCGCTCTTTGTCGGACGCGATGCCGGCAAGCGCCAGAAACAGCCGCCGGCCGTCGCGCTGGACCGACGCGACGATCGAGTAGCCTTCTCCCTCGGCAAAGCCGGTCGCAAGCCCGTCGGCGCCGAGATCGAGCCCGAGCAGCGGATTGCGGTTGCGCTGGAAGATCTTGTTCCATTCGAAATCCAGCTGCGCGAAATAGGGATAGAGATTGGGATAGGATTGCTGAAGCGCAGCGGCCAACGTCACCATCTCGCGCGCCGTCACCTTGCTCTTGCCGTCCGGAAGGCCGGTGGAATTGCCGAACACCGCCTTCTCCATGCCGAGTTCGCGGGCTCGGCGGGTCATCGACTGAGCGAATTGCTCCTCGCTTCCGGCCATCCCCTCGGCCAGGATGATGCAGCTGTCATTGGCGCCCTGGATCGCGACGCCCTTGATGAGATCCTCGACGCGCACGCGTGATTTGAGGGCCGCAAACATCGTTGCCGTCCTCGACGGCGCGCCGCCGGTGCGCCAGGCATATTCGGAAACGGGATATTCGGTATCGAGCGTGATCTGGCCCTTGGTCACGGCATCGAAGACCAGATCCATCGTCATCAGCTTGGCGAGCGAAGCCGGCGAAAAGCTCTGATCCTCATTCTTGGCGAGAAGCACCGTGCCGGTGGAGGCCTCGATCATATAGGCCTGCGCCGCCTTGGTGGCGAAACCGGCTGCGCCCCCGTCGGCGGCATGTGCGCTGGCGGCGAGCGGCATCAGGCATGCAAGCAGACGAAGCACAGGCCTCAGCATCGCAATTCCCATCGGTCAACGGCGTTTTTGAGAAGGTTAGAGCGCGGCGAAATTCGATGCAATCGCCATGCTCAACGCGCTGCCGATTTTGCCTGCTGGCGCCTGGCCGAGGCAAGGATGGAAGCCTGCGTCAGCCCGTCATTGCGCACCATCACCGCGTCGAAGGCGAGATCGACCGTTACTGTCTTCACCGCTTCGTTCTGATAGCCAAGCGCGAGGGAGCCCTGCGAACCGCCATAGGGCCGCTCATAAGGCATGGGACCGAACTCCGGCAGCACCACCATCTGATCGAAGGCCGGCGAGGCAGCGGGGGAAGGAGCCGACGGCGCCACCAGAACATGGGCGGCCGGCGCAAGGCCGGGCGCCGCATTGTAGCGCGCGCTCGGCGTCGAGCCGGCATAGGAGGTCGCCGACATCGGCACCGGCACATTCGCCGGCGTCTCGTAGTCTTCGGCGTTCTGCAACTGATCGCGGGTGATCTTGCGGCTGTTGGAGGCGACCATCACGCCGGTTGCGATCTGCCCTTCCGGATTGATGCCGGGAATGCGGCTGCCCTTCGGCACGTAGGAGGCCATCAGATAGGGCATGTCATGGCCGTCCATGCGGGCGCGGCCGACATATTGCACGCGCACCTTGCCGGTGCCGCTGTGCTGCAGATCCAGCATGTCGGCCGTCTTGTTGGAGAGGTCGATGATGCGGCCTTCGTGATAAGGGCCGCGGTCGTTGACACGCACGACGATGGAGGAGCCGTTCTCGAGATTGGTGACGCGGGCATAGCTCGGCAGCGGGAACGTCGGATGCGCGGCAGATAGGTGCATCTGGTCGTAAACTTCGCCATTCGCCGTCAGCCGTCCGTGAAAGGCGGAGCCGTACCATGAGGCGACGCCGACCTTGTTATAGGCGAAGTCTTCTTTCGGATAGTACCACTTGCCCTTCACCTCATAGGGGTTGCCGACCATGTAGCGGCCGCCGCCCTTCGGGATATTGTTGCCGGTGGCGACGCGGGGGCTGGCCTTAACGCCATATTCGGATTCGGAAAAATATTCCTTGCCGTGGGCTCTTTTCTTCGGCACGGCCTGTGTCGTGCCGCACGCCGCAACCGTCGCACACATCGCCGATATCGCTAGCCACCGTGCTGTCGTTGCGATAGACGCCCCGTATTCCAGTTTCATGTGCCCCACGCCGCTCAAAGATCGTTATGGTTAAGGAACTCTGCCCCATCCTGGGTCAACAACGCCTTATCCCCGCCCGCCTAACGAGACTTTAATCTTGCTGAGTTCGTGGCAAATTTGCGAACGATTTCGCTGCGATAGCGATAATTCTAATAAATATGGTTTATAAATTGCTAACTGGAAGCTCTCCCGTTGTTGCAATCAGAGCCGAAATCGGTGTGCCGATGCGGGCCACATGGTAAACGTCGGCCTGCTTTCAAAGTCCGAGCGGTACCGGATTGAGACACCGGCACGCGCAACAGCTGCTCTTCCGACGTTGGTTACAACCGGAACCTTCCTCCCAGGGTAGCATACCAGCTGTTCCTCTCCGATATACGTGTCCCCACGGCGCCAGCATCTGGCGCCACTCCCTTACCGCGTGTAGTTTGTTGCTTGACTCAAAGTGGAGTAGAAAGTTTATTTGCGGCGTCCTTTCCACGCTCATCTTTAGGGAGACGAGCCATGGCAAATCACAAACCAATAGTGCCTGACGTGAAGGTCCACGACTACGCACCAGCGGAGGCCATCGAAGGAAACCTTCTCGACAACGCCTCGGACTCCGACGGCGATCTGCTTCAGGTTCAGTTCGTCAACGGAATGAGAATTCCCAACAAGGCGGGCGAGCCGGGATATCTTACCATCGAGGGTGAGCACGGAACGCTGACGATTTGGAGCAACGGCAGCTATAGTTACACGGTCAATGATCCGAGCGCGCTTGAACCCGGCGGGATCTTCGGCGAGAATTTTTCATTTAAGATCTCCGATGGAAAGGGCGGCACCGACGTCGCTAATCTCAACATCGGCGTCCACACTCCTCCGCAAGGACAGTATTCCATCGATTTCGAGAATGCTCCCACCGAATATCCCGGGCTGCCTGACATCGCCTCCGGCTATGCAGGATTCAAATTTGGCGACAAACTCGATGGCAACCTTTGGGCGGTCGCCGAATCCGGCGGCAACGAGTACGTCGTCACCAATCCCTATAATCCGTTTTTCGAACGCGTTGACGGCAAGCTCTTCACCATCGAGGGCGTCGATGTCGCAACCAATTTCGACCCCGCCTATGAAGGTGTCGACGCCCTCGTAACCTTCGAGGGTTATATCGGCGGCGACAAGGTGAGTGAGATGTCGCTGACGGTCTACGGAGACACCATTGCCGATGGTCAGCATATCTCGCTGGCCGCCTTGGGAGCGGTCGATTTTGTCCGCTTCGATATTCAGCCCGATGTCGAGCCGACGGGCTTTCCGCAACTCGCATTCGACAACTTCACCGTCCTGGTCTGACGGCGGCAGAGAGAAGCGGCTGTCAAAGCCGCTTCTCTGCAGAACAAGTTGACGCTGCCATCAAAGCTGCTAAAAAGCCGGCCTGTGAGTCATGGGCAGCGATCGGCAGAAACCACCGATCCTCCGGAAAGACCGAAACGGAATTTCCTCAGGCTTCCCAAATACTTGGAAGAGTGTCCGAGTGGTTTAAGGAACCGGTCTTGAAAACCGGCGTGCGGGAAACCGTACCGTGGGTTCGAATCCCACCTCTTCCGCCATAAATATTTGAAAATGTTTATCAAAATCTGTTGATGCTGGTTGCCTGCTAAAGAGGGTTCTCGGCAACAATATCAACATTTACTGCAACAATGTTGCAACTGCATATCTGTTGCAAATCATGATGTTTCCCGCAGGGCGTCGACTCCGAGCATCTAAGCTGAAAATCCCATGCTTCGAGAGTTCTAACGGACAGAAATAAGGCAGCTCAAGCATCTCCGGGTAGTGCGCACTTGTTTTTTGCAATCAGATTGCGACTCAGTGCCGCTCCCATTTAAGCTCACCTCCGCTTGACTGGGGCAAATTCGGGAGCGGGTCTTGAGGGTTCTACGGCGTATCCGGCCAACACCGGAACAAATCACTGTAATACGGCGCATACAGACCGGTACATCCTTAATTCGCGGAGCAGCAGGCAGTGGAAAAACTTCCACCGCGTTGACGGCACTGCGAGCAGCGACCGGTACAGTCGTAAACCAGTTGCGTAACGAAGGATCGTTGCCAGCGCATGTATTGGTCCTGACCTACTACAACACGCTAAAGGGCTACATCGCTGCTGTCATTCGAGAGGAAATGGCCGATTACGCCGACAGCGTCCTAATTTACGTCCTCACCTTCGACAAATGGGCATACGACACCCTCGGAATTAATGGGCCGCTCGAACTTGAGCGTTGCGAGGTTGAGCTTCGCCGTCTAGCTAGGCCGTTTCCTCGCGATACAAGCTTCATCCTGGATGAAGTGAATTACATTCTTGGACGGTTCCTTCCCGGGAACCTGGATGACTATTTGACCCGTCCGCGCACAGGTAGGGGGAACTCGCCGCAGATGGACGGAGCTATGCGAACTAGGCTTCTTGATGAGGTTGTGCGACCATACCTGCATTGGAAGCAGGTTAACAACATCCAGGATTTCCATGACATTGCAGTCCTGATGTCTCAGCATGCACCCGATTTCCTGTTTGATGTTGTGGTGGTCGACGAAGCGCAGGATTTCTCAGCAAATCAACTGCGAGCGATAATGAGGCATTGTGCTCCAAATGCCACGATTACTATCGTCACTGACAACGCGCAGCGCATTTATCCCAGGGGAACCTCGTGGGCTGAGGCAGGTGTGACTGTGACGGCTCAGCGCAGCTTTCGACTAACAGTGAATTATCGCAACACCAAAGAGATTGCAAAGCTGGCTGCGGCCGTTGCGGCTGGACTTCCAATGGATGACGATGCCAGTCTTCCTGATCCGGAGAGTTGCGTCGAAAGCGGTAATCTTCCAGTTCTGCTCAAAGGTCTCTACCGCGAACAAGTCGAATGGTCGTTGAAGCGTCTGGCGGATATCGACCTTGAGACCGAAACTGTTGGTTTCCTGCATCTTAAGGGTGGCAAGTATTTTGACTTTCTGAGGCAACAGCTTCGCTTGAGACGCTTAGCATTTTGTGAGCTTCAGGGCTCCAGAGCGTGGCCAGAAGATGAAGCTAATATCGGTCTCTGCACTTTTCACAGCGCCAAGGGATTAGAGTTCGATCACCTTTTTCTGCTCGGCCTAGCTCAGCAAGATGCAAGCTATGGAGAAGAGCCGGATGATGAAGGATTTGAGGCGCTTCGAAGATTGGTCGCTATGGGTATTGGTCGCGCTAGAAAGACAGTGGTTTTAGGTGTCAAACCTTCGGAGGCCTTGTCGCTGGTGGACGATATCGAAGCAAACCTAGTTCAGGAGATTGAGCTATGACCGTCGAGGAAATAGTTGCCGCAAGATCAATCACAGAGGTCGTTCATTTCACAACCAATCACGGGTGCTTGGGGACACTATACACTGAGCATTTGCAATCGCGGAAGAGGCTTCAGAATGACAAGATGGTCAAATATCTATTCGCTCCAAACGCCAACCTCAGAAAAGACCCGACCTACGTCGACTATGTGAGTCTTTCTGTCAGTCACATAAACACCGACTTCTTTCAGGTAAGTTCTCAGTCATGGCACAGAGATGAACCAATATTTTGGTGCGTACTCTCTTTTTCTCCGGATATACTCTCGCATGAAGGAGTAGTGTTTTCTAGTACAAACAATATCTATCCCAGTGTCATTCGTGGTGTTGGTGCACCGGGACTGGAAGTTCTGTTCGCCAATAAGGTTGCTGGAAGGTACGGCAGCATAACAAATAGATCAACCCGGTTGCCCGCGTCATATCCCACTGACTTTCAGGCGGAAGCACTTTATCCGAGAAAAATTTCAACGGACTTCCTCCAGCGGATTTATGTTGCTAACACTGCGGACCAGTCCGAGATCATCGGATTTTTGAAAGCTACATTCCATCGAGATGTCGACGTAGTGGTATCTCCAGAAAAATTTGGTGCACGACCTATATGAGCGAGATCAGAGAAAATCGAATAAGATCGTCCGCTGTATGGGCAGCCTACGGCGACGCACTGGGTTTCATGACTGAATTGGCCGACGAGGGGCGGGTTGCACATCGAACTGGCCAATCAAAGGTAACGCGCACAGTTCCGTGGCGCAGAAAGCTCGGTAGCAAGATCGGGGTGTTTGTCGACTTCCCAGCAGGCTCTTATTCCGATGACACGCAGCTTCGCTTGGCAACTTCCCGCGCAGTACGGGGAGACGGTTCTTTCGACGTGGCAGCCTTTTCAAAAGTGGAACTGCCCGCATGGATGAACTACGCGCTTGGAGCAGGCATTGCCAGCCGCGAGGCGGCTTCGAGCTTGGCGCGAACATCCGCCACTTGGTATTCGAATTTCTTCGACAACAAACGAGCAAACTATATCAAGGCCGGTGGAAACGGCGGGGCAATGCGTATCCAACCCCACGTATGGGCAGCTAGAGATATTGACAACCTCCCGCGAATTCTTTCGGACGTCATAAAGAACACCATCTGCACGCACGGTCATCCACGCGCGATTGTAGGCGCATGTTTTCATGCCTTGAGCTTAGCGAAGGCGATGAAGGTTGGACGGCCTCTTCGTATGAATGAACTGATGGACGAGCTTGGAGAACTTACGAATATTGCATCCATTATAGATAGCGATGCCGACCTCAGGCTCTTTTGGGTTGGGCAGTGGCTTGATCAACTCGGCTCGTCCCTTGAGGCCGTGATCAACAGGACAGTGAAAGAAATCGCTGATGATCTCGCACTCCTGCAAGGGATAGGAGACACGGAAATCGAGGTTGCATACATGCGAGCCTTGAATTCCTTGGGCGGATTTAGTCCGGAATCCCGTGGTTCCGGGACGAAAACTGCTGTTCTTGCTGCGTATCTGGCATCACTATGTGAGCATGCTGGTCCCGAGGAGGCGGTGATTGCGGCAGCAAATGCACTGGGATCGGACACAGATTCGATTGCGACGATGGCTGGTGCAATCCTCGGTGCTTGTACCGATGCCCCTCTGCGGCACCCACTCCAAGACGCTGATTACATTTCCTTCGAGGCATCCCGCCTAGCTCGCCGCTCGGACCAAACGGCACAGAGGAGCTTTGGCTATCCCGATTTGCGCTCCTGGAAGCCTGAACGCGTAGCTCTGGACGCGGTACTCAGGACTGACGAAGGTCTTATCCTGAACGGCATTGCCAGGGCGGAGCTTGTTGGGCGGTCTCAAATTCCTGAATCAGACGGCGTTTTCGTGAGTTGGTTACGCCTAAGTTTTGGTCAAACCATTCTCGCCAGGATTAGAGAAGTGCCTCCCTACGTAGATGACATTAGCAAGCGAGTGGTTGTGAATCGGCCTTCACAACCTCAAGCCAGACAATCAGGAGAACCTGCGATGCCTGATTTGTTCTCTAATCGCACAGATAAAAGGTCTGACCGGAAAGGGTCAGCGGCAGGTGATCTGTCTTCGAAAAGTCTCAACGAGCTACTTCAAACGATCATCAACTCGAACTTCGACCCCGAATTAATTGGGAGGGCTCTTCTTGCTCAGGCGCGTCCAGAGCAGGAGGATTTCGTAGAACGGGGAATCGCACTTACGGCAAACGTCATGACTGCATTCCGCGCCAGACGAAAGCGGACCAATTAACTCAGCTCCTTAAACGCACCAACGACCGGCCTAAAAAAGCCAGATATAAGCTTGTTGCTTTCAAGACTCCTTGCGACCATCAACAACGATTGTCGCGAGGATTACCAATGAAGCCAAGCTTAATCACACAAACAGAAAGGGATGATCGCAAGAAGCGTCGAACTGAACGTTTCCACCGCTGGCTGGAAGACCTCCGCCGCCGCCATCTACAGGCAGAGCGTGACCGTCAAAGGAAATGGCTGCTTTTCCTGCTCTAATCAAGGCATTAAAACCGGTCTTGAAAACCGGCGTGCGGGAAACCGTACCGTGGGTTCGATTCCCTTCACCCGCTCCAGCTGCTCGTTTGTCCGTACCGAAGACATAGGTAACGAAACGTACCTAAGACACAGGTGACAACCTCGTGCCGAACGGGTTGTCGATAGTTTGCAAGGTTCTCTGTTCCAAGTCGATATATCCGAGATCATACTGCATGAAGCTGACGAGCCAAATGCCGTTGTCGACCTCCTTGATGCCGAGTTTCTGTCCTGCCATGACTGTGGAGATATTGATCTTCTTGCGATGCATGCAGATGCGTCCGCAATTGGTGACCAACACCTCGCGATCGTGGAACGGGTAGTCGATCTCGGGCAGGCCCGTATAGAGGCGGTTTGATGGCCGATAAATCTCTGCCGGGCGCCTCATTTCCAATGCCTCATGCGGGCGTTCCTGGTTGAATTCGCTGATGAAGTCATCGAAGCGTGCCTGCTGCTGGAGGAAGGTTCTGCCGGGCGGGCGGGTGGCCTCTTTCTTCAGGGTCAGATGCATGCGCTCGTGGCGTCCGTTCTGCTGTGGATGGCCTGGCTTGATGCGCTCGATGACGATGCCGAGCCTCAGCCACCACACCGATAGCTTCGACAGGTTGTAGAGCCCGTTGGGACTGGCAAAGGGCAAGCCGTTGTCGGAGCGAATGGCGGCGGGCAGGCCCCGCTCGGCAAAGAGCCTGCGGAAAACCTCGAAGACGCCATGCTCCCGGGTCGATTCGAAGGCCTCGCAGCAGAGAAGATAGCGTGATGCCTGGTCGGTAACCGTCAACGGGTAACAGTAGTGTCCGTTGCCGAGCTTGAACTCGCCCTTGAAATCGACGCACCAGAGATCGTTGGGAAGACGAGCTTCGCCAAGCACCGTTCCCACGGCCTTGTTCGCCTGGTTCCTCTTGCGGGCCCGTCTCACAAGGCCGTGTCGGTCGAGCACGGCATGCACGGTGCTTGTGGCGGGAATGCGCACATCGCCTGCAAGCCGTTCGACCAGAAGCTCCCGGATCTTGCGCGCTCCCCAGTGCGGCTTTTCCCTCTTCAGCCGCACGATCATCGCCGTGACCGGCTCCGCGAGCTGATTGGCCTGACGGACCGGTCGGCGCGACCGGTCCGTCAGGGCTTCAAGCCCTTCGTCCTTGTAACGGTTGAAGATCTTGTAACCAGTCTTGCGCGAGATGCCGAACCCCTGGCACACATCCCTCATACCCTCGCCCTCAAGCAATCCGGCGACAAATCGAAGACGTTCCTCCATGACCGAAATCTCTCTCCACGGCATCAACACCTCCCGCTTCAAAACGGAAAGTGTTACCCATGTCTCCGGTACAAAACGTCACCTATCTCTCAAGTCGGGCAATTTTCTCCATCAGACCAGCCGGCGGATCAGTCGCAGCCCCTATTCAAGCATGACGACGGCTTCGACTTCGAACAGCATCGGATCGATTGCAAGTTTGGGAACGGGGACAAGGGTCTGCGCCGGGAGTGCGTCGCCGAACATTTCTTTGACGTTCCTGGTCAGCACCTCGAGCTTGGACATATCGTGATCAACCACGAAGATCGTCAGCTTGGCGACCTGATCCGGCCTTGCGCCGAGGCCGTCGAGGGCGCTGCGCAAGTTTGCGTAGGCCTGCTTCACCTGAACGGCGAAGTCCGGCGACAAGGCTCCCATCCTGTCCTGGCCACCCTGTCCGGAGATATAGGCCAAACGGGCGCCGCGGGGGACGATCACTGCCGTGCTATAGCCATTCGGCGTCGGATCGTAGAGGTTTTTTGGATTGACGACAGTCAGCTTGAGGTCACCCTCATTCGCCGCCGTCGTCGCGTTGGGAATTCCTGTGGTCATGATGATCAGCCCTCCGATGAGCAGATGTTTGATTGCGTGTGACATGATGTTCTTTCGGCCGTGAGGACTGCGAGGAACGACCCTCACCGCCTGCTGGATTGCGCTGTTAACTCTTTGGCAAGTGAGAATCGTACAAAGTACGACTTCATCGCATCGTACATTGTACGAGTCAACTGGCGAGGATCGACATCCGTCGCTTCGCCGGCTTAAATCGATGTCCCGATCTTTTTTAGGAAAGACACATGGCAGCCAAACGCGACGGCACTCAGAGTAAACGGCCTCACCGGAAAGCTGCCCCGGTCCCCTCCGTACAGGAACCGCCTCTTTCGCTCGGACGGATTGTAGCAACCGCGGTCGAACTGCTGGATGCCGAAGGCGTTGAGGGATTGAAGATGCGTCGGCTGGCCGATCGCCTCGGCTCGGGCGCGATGAGCCTCTATTGGCACGTCGCCAACAAAGAGGAGGTTTTTGATCTCGCGCTCGACTCGGTGCTCGAATATCGCGGACCGTCGCAAATAATCGAATCGCCGGATTGGCGTCAGGCGGTCTTTCATATGCTTGAAGACTGGCGCGCCAGCATGCTACGCCATCCCTGGTCGGCATCGCTGCTGCCGCGCCGGGCACTCGGCCCGAACATCCTCGGTCGTCTGGAACTGCTGGGCAGGGTCTTATCCAGAGCCGGTGTCGAGGAGGCGGATTTGAACGGCGCGATATGGTCGCTCTGGAACTATGTGATGGGCGCGACCATCACTCGTGCGAACTTCGACCTTTCGGACGAAGACATGTTCGCCGGGCAGCAGCGCCTTGCTCATCTCAGCGCAGAATACCCGACGATCGAGCGTGCTCGTCTGTTGTTGGACAATGATTGGGACGGCGTTTTCAGGAAAGGTCTGGGCTTCCTGCTTGACGGGCTTGTTCCGAGCCGATGAACAAGGGCTCGGCTCCCGAGCTGATCAGCACGCTCGGTCAGAAAACCTCCGTTCACGACAGCATCGAGTATATCAGCGCACCGATGGAACCCCAGAAAACAACCGGCGTCAGTATCATCCCCACAACGAAGATTTTGGTCACCGCTAAACTCCGCAAATTCGTTCCACCGCGAAAACCTATTGCAGCGACCGAGGGTTTGGTATCGGCATGAAGTCCGGGTCGGATCGGACCTTGGTCTCAGTGTCGACGGCGCTCTGCTTCAGCGGCCGCGGCGGTAAGTCACGGCGGCGATGGCGAGTGCCGCAGCAATCAACATGGCTGCGGCGGCAAAGGTGATCTGCATTCCTGAGTGAATGGCCTCGGGGCCTGCCACGGCGACATTCGATGTTCCCGATGCTCGCGCGAATACCGCGCCCATGACTGAGGCGCCGGTAATCAGCCCGAGATTGCGCGACAGGTTGAGCGCGCCCGAGATGACGCCGCGCTGGTCAGGGCAGACATCCGCCATAACGGCGGTGTTGTTGGCCGCCTGGAACAGCTGATAGCCGGGCGTCAGTATGGCGATGGCGGCGATGTAGCCGGCCATTCCGGGAAGCACGGCAAGTGCGATGGCGCCGGCCGCCATGGCGACGAGGCCTGTGGCGATCACGAATGGCGTGTCCAGACGATCGACCAGGCGGCCGGCCGGGACTCCAGCAAGGATGGAGATGACGGGGCCGATCGACATCACGGCGCCAACGGTGGCCTCGCTGAGCCCGAGCGCACGGGAGAGATAAAACGGGCCGACCACCAGCGTTGCCATCATCACCGTCGAGACGAGCGCGTTCATGACCAGGCTGGCGCTCAGCACCGGATTGCGAAACACCGCCGGCCGGATCAGCGGGGAAGCGGCTTTCCTCTCGGCGAAGACGAAGAGACCGGCCCCGAAAAAAGCCGCCGCCAGCAGGAAGAGATTCAGCAATCCAAAGCTGCTCGGCCCGGTCGTCATCGCCAGCGCATAGGCCGAAAGGGCCAAGGCAAGCAGCAAGGTGCCTGCCATGTCGAAACCGGCGCGCTCCGTTTTCCCCATGTTGACGTCGGCGGGCAGAAAACAATAGGCAAGAGTGAAGGCAACGATGCCGAGCGGCACGTTGACGAGAAAGATCGCCGGCCAGCCGAACCCGGCAATCAGAGCGCCGCCCAGCGACGGGCCGAGAGCGGTGCCGATCGCCGACATGGTTGCGAGCAGCCCCATGGCGCTGCCCGTCCTAGCCTTCGGCACCGTTTCGCCGACAAAAGCCATGGTGAGGGCCATCATGATGGCCGCGCTAAGTCCCTGCAGCGCCCGCGCGGCGATCATCAGCCAGAGCGCGGGCGCAAACCCGCAGAGGACGGAGGCCAGCGTAAACAGCAGGATGCCAATGAGCAGAAGCCGCCTGCGGCCAGTCATGTCGCCAAGCCGCCCGACGCTGACGATCAGGGTGGTGATGGCAAGAAGATAGGCCAGCACGATCCACTGCACCTCCTGGAAGGAGCCGCCGAATGCCTGCGCCAGGGCCGGCAGACCAATGTTGGCGATGCTGGTGCCGAGTGACGGCAAGAGCATGGAGAGGCAAAGACTGGCGAGTCCCCAGCGGACGGAATAGGGGCGTTCGGCGACTGCCTCGCCCTGTTCTGCAATGATCGGCTTCAACAGGACCTCCATGTTCACCCTCCTGGAAAAGGAGCCATCGAACCCTAGTCCCGCAACTGGCCTGGCGGAATGCGCAGCATTTGCACTTCATTCATGCGTCTGGCGCCATATCACTTGGAAATTATGTTATACCGCATGCATGTCGACTCCTGACCTCAACCTGCTCGTCACCCTTGATGTCTTGCTCGCCGAAGGCAGCGTCGCCCGTGCGGCCGAGAGGCTGCGGCTCAGCCCGTCGGCCATGAGCCGAGCGCTGGCGCGATTGCGCGAGGCCACGGGCGATCCGCTGCTGGTGCGCGCCGGCCGCGGCCTGGTTCCAACACCCCGGGCGCTCGAACTGGGCGAGCGGGTCGGCCGCATCGTCGAGGATGCTCGGGCGGTTCTGCGTCCTGGCGAAGCGCTTGATCTCGGCAGGCTCGTCCGGACATTCACGCTGCGCTCCAGCGAAGGTTTTGCCGAGAGTTTCGGCCCCGATCTGATCGCTCGCCTCGGCAAGCAAGCGCCTGGCGTGCGGCTGCGCTTCATGCAGAAACCGGACAAGGACAGCGCGCCGTTGCGTGACGCAAGCGTCGATCTGGAAACTGGTGTCGTCGACGAGACGATGGGACCGGAGGTGCGGGCGCAGGCCCTGTTCCGCGACCGCTTCATCGGCGTCGTGCGCACAGGCCATCCGCTTTGCGGTGATGAGATCACGCCCTCCCGTTACGCGGCCGGCCGCCATATCGCCGTCTCGCGGCGCGGGTTCGACAAAGGAGCGATCGATGAGGCTCTGAATACGCTCGGGCTGGAACGGCAGGTCGCTACCATCGTCGGCGGCTTTTCCACGGCGCTGGCGCTCGCCCGCGCCTCGGATCTGGTCGCCAGCGTTCCTGAACGGCACACGGCAGCCTTGCGGGCGGGAATGCACAGTTTCCCCCTACCCGTTCCAACTCCGGAGCTCACGGTTTCATTGCTTTGGCACCCGAGGATGGATGCCGATCCCGCACACCGCTGGCTGCGCAGCTGTGTTCGTGAGGTCTGTTCAGCCGCGGATCGGGGGCAGGAGAACGAGAATCAGACGGGACGGGACGGGACCGGTGATTGACTCTCCCCTGTCGTCGTGTTTTCCCCCTCGCATCATCAAGCGAGGACATCATGGCCGAAGACATTATCGTAAAGGACAGCAACGGAACCCAGCTTCACGACGGCGATTCCGTGACGTTGATCAAAGACCTCAAGGTCAAGGGCACCTCTGAGACGCTGAAGCGTGGAACCTTGGTCAAAGGCATTCGTCTGACCGACAATCCTGGCGAGATCGAGTGCAACACCAAGCAGGTCAAAGGCCTCGTGCTGAAAACGGAGTTCCTGAAGAAGGCGTAAGATCTACCTACGGCGGCCGTTGGTCCGTGGCTGCAACTTACGGCACTTCCTCGGTGATTACTTCGAAGCGGGAAAGCATCGCCGGGCCGAAAGCCGTCGAAATCGCGACGTCGGTCGCATCCCGGCCTGTTGCCATCAGAATTCTGCCGATACGCGGGGTGTTGTGCCGCGCATCGACCGTATGCCAGTGCCCGCCGAGAAAGACCTCGAACCACGCACTGAAATCCATTGGATTCGGATCGGCAGGAACGCCGATATCACCGAGATAACCGGTGCAGTATCTGGCAGGAATATTCATGCATCGACAGAGCGCGATGGCGAGATGGGCGAAGTCGCGGCAGACGCCGCTCTTATCGGTGAAGCCCCCATGCGCGGTTCTGAGAACGTCGGCCTTCTGATAATCGAAGGTGATGTGGTCATGCACGAAATCGCAGATCGCCTGCACGCGCGCCCAGCCGAGCGGCGTTGATGAAAAGGTCGCCCAGGCGAAATCCGAAAGCCTGTCTGTGTCGCAGTAACGGCTGCCGAGCAGGAAGACGAGCACCTCGTCGGGCAGATCCTTGATTGCGTGCTGCACTGCCTGTACGGGAACGATGTCGGCTTGCCCCGTGTCATAGATCTCGAACTCGGTGGAAATCGTCGTCAGCCCCGGCGGAGCGACAATCCGGCTGCAGGCATTGCCGAAGCTGTCGGTATATTCCCACGCCTCGATCGGCCGGTCGAATGTCAGGACCTGCTCGCTTAGAAGATCGGCGCGACGGGAGGGATGAATGTTGAGGACCAGCAGCATCGGCGTCGGCTGTATGCATTTATAGCCCAGATGAAACCCGGCGCGTATCTTCATTGTGGCTTCCTCGTCCCTCCCGGCATGGGCGGAGGTGAGTATGGAACGTCGATCGCGCCGCCCGGTTCCCGCGATATGCCTCGCACCTTCCCGGGCAAAGCACCTTGGCCCAGGCAATTCACCATGCCCCGCCACTGCATCATTACCCCTCGGCAACCCACGGCTGTCGCGTGGTCACGTTGACCTGCACCGTCATGTCCTCGAAATCTGAGCCCTGCCCGTCGTAACTGCCGCTCAAAGGAACAGCCTGGCGCGGGTCGCGGGCAACGGCCACGCGAATAAGGTCGCGGTTGCCGACGATGCCGTTGGTTGGATCGAACTCGGCCCAGCCGGCCCCGGGAAGATAGACTTGGCACCATGCATGGGTGGAACCGCCGCCGAGCACCGTGGAGCCGTCCCGGTCGGGGACGTAGACATAGCCGGTGACGAACCGCGCCGCGAGGCCTAGCGAGCGTACCGCCTCCATCATCAGAAGCGCGAAATCCCGGCAGGTGCCGGAGCGAAGGTGCAAGGTCTGCAGCGGCGTTTGCGTTCCATGTTCCTGGCGGCGTGCATAGACAAAGCTTTCGCGAATGGCATAACACAGCGTCATCAGCAGGTGCCCGGTCTCCGTCGGGTGCCCCAGGCGCACGAACTGGCGCGCCCAGCGGCCGACCTCATCGCCCGAATCGGGATAATGGCGCTGCATCGCCGGCGCGAGATCGGCGATTTCGTCCTTGTCGTAGGAGAAAGGATAGGTCAGCGCCGCCTCGTCGATCCGAATGTCCGGGGCGAGCTGCGGCGTATGATCGAGTGTGATCCAGGTTTCGAAACGAAGCTCCACCGACGGCCGGGAAAAATCGACGAGCGCCACGCAATTGCCGAAAACATCGTGGATCCAGCGCACATGACTTTGCTCCGGATAGGTGGTCAGCGACGCCTCGATCAGCCGCTGGTCGAAACTGTCGCGCGGCCGGAACATCAGGCGATGCTCGCCGAAATCGACCTCCCGGCGGTAACGATAGGAAGTGATGTGGCGGACGGAGAAAATCGTCATGGGCTAGCGTCGGCTGATTTGTTCACGTTGCTGCTCCTACAGCGCCGCGCGTCTTATCAGACGCCGCAAGCGCCCTGCTCCTTTCCCTGCTCATCCCGATTTCTTGTCATATAAGCAGGTTCGAAAGATTGCTATTGTACCTTCACCGATCGACGGCAGAGCCGTCCAACCTGAGAGGATAACATGCATATCATCTGGGACGTTCTGACGCTTCTGCTGACCATCGGTTCGCTCTATGGCGGTCGCGAATACCGGATTATTCGCGCCCGTGCCCGCGCTCAGAATTGGGGCAACTTCTGACCCGATCCTGACGCGCTGCCGGAACGGTCGCGGCTACGTCGAATGACGTACGGCGGCCCCTTAAGGAAATGCTGTATCAGTCGGGACGGTTTTGGTCCGTCCATTCTCTCTGTTATGCTAAGCCCGCCTCACCCCAGGCGGGCTTTTTTCATGCAAGATTTGCTGCGTGTCGCCGGCAGCCGCCATTACTTCTTGGCGCCGGCCGAAAGCACCCGATGGGTCGCATTATCCATTGCGTGGCTCGCCTCCTGTCCATCCTTCTTCAGCCCGTATGCGGTATTGCCGCAGCCGGCGAGCGTAAGCAGGCAGAGGCAGCAGGCGATAGCGATTGCAGCTTTTGGCATCGAGGTTTTCCCTGATTGAACGAACCCCCGGAAAAATGACGCAGTCCGAGCCAAAATCAATCCGCCGGCGGCCAGACATAACTCAGCACCTGCGCCGAATTGATGCATCCGACGGCTCCCTGTTCCGTCGAGAAACGGATTACTTCAGCCAAAACTCTCCGAAACGTAGAATTGCCGGACGGGAATCGAACGCGCATACCATTTATCCGTGTCTTTCAGAATGATATCCGCAAACAACTGCGGGATCACGCTTGGAATTTATCATTTTACTTAAATATC
The DNA here is from genome assembly GCF_050587665.1 of Rhizobium sp. Nf11,1. Lineage (NCBI taxonomy): Bacteria > Pseudomonadati > Pseudomonadota > Alphaproteobacteria > Hyphomicrobiales > Rhizobiaceae > Rhizobium > Rhizobium sp. Nf11,1. The sequence goes on along the minus strand of NZ_JBOBHU010000031.1, from coordinate 37,840 downwards.
TCACTTAACCAATTGTTAGTAATAACCTTGCGTATCACGCGCTTCGGCTTATGCTTTACTCAAAACGGGAGAGGAGAGAATGTTTAGCAAAAGCCTGATCATGCCTTTCGGCTTCGCAATTCTTGCGCTAAGCGGCCTAATGTTCCAACTCGTCGCGTACCTGCTGGAAACCCCGGTCACCGTGCTGCATCCCTAAGTTCCTCCAGGAGTGGAACTTTCCTTTGTTTCATGCATTCTTGCGAGTTGTTTCACCAGGAGGGATCACTATGGAAAACGCAGGCGTGGGTTGGATTGCGGCCATCATCATCGGCGGCATTGCCGGATGGCTGGCAGAAAAAGTCATGAGCAGCAATATGGGCGTGCTCATGAACATATTGCTCGGCATCGTCGGCGCGATCGTCGCCAACTGGATCTTGGGTCTGTTGCACATCCAGCCGTTGGCGGGGTGGCTTGGTTACCTGATCACCGGCTTCATCGGTGCCTGCATTCTGATCTTCATCGGCCGCGCCATCCGCCGCTGACTTGCATTACTGGCAGACATGACTAAAAGCCGGGCGCTCCATGCGTCCGGCTTTTTCTGTCCGGAATTCAGTGTTCAGCGGCGGCTCAGCAGGCCGAAAAGATAGGCTACGCCTGCCGTTACCGCGAGCGCCATGATCGGTTCTTCGCGAACCTTGTCGCGCAGCCGTTCCGTCATCAGCGAAGCTTCGTCCGTAACCACCGACTTTGCCCCCTGCCCCAGCGCCCGCACACTGTCCGTCAATCTGGAGAGATCTTCACGGAGTGCCGTAACCTGTGCCGACAGATCGTCTGCTGCGATATCCGCCTTGACGCGCGCAGCGGTGGATTCGGCGGAAGCGGTTTTCAATTCTGCCATGGTCTGCTCCTGTTTCATGGGATGCCGCTTCAACGAAATGGCGGCCTGAAAGGTTCCGCCGGCAGCCGATCTTTTGTTCGCCATCAACGCCTTGCGTCGCGCTTGCGGCCATGCGCAGCTTTTCGCGTGACAACCCTTCATTTCCTGTCGGCTTTGTTTTAAGGAACGTCGAATGTCTGCCCGTGCGCGGGTCAATAAATACTGCGAGGTTTGCGTTTCCATGTTCCATCTTCTGAGAAGAGCTGCTCAGACCTGGGTTGCCAAGCTGCTCCTGCTTCTCCTGGTGGCCTCCTTCGGCATCTGGGGCATATCGCGCGAGCTGATATCTGGCGGCAGCAGCACCACGGTCGTGACCGTCGGCGATCAGAAGGTGGGGGTGAACGAGTTCCACCTTGCCTATCAGCGTCAGGTGGCAAGCATCGGCCAGCAGTTCGGCATGCGCCTCACGCCCGAGCAGGCCCGCGCCTTCGGAATTGAGCAGCAGGTGCTGTCACAGCTCGTTGCCGGCGCCTCGCTCGACCAGCTCGCCGAGGATATGAACCTCGGCCTGTCCGAGGATCGTCTCGCCCAGCTGATTGCCGACGACCCGGCCTTCAAGGCTGTCAACGGCCAGTTCGATCGCGAGCTGTTCGTTTCGCGCCTGCGCAATGCGGGCATCCGCCAGGACGATTACATCAGGGAGCGAAGCAGGGTCGCCGTCCGCAGCCAGATCGTCGATGCCGTTTCCAACGGCTTTACCGCGCCGAAGACGCTGATCGACGCACTGAAGCTTTATGGCGATGAAAGCCGCAGCATAGACTACCTTTTGCTGACCAACGCCAATATCGAGCCGATCAAGGCGCCCGCCGACGACGTGCTGGCGAGCTGGTTCGAAGGCGTCAAGCAACGCTACCGCGCACCGGAATACCGCAAGCTCATCTATCTCAAGCTGCAGCCGGCCGATATCGCCGATGCCGCGACCGTTACCGACGACCAAATCCGCGAAGCTTTCGAGAAGGGTAAGGACAGTTATCGCACGCCGGAAAGCCGGACGATCGAACAGCTGACCTTCACCAGCAAGGATCTCGCCACCGCCGCCGAAACGGCGCTGAAGGGCGGCACCAGCTTCGACCAGCTGGTCACCGACCAGGGCAAGACGGCAAGCGACGTGCTGCTCGGCGAGTTCACCAAGGACAAGGTTCCCGACCAGGCCGTCGCCGATGCCGCTTTTGCGGTGTCGAAGGATGGCGGCACGACGCCTGTCGTCGACGGCTCGTTCGGCCCGGTCATCCTGCGCATCACCAACATCAAGCCGGAAACGGTCAAGAACTTCGACGAGGTGAAGGAAGACATCCGCAAGCAGCTGGCGCTTTCCAACGCTTCTCAGGAAGTGATCAATGTTCATGACCGTATCGAGGATATGCGCGCCGGCGGCGCGACGCTCGAGGATATCGCCGGTCAGCTGAAGCTCAAGGCGGTGACCGTCGACGCCGTCGATGCGACCGGTGCCGACAAGGACGGCAAAGAGGTCAAGGATCTTCCTGCCAAGCAGCAGCTGCTCGGCGAAGCCTTCAAGACCGACGTCGGCGTCGATGCCTCGCCACTTCCGATCGGCAATGACGGCTATGTCTGGTTCAACGTCCGCGAAATCACGCCGGACCGGGACCGCCCGATTGCAGAGGTGCGCGAGAAAGCCGTCGAGGACTGGACAGCAGAGCAGCAGAAGGCCGAACTCGCCAAGAAGGCCGATGAATCGAAGGCCCAGGCGCAAAAGGGCACCGCCCTTGCGGACATTGCAGCGCCGCTCGGCATTGCCGTCGAAAGCAAGAGCGGTATCACACGCTCCACCGATGATCCGGTTCTCGGACGCGCCGCTGTCAAGGCCGCTTTCTCCGGCCCTGTCGATACGGTTGCGAGCGCGGTCGGCGCCGATCCCTCGACGCAGATCCTGATGAAGGTCACCGAGGTCAACAGCCAGCCGACCGGCGACGTGCTGAACAACCGCGACGCCCAGCTCACCGCCATGGCCAATGCCGCCGGCGATGATATTCTCGACCAGATGGTCAACCTGCTGCAGACACAGTATGGGGCTTCGATCAACCAGACGCTCGCCGAACAGGCGGCGGTCCGCTAGGAGGTTTTATGACCGATCTGAAGCCGTTCCTGGCCAAGGCCGCAAGCCGCGAGCCGCTGACGCGTGACGAGGCCCGTGCCGCCTTCGAGATCCTGATGTCTGGCCAGGCGACGCCCTCGCAGATCGGCGGCTTCCTGATGGCGCTGCGCGTCCGTGGCGAAACCGTCGACGAGATCGTCGGCGCCGTCACCACCATGCGGTCGAAAATGCTGACCGTCGAAGCGCCGGCCGATGCCATCGACATCGTCGGCACCGGCGGCGATGCCAGCGGCACCTATAATATCTCGACGCTGGCTGCACTGATCGTCGCCGGTGCCGGTGTGCCCGTCGCCAAGCACGGCAACCGAGCACTGAGCTCGAAATCGGGCGCAGCAGACAATCTGGCAGCTCTCGGCGTCAATATCGATGTTGGTCCCGAGATCATCACGCGCTGCATCGCGGATGCGGGGGTCGGCTTCATGTTCGCCCAGCTGCATCATTCCGCCATGCGCCACGTCGGCCCCTCGCGCGTCGAACTTGGCACGCGCACCATCTTCAACCTGCTCGGGCCGCTTTCCAACCCAGCCGGCGTCCGCCGCCAGCTGCTTGGCGTCTTCTCGCCGCAATGGCTGGTGGCGCTTGCGGAAGTCATGCGCGATCTCGGTTCCGAATGCGTCTGGGTGGTGCATGGCGATGGCCTCGACGAAATCACCACGACCGGCGTCACCAAGGTGGCGGCGCTCGAAGGCGGCAAGATCCGTACCTTCGAGCTGTCGCCCGCCGATTTCGGCGTCAGCCCCTGCACGCTCGCCGACATCAAGGGCGGTGATGGCGTCGCCAATGCCGCAGCGCTTCGCGAAGTGCTCGGCGGCGCCAAGAATGCCTATCGCGATGTCTCGCTCGCCAATGCGGCCGCTTCGCTCGTCATCGCGGGCAAAGCCGAGACGATCCGCGACGGCATGGCGCTGGCCGCGCATTCGCTTGATAGCGGCGCCACGGCGCTCGCCCTCGACAAACTCATCGCCGTTTCCAACGATATCGATTAGGATTGGCCGATGACCGATATCCTGAAAAAGATCGAACTCTATAAGCGCGAGGAAATAGCCGCCGCCAAAGCCGCGGTGTCGCTCGCCGATTTGAAGGCAATGCAGGCCGATCAGTCAGCGCCTCGCGGATTTCATCGGGCGCTCCTTGCCAAGCGTGAGGCTGGCCAGTTCGGTCTCATTGCCGAGATCAAGAAGGCAAGCCCATCCAAGGGCCTAATCCGCCCGGACTTCGATCCGCCGGCGCTGGCAAAAGCCTATGAAGCCGGCGGCGCCGCCTGCCTTTCCGTGCTGACCGACACGCCGAGCTTTCAGGGCGCACCGGAATTCCTGACGGCGGCCCGAGCCGCCTGCGCGCTGCCCGCCCTGCGCAAGGATTTCATGTTCGAGACCTATCAGGTCCACGAGGCGCGCGCCTGGGGGGCCGATTGCATTCTGCTGATCATGGCGTCGCTGAGCGATGACGATGCAGAGCGTCTGCAGGACGAAGCTTTTTCGCTCGGCATGGACGTGCTGGTCGAGGTTCACGACGCGCCGGAAATGGAGCGGGCGCTGAAGCTCTCTTCGCCGCTTATCGGCATCAACAACCGCAACCTGCGGACCTTCGAAGTCAGCCTGACGGTCAGCGAGACGCTTGCCTCCATGGTCCCCGGTGATCGGCTCCTCGTCGGAGAAAGCGGCATCTTCACCCATGCCGATTGCCAGCGCCTGCAGGCCGTCGACATCAATACCTTCCTTGTCGGCGAGAGCCTGATGCGCAAGGACGACGTGGCGGCGGCCACCCGCGCGCTGCTCTTCGACGAAGCCGCCATCGCGGCCGAATGATATGAGCGGCGCAAAGCCCGGTCTGACCCATATCGATGCCTCCGGCGAGGCGCATATGGTCGATGTCTCCGACAAGGCCGAGACGGTGCGCATCGCCACGGCCGAGGGTCATGTGAAGATGGCGCCGGAAACTCTTGCGCTCATCCGTCAGGGCAACGCCAAGAAGGGTGATGTCATCGGCACGGCGCGCCTTGCAGGCATCATGGCGGCAAAACGCACCGCCGATCTCATCCCGCTCTGCCATCCGCTGATGCTGACCAAGGTCACGGTCGAAATCGAGGAAGATGCCGCCCTGCCCGGCCTGCGCGTCACCGCCACCGCCAAGCTGACCGGCAAGACCGGTGTTGAGATGGAGGCGCTGACCGCCGTCTCGGTCGCCTGTCTGACGATCTATGACATGGCCAAGGCCGCCGACAAGGCTATGGAGATCGGCGCCATCAGGCTGCTCGAAAAGTCCGGCGGCAAATCAGGCGATTTCCGTCATCCGGAGGCAAGATGAACCTTCTCCCGATCGCCGACGCCTTGGACCGCCTGCTCTCCCGCGCCAAGCCCGTCGCTGCGTCGGAGGCGCTGCCGCTGGCCGAGGCTGAAGGCCGCGTTCTGGCGGTTGATCTTACCGCGCGCCTGACCCAGCCGCCCTTCAATGCCTCGGCCATGGATGGCTATGCGCTGCGCCGCGAGGACGCACCGGAGGCGGGTGCTGAACTGAAGGTCATCGGCACGTCGTCCGCCGGCCACGGCTTCGACGGAAGCGTCGGCCAGGGAGAGGCCGTGCGTATCTTCACCGGCGCGCCTGTTCCGCCGGGCGCCGATAGCGTCCTGCTGCAGGAGGATGCGGAGAAGATCGACGGCGGCATCAGAACCAGGTTCCCGGTGCGGCTAGGCCAGCATGTGCGCCCCCGCGGTCAGGATTTCGCCGAAGGCGAAGCGGTGCTGCCTGCCGGCACCGTGCTCGATTTCTCCCGGCTGACGGTCGCGGCCGGCATGAACCGGCCCGATGTCGAGGTTCTCAAGCGCCCGCTGATTGCCATCCTGGCAACCGGCGACGAATTGCTGCCGCCCGGAAGCACGCCCGGACCTTCGCAGATCATCGCCTCCAATACCTTCGGTATCGCAGCCCTGGCCCGCAATGCCGGCGCCGATGTGCTCGATCTCGGAATCGTGCCCGACGACAAGGCAAAAATCACCGCAGCGGTCGATAAGGCCCGGGATGCCAAGGCCGATGTCATCGTCACGCTCGGCGGCGCGTCGGTCGGCGATCATGATCTGGTGCAGGCCACACTTATCGAAGCCGGGATGCAGCTCGATTTCTGGCGCATCGCCATGCGCCCCGGCAAACCGCTGATGGTCGGCAGCTTCGGCGAAACCCATGTGCTCGGCCTGCCCGGCAATCCGGTTTCAAGCCTCGTCTGTTCGCTGCTGTTCCTCGAGCCACTGATTCGCAAGCTCGCCTCCCTGCCGCCGGTACGGCGTGAGACGACGGTGGAGGCTGCCGTCACACTGCGCGCCAATGATCACCGGCAGGACTATATCAGAGCGAAACTTACGAAGTCCGTTTCCGGAAACTGGCTCGCCGATCCCTTCGGCAAGCAGGATTCCTCGATGATGAAGGTGTTCGCGCAAGCCGACTGTCTCATTATCCGTCCGCCGCACGCGCCGGAACTCCCGGCCGGAGCACACTGCCCGGTCATGCTGCTGCGGCCGGATCTTCTCGTATAGTCTCGCCTCTTCCCGATCAGGAGAGCGAAAAAACGCCCGCTTGCACCGCGCTACTGCTGGCAGTCGCGCCGAAGTCCGCAACCGCCTGTGTCGAGATTCGCCTGAGTTCTCGATCCGGCAAATAGGCTCGCTCGGGATCGCCGACCAGCACCTCTATGCCGCTTGCCCGGCAAAGCCGCAAAAAGGCCAATACACGCAGGGCAAGCGAGGGATCATAGAAAAGATCGCCGACCACGATCAGATCAGTCGCTTCCGGTGGCGGCGCATCGAGGATATCGGCGGCGACCGCCGAGATGGTCACGCCGTTGATTGCTGCGTTGAGACCGATTGCTGCAATGGCATTGGCATCGACATCGACCGCCATCACCATCGCTGCTCCAGCCTTCGCCGCCGCGATGGCCACCAGCCCGGAGCCGGCACCGAGATCGAGGACGCGGCGGCCGGCGACCTTTTCCGGGCAGTCGAGCAGATGGCGGGCAAGCACGACGCCGCCGGCCCAGGGATAGGCCCAGTACGGCGGCGGATCGGCCTCTCCGCGGTCGGCAAGCCGCCAGAGGCCGCTCGCAGGCCCGGCCGAGTGGAGCAGGATCTCGGGGATAGACGGGACCGCCGCTATCGGCAGATTGGCCTTGATGAAGGCGGCCGGATCGACACGAAATATGCCGGAGTGTTTCATCGTCATCTGATCCTGCTGGTCAAGAATCCTGCGCGATAGAAATCAGCCCGGCTTTTTCTTCGAGAATTTGCCTTTCGCTCCGCCTTTGCCTTCATATTTGCCGCCATCGAATTTGGGCTTGTCATATCTGGGCTTGTCGAATTTCGCGCCATCGTAGCCGGGCTTGCTTGCCTTCTTGCTCCAGGGCTTGGCGTCGCGCCGTTCTCCGCCGCCATTGTCGGCTGCCGCATAGCCGCCGCTCGAACCCTTGCCGAACTTTTTCTTCGGCCGTTCGTCACGGAACGCCTCGCCAGGCCGTTCGTCACGGGCCTTGTCGGCATAAGGTTTCGGCGACGACGCGCGGCTGAAATCCGGCGTGCCGGCAAGCCTCGTCACGCGGATACCGCGTTCGAGCGCCTTGTTCGGTCCGATGGCGTTCAGGAAGCTCTCGGCGCTCGCTGCCGCAATCTCCACATAGGTTTCCTCGGGCTGCATCTTGATCGCGCCGATCTCGCGCTTCGTGACGTTGCCGTTGCGGCAGAGCATCGGGATCAGCCAGCGCGGCTCGGCATTCTGCTTGCGCCCGACCGAGACCGAGAACCAGACGCTCGGGCCGAAATCTTCGCGCGGTCCCTTTTGCGCCGGCTCGAAGGGGGCGGCATTGTCGCGGCGCTTACGGCTGCGATCGTCTTGAACGGTAACCTCGATCAGATCTTCCGGCGCCGAATGATTGGTGCGGTAAAGGCGCAGGAAAGCGGCGGCGAGCTTTTCGGCGCCATGGCTGGAAAGCAGTTGCTGCACCAGTCCCCGCTCTTCCTCCTGCGGCGCGTCGTGGAAGATCGGATCGGCAAGCAGCCGCTCGTCGTCGCGTTCGCTCACCTCCTCGGCCGACGGCGGCCGCGCCCAGGCCGCCGAAATGCCGGCATTCTCCAGCAGGCGTTCCGCCTTGCGCCGGGCATTCAGCGGCACGATCATGGCGCTGATGCCCTTGCGACCGGCCCGGCCGGTGCGGCCGCTGCGATGCAGCAGCGTTTCCGGATTGGTCGGCAGGTCGGCATGGATGACGAGGTCGAGACCCGGCAGGTCAATGCCGCGGGCGGCGACGTCGGTTGCGATGCAGACGCGGGCGCGCCCGTCTCGCATCGCCTGCAGCGCGTGGCTGCGCTCGTTCTGCGTCAGCTCACCGGACAGCGCTACCACGGAAAAATTGCGGTTATTGAAGCGCGCGGTCAGATGATTGACGGCGGCGCGCGTCGAACAGAACACGATGGCGTTGGTCGCCTCGTAATAGCGCAACACGTTGATGATCGCGTTCTCGCGGTCGCTCGGGGCCACGACAAGCGCTCGATATTCGATATCGACATGCTGCTTCTCCTCGGCCGCGGTGCTGATCCGCACGGCATCGCGCTGGTAGCTCTTGGCGAGCTTGGCGATCGCCGCCGGCACCGTCGCCGAAAACATCAGCGTGCGGCGCTCGTCCGGCGCCGAGTCGAGAATGAATTCCAGATCCTCGCGGAAGCCGAGATCGAGCATCTCGTCGGCCTCGTCGAGCACGGCGGCCTTCAGCTCCGACATGTCGAGTGCATGGCGGCGGATATGATCGCAGAGCCGGCCGGGTGTGCCGACGACGATATGGGCGCCGCGCTCGAGCGACCGGCGCTCGCTGCGGATGTCCATGCCGCCGACGCAGCTTGATATCACCGCACCGGTCATCTCATAAAGCCATTCGAGTTCGCGCTTCACCTGCAGGGCAAGCTCGCGCGTCGGCGCGATGACGAGGGCGAGCGGCGCTCCGGCGTTGCCGAAGCGTTCGCTGCCGTCGAGCAGCGTCGGCGCCAGCGCCAATCCGAAGGCGACAGTCTTGCCGGAGCCGGTCTGGGCCGAGACGAGTGCGTCCGAAGCGGCAAGCGCCGGATCGAGCATCGCCTGCTGTACCGGGGTAAGTTCGGCGTAACCGCGTTTCTGCAACGCCTTGGCGATCGCCGGAACGACGCCGTTGAATTCTGTCATGAGTTCGATCTTTCGGAGCTTTCAGGCGCGAAATGCGCCATGGCCGGAGCCAGCCGGCGGGATATTGGCGCCGTTCCTAGCCGCTCCCGCAGCGATTGTCAAAGCGTGCGGCTGCGCCACAGCCAGGCATCGATATGGCTTGCCCTGCCGCGCAGTTCGGTTTCCAGCGGCCCTTCGATCCGGCCTGATTTGAGGAGCACGCTGTCCGGGCCTGCGGCGCCGACGATTTCGGCGCTGAGCGCCAGCTCGACGCCATGACGGGCGGCGACCTCCATCAGGCGGCTTCCGACGTTCACCGTATCGCCCGCCGCCGTGATCTGTTGCCTGTCGCCGGTGCCGAGCCGAGAGGCGACGATCGGCCCACAATGGGCGCCAACCTTGAAACCGATGTTCTTCCCGGCAAAGCCCCCCTGCGTCCGAAGCCAGGCGCGGGTGCGCTCGCAGAGCCTGACCGCGCAGGCGATGGCCCGGGCGGCATCGTCGTCGGCGACTTCCGGCAGGCCAAACAGGATCATCGCCCCGTCGCCCATGAAGCTGGTGATGGCGCCGCCGTGGGCCCGTGCCTCCTCATCGATGATTTCGAAGAAACCGCTTAGCATTTCGCTCACCCTGACCGGCCCGAGGGTTTCGCTGAGGCCGGTGAAGCCCGAGAGATCGATGAAGACGACGGCCGCGTTCTGGCGCACCGGGGCGGCGAGGAAGTTCGGATGGCGCGCCAGCCATTCTCCAAGACCGGGCGCCTCGATGCGCTGCAGCAGCGCGCTCTGCTCGGCGAAATGGCGGGCGCGGCCGCGGTCGAGCCAGAGCTCGGCTGCGCCGAAGATCAGCACTGGCGGCAACGCTGCGGCGATCGGCAGGGCGGCACTCAGCCAATAACCATGCGCAAACGCCGCCAGATTGAGCATTGCCCAGACGACCAGCACCAGCACTATGATTGCATAGCCCGCAGCACTTCGCCGCCAGGCGGTCAGCGAAATCAGCATGATCGCCAGCCCGACGGCGATGGCGGCATCGATCAGCCTGATCCTGTGGTTGCGCACCATGCCGTCGCCAGTGACGAGATGGGTGATCGCGGTCGACATCACCTCGACGCCCGGCATCACGGGATCGAAGGGCGTCGGGAAGACGTCGCCGCCACCGGTGACGGTCGAGCCGATGACGACGATGCGGCCGGTGACCGCGTCCGCCGCAAGCTTGCCGTCAAGCGCGTCGGCGGCGCTTGACGTGGCGATGCTGCCGCGCCGGCCATAGAAGGTCACCGGCAGGCGCTGGCCGATATCCGTGGGAATGCGCAATGCTCCGAGCATGATCGCATCGCGTTCGATGCTGGGATCGACACCGAGCGCCACCGAGGCGGCTCGCAGCGGAAAAGCCGGATCCAACCGGTCTGCGGCGCGCGAGATCAGTGGAATGAAACGAGGCGTGCCGGTCTGGTCGGTGGCGACATTGACGACACCGACCGCGGCCGCGCTGGCAAAGCGCGGAAGCGGCAAGAGAAGCTGATCTGCTTCAGGGATGGCGGCAAGCGGATCGTCTGCCAAGTCGGTAACCCGCTGCCGGCTCTGCACAAAGGTGGCCGCCGCCGCAATCACGCTCGGTCCCTCTCCAAGGGCAGCGGTCAGTGCTGCATCGCCCTCCTCCGGTCCCGGATCGACGAGGAGGATGTCGAGAGCCAGTGCCTTCGGCTTCAAAGCGTTGATTGCATTGACCAGACGCGCCAGTGTCGCCCGGTCGAGCGGATAGCCGTGGGCCGCCGCCGTACGGTCGTCGATTGCGACGATCGAGACGACGGGAGGCGGCGCCTTCGCTCCGACGACGATGCTGCGAATGTCGGCGAGCGAGGCCTCCATCCGGTCGAGAAAGCCTATCCCGCCATTGAGATTGAGATAGCCGAGCGCCGCGCTCCAAAGACCGGCCAGCAGCAGCGCGATCATGGTCAGCAGGCGATGACTCATGGCATTTATTGGCCGAGGCGGGCAAGAAGGGCGGCGACACGGGGCGCGGGCCAGCGGCGCACGACCAGCGGTTCGGTTCCGCTGCTAACATCGACGCCCTCGCCCGGAGACAACACCACCGGCTCGCCGGCAGGCCGGCGGACGGCCACGCTGCCTCTGACGACAAGGACCGAGGTCTTGCCGCCCGCGACGTCGACAGCCCATTGCGTGCCGCGCACGGCAGCGATCGCCTGCGGTGTCACCACCTGGAAACCACCCGCATGCTGACTGCCGTCGACATCGACGAGGATGGCCTTGCGTCGCAGCGAGGCCGAATCGGGACTGCCGTCGCGATTGCGGTCGGAGAGTTGGAAAGACGCGCCGGCCTCCGCGGTCACCTTGACGCCACCAGGGCAACTGAGCGTCTGGCGGGCGCCGCCATCGCGCGAGATCGCGCAGCCCGCAGATTGCGCGAGTACCGCGCCCTGCGGAATGAGGCCGGCAGCGAGCCCGGCGGCAAACAGCTTGAGAAACGTTATATTCATGGAAAGCCCCCGTGACCGGGCGGAACTGCATCTGCGAAAGCGCCCGCCAACCGTCTTCTTCCATACGAGGCATGATAGCCGAATTCGGATATTTCAATAGGCGAAAAAAAGCGAACCGCGCATCCTCAAGTGCTGCTCTTCATATCGGGCGCCGGTCCGGTATAACGTGCCCGTGGCCGGATCAATTCGCCGCTTTCGATCTGCTCCATCGCATGCGCGAGCCAGCCGGTGCAGCGTGCAAGCGAAAAAATGACGATCGGCGCCTCTCTCGGCAGATCGAAGGCTGCCGCCATCGCGGCAAGCGCGAAATCGACATTGACCTTTTCCCCGACGATCTCCTCGCCCCTATCCCTGACCTCGGCGAACTCAGGTGGCAGTGAAAATTGCGAAAGCAGCGCCAACGCTCTGATATCTCCGTCCGGATAAAGCGGATGACCGAAGGCGGATAAGCGATTGCCCTGGGCAAGGGTGCGGCGGATGGCCTGCGCCGGACCGAGGGCGCAGGTTGCCTCGATCAATGCATCCACGCTCTGCCAGGCGGCGCCGTGCAGCGGTCCCGTCAGCGTCGCCAAGCCGGAAATTACGGCGGCCGATAGCGCCGCACCCGATGAGGCCGTGACTCGTGCAGCAAAGGCCGAGGCGTTGAGTTCATGATCGGCAAGCAGCACCAACGCGCGACGCAGGCATTCGCCGGCCTCCGGCCGCTGCCAGCTTGCCGCAAGCCTGAGATGCAGCGGCCGGTCCGAAGCGCCTGGTGCCAACGCATCTGCGATCGTGGCGAGAATTCCGTGCGCCTCGCGCCGGAGTGCCGCCGGCGAGCGGCCAAGCGACGGCAGGTCCGATGTCACCCGCCCGGCAAGCGCCAGGAACGCGGCCTGAAGCGATGGAGAGCCATGCGTGGTCGCGGTCGAGGAGGCAGGCGTCTCCGCTCCATTCCACAGCAATGCCGCGGTCTGCTCCAGCGTCGCCGTCTCGGCGAAACCGGCCACATCCTTCCCACGATAGAAAAGGCGTCCGCCCGTCACGGTGGAGATTGCCGAGGAAAGTACGGGATCGCCCCAGCGGATCGTCTCGGCCGCCACTATTTCGGCCTTGCGGCGGCCGGCATGGCGATCTGCAAGCCGCCGCACGTCGGCAGCGTGATAGAGGCTGCGGCGCGGATCGGCGGGATCGGGCTTGGCGCGGATGCGCCCTCGGCTGACATTGGCGTAGAGCGTCTGCGGTTTGGTCTTCAGCGCCTGCAGCGCCTCGTGGGTGGTCAACCACGGCATCACAGCCTCACATTGATCAATTGCGTCAAGATTGACGTCAATAAGACTAGGTCGGATCATTCGAGCCGTAAAGGAGAACCCACATGAAAAACGGGCTGGAAGATGTTATTGCCGCCGAAACGCAGCTGTCGGATGTCGATGGCGAAGCGGGTCGACTGATCATCCGCGGCGTATCGCTGGATCATCTGGTCGCAGGCGGCACCTATGAGCGCGTCGCTGCACTGCTGCTCGACGGCCTGATGGAGCGAAGCTTCGATGAGGTGCTCTTACGCGATTGGCTGGCACAGGCACGAACGAAGGTTTTCGCCCATATCAAAGCCGCCGACGCCGCCTTGATCGCCTTGCCGCCGGTCGATGCGATGCGGGCACTGTTAGCCCGGCTGCCCGATGGCGAGGATTTCGACATCGCGCTCAGCCTTCTGGCAGCGCCGGCGGTCTTCCTGCCGGCGATTCTCAGGCTGCAGCGCGGGCAGAAACCGATCGCGCCCGACGCCTCGCTGCCGCAAGCGGCCGATATCCTGCGCATGCTGATCGGACGATTGCCGACCAGAGAGCAGACGGCGGCACTCGACGCCTATCTCGTGACGATATCAGATCATGGGCTCAACGCCTCGACCTTCGCATCGCGGGTCATCGCCTCGACCCAGGCTGGCCTCACCTCTTCGGTTCTGGCGGCGTTGAGCGCGCTGAAGGGGCCGCTGCATGGCGGCGCGCCCGGTCCCGTCCTCGATATGCTGGATGCGGTGGGAACGCCGGATAATGCCGGCACATGGCTCGCCGATGCACTCGATCGCGGCGAAAGGCTGATGGGCTTCGGCCACCGCATCTACCGCGTCCGCGATCCCCGCGCCGATGCGCTGAAAGGCGCGCTGACGCCTTTGATCTCGTCAGGCCAGGTCGACAGCGCCCGCGTCGAACTCGCCGAGGCGGTGGAAGCCGCCGCATTGGCGATCCTGAAAGCGCGCAAGCCCAACCGGCGGCTCGAGGTCAATGTCGAATTCTATACCGCGCTGCTGCTTGAAGCGCTGGGCTTCCCGCGCCAGGCCTTCACCGGCGTCTTTGCGATCGGCCGCACTGTGGGGTGGCTGGCGCATGCTCGCGAACAGGCGCTCGACGGCCGGCTGATCCGCCCGCGTTCGGTCTATATCGGGCCGCTGCCGACCGCTGCCTGAAAATAGAATGGCTGATTGACGAGATCGCGCGATAGCCGCGCGATCTGGCGCCGCAGTCGTCAGACGAGACGGCTCTGCTCGGTTGCTGCTTCGATGAAGCTTGCAAACAGCGGATGCGGATCGAGCGGCCGGCTCTTCAGTTCGGGATGGTATTGCACGCCGATGAACCAGGGATGATCGGGATATTCGATCGTCTCCGGCAGCACGCCATCCGGCGACATGCCGGAGAAGACGAGGCCGCAGCTCTCGAGCCGGTCCTTGTAGTCGATATTGACCTCGTACCGGTGGCGATGACGCTCGGAAATATCCGTCGAGCCGTAGATCTCCGAGATCTTCGTGCCCTTCTTCAGCGCCGCCTTGTAGGCGCCGAGGCGCATGGTGCCGCCGAGATCGCCGGCCGCCGTGCGCTTCTGCAGCTCGTTGCCCTTGACCCACTCTGTCATCAGGCCGACCACCGGCTCCTTCGCCGGGCCGAACTCGGTCGACGACGCGTCCGGCACATCAGCGAGATTGCGCGCCGCCTCGATGACGGCCATCTGCATGCCGAAGCAGATGCCGAAATAAGGCACCTTGCGCTCGCGGGCGAAGCGCGCCGCATGGATCTTGCCCTCGGAGCCGCGCTCGCCGAAGCCACCGGGCACCAGGATGCCATGCACCTTTTCGAGATAAGGTGCGGGATCTTCCTTTTCGAAGACCTCCGACTCGATCCATTCGAGCTTGACCTTGACCCGATTGGCGATGCCGCCGTGATGCAGCGCCTCGATCAGCGACTTATAGGCATCCTTCAGACCGGTATATTTGCCGACGATCGCGATCGTCACCTCGCCTTCCGGCGTACGGATGCGGTTGCAGACCTCTTCCCACTGGTCGAGGCGCGGCTTCGGCGCCGGCTCGATGCCGAAAGCCGCGAGCACTTCGTCGTCGAGGCCTTCCTTGTGGTAGGCCATCGGCACGTCGTAGATGTTGGCCACATCGAGCGCCTGGATGACGGCCGACGGACGCACGTTGCAGAACAGCGAGAGCTTGCGGCGCTCGGCTTCCGGAATTTCGCGGTCGGCGCGCACCAGCAGGATATCGGGGTGAATGCCAAGCGCCTGCAGCTCCTTCACCGAATGCTGGGTCGGCTTGGTCTTGAGCTCGCCGGCGGCCGGAATGTAAGGCATCAGCGTCAGATGCACGTAGACGGCGGTGCCGCGCGGCAGGTCGTTGCCGAGCTGGCGGATTGCCTCCATGAAGGGCATCGCCTCGATGTCGCCGACCGTGCCGCCGATCTCGCAGATGACGAAGTCGTAATCCTTATTGCCCTCGGTGACGAAATCCTTGATCTCGTTGGTGACGTGCGGAATGACCTGCACCGTCGCGCCGAGATAGTCGCCGCGCCGTTCCTTGTCGATGATGTTCTTGTAGATGCGGCCGGTGGTGATGTTGTCCGTCTTGGTTGCCGAACGGCCTGTGAAGCGCTCGTAGTGGCCAAGATCGAGATCGGTTTCCGCGCCGTCGTCGGTGACGAAGACCTCGCCGTGCTGGGTCGGGCTCATCGTGCCCGGGTCCACGTTCAGATAGGGGTCGAGCTTGCGAAGCCGCACCCGATATCCACGGGCCTGCAGCAACGCTCCGAGAGCCGCGGCCGCAATTCCTTTTCCGAGAGAGGAAACCACGCCGCCAGTGATGAATACGTATCGCGCCATGGGATTCACCGGATACCTTTTCAAAAACGATTCCACCAGCCCAAAAATTCTTTTCCAGAATTTTCGGAGCCTGACCGGGAATCTGCACAAAAGAAAACCGGCAGACCCGAGGGCCTGCCGGCGGTTTATGTCGAAGCCCGGTTTACTGTCCCGTCGGGACGCCGGAGGGCTGAGCCGGTGCCGGCGTGGCCGGGGCTGCGGGCGTTGCCGGCGCAGTCGTGGATGGGTCAGTTGCTGCCGGAGCAGTCGTCGAAGGAGCGGTGGCTGCCGGAGCCTCTGCTGCGGGAGCTTGCGCGGCCGGAGCCTGTTGTGCGGGCGCAGCCGCACCGCTGCTCGGAACGCCGTTGCCGGCCGGCTGGTTCGCCGGGGGCTGTGTGCCGCCGCCGAGCGAATCGAGAATGCCGTTGCCCTGGCCGCTCGTCGCGGGGATGCGGTTGAGGATGTCGCTCGGACGGCCCTCGTAGCGCGTCAATATGCCGAGACCGAGCGAGGTGAGGAAGAACAGGGTCGCCAGGATCGCGGTTGTGCGGGTCAGCGCATTGGCCGTGCCGCGGGCCGACATGAAGCCCGAACCGCCGCCGATGCCGAGGCCGCCGCCTTCCGAGCGCTGGATGAGCACGACGCCGACGAGGGCGAGCACGATCATGAGATGGATGACAATCAATACTGTCTGCATGGGTCCAGTCCTGCCCGCCTGGAGACGGACATAAGTAAGAATTCTGGCGGCTCTTTACATGAGGCTCTCGCCTATTCCAAGCCCTTCTGCCGGAATAAACCGACCTATGAACAACGCGTCAGGCGAGCAGCGCCTCATAGGCCCGGTAGATGGCGAGGAAGTCGGCGGCTTTCAAGCTCGCTCCACCGATCAGCGCGCCGTCGACGTTGGCGATGCCCAGCAGTTCCCCGGCATTGGCGGGTTTAACCGAGCCGCCATAGAGAAGCCGCATCTTGCGGCCTTCATCGCCGAAGCGAGAGACGAGCTCCGCACGCATGAAGGCATGCGCCTTTTCGACATCGCCTGATGTCGGCGTTACCCCGGTGCCGATCGCCCAGATCGGCTCGTACGCGATGACTGTGTTCTCGGCGGTTGCGGCATCGGGAACCGAGGCGGAAAGCTGGCGCTTGATGACGTCGAGTTCCTGCCCGGCCCGGCGCTCGGCCGCCGTCTCGCCGATGCAGATGATCGCTGTGAGCTCGGCGGCGAAAGCCGCTTCCGCCTTGGCGCGCACCAGATGGTCTGTCTCTGCATGGTCGGTGCGACGTTCGGAATGGCCGACGATCACATAGGTGCCGAAGCTATCGGCGATCATCTCGGCCGAGATGTCGCCGGTATGCGCGCCCGACGGCTTCTGGTGGCAGTCCTGCGCGCCGATCGCAAGCGGACTGTCGGTGCAGAGCGCGGTTGCTACGTAGAGCAGCGTCGTCGGCGGGCAGATCAGCGCCTCGACCTTGTCGGCGAGCGGCGGGCGAACGCCCTCGGCGATCGCCTTGATCTGATCGAGCGAGGCACGCGTGCCGTTCATTTTCCAGTTTCCCGCTACCAGCGGGCGCACGTCAGGTGTCATGCCGGCCTTCCAAAAACTTCATATCCCCGGCCGCATTATCAAAAGCTTGCGGCAAAGAAAAGCATCATGCCCCTGACGTAACGGGAATCTCCGCGATCTCGAGCATATTTCTGCCGGAAAACGCCCGTTAAGCCGCAAGGATCCAGTTCAAGACCCTGCGCCAGTCGATCATCCGGATCGGCGTTCCGTGATTGCCGGTCTGAAACAGCGTGAAGTGCGTCGGATATTTTGCCTTGTGCAGGCTTTCGAACAGCGCCTGCTGATCGGCGGCGGCATAGACCGGGTCGCGGCTGCCATGCGCGAACCAGAGCGGTAGTTTCGCCTTGTAAAACGCGCTCCTGGTGAAATCGGGATCGGTGACACCGCTCATGACGAGCATGCCCTTCAGCCGCTTGACGCTGTCGCCGTCACGCGCAATGCCCCAGCAAATCTGGCTGCCCATCGAGGCGCAGGAAAGGACGATGGGCCGGCCCGGTGATTGCGCGCTGGCATAACGGATCAGGCCTTCGATCGCGGCAACGCCGTTGCTGTCGAAACTCCTGACTGTCGGCGAATAATAGACGCCGCCATTACCGGCGACGAGGTTCTTCAGCCGGTTGAAATTGCCGCCGAAGCTGTAATCATTGGCCCCGAGTCGGCGGTCGCCATCGCGTCCGTGGATGAAAATCACCGTGAAGGCAGCATTCTGGGCTGGTCCCACCCTGGTGACATCGAGCCTGACGCCGTCGAGTGAGAGGGTTTCGTCCGCCTGGGCCTTGCGGATGGCGAGAGACACATATTTCTGCTGCGCCCGCTTCTCCGGGATCTGGTCGCGGTCGTTGATATCGCGCATCTCGTCGTAATCGATAACCTCGGAGGCGCCACCGTCGCTCGTCTGGAGCACAGTCTGCTTCGAAAACAGATCGTCCTTGAAAGGCGGCAGGGTGTCGGCCGCCCGCGCCGGTCCGCCGGCGGAAAGAACGGCTGCTGACAAGAAAAAGGCCGCAATTGCTGATATAACGGTATAATCACTTGTGGACATTCGCATGCGGATGGTTTCCTGAAGCCTGCCGCCGCTTGCCATTCCGCGCCCGGCAACGCAAATCATGTGTCAAAACCCCGCCAATCCGGCGGTGTCGCGTCTCGCGGCGCTTTCTGGCAGAATCTGCCTGATTCGCAAACGTGACATGAAATGCGGTGATTTTGGGTCGGCGGCGGATGCAAGCGCCAAGCCACGCCCAAGACAGGACGAAGATCTGAACGGCTCCATGGACGACAGCAACGACCTCTTTTCCGGACTGCCCCTTTCTGAAAAACGCGAGGAGGCGCAGAAGCCTGCGGCCGCGCCCGAGCGTGCGCCGGCGGCTGCACAGCCCGTCTCTCCCCGTCCCGCCTCCGTCGCCTCCAACGCGGATGATTACGGCGCCTCGTCGATCCGCGTTCTCGAGGGCCTCGAGCCGGTGCGCATGCGCCCGGGCATGTATATCGGCGGCACCGACGAAAAGGCGCTGCATCACCTCTTCGCCGAAGTCATCGACAATGCGATGGACGAAGCGGTCGCCGGACACGCCAATTTCATCGAAGTGCATCTCGATTTGCAGGGTTATCTGACCGTCACCGACAACGGCCGCGGTATTCCGGTCGAGAACCATCCGCAGGTCCCGGGCAAGTCGACGCTCGAAGTCATCATGACCAAACTGCATGCCGGCGGCAAATTCGACGGCAAGGCCTACGAGACCTCGGGCGGCCTGCACGGCGTCGGCGTCTCGGTCGTCAATGCCCTCTCCGACTTCCTCGAAGTCGAGGTGGCGCGCAACCGCAAGCTCTACCGCCAGCGCTTTTCCCGCGGCCTGCCGCAAGGCGGGCTCGAAGAACTGGGCGACGTCCACAATCGACGCGGCACGCGCGTGCGCTTCCATCCCGACCCCCAGATCTTTGGGGAGCACATGAAGTTCGAAGCCGCCCGCGTCTTTCGCATGGCGCGCTCCAAGGCCTACCTCTTCGGCGGCGTCGAGATCCGCTGGAGCTGCGAGCCTGGCGTACTGCCCGAAGGGTCTGAGGTGCCCGACAAGGCGACATTCCATTTCCCCGGCGGTCTCAAGGACTATCTCCAGGCGACGATGGGAAAGGAATTCACCGTCACCCGCGAAATCTTCGCCGGCAAGACCGAGAAGGCCAGCGGCCACGGTTCGATGGAATGGGCGATCACCTGGTATGGAGGCGATCCGCAGGTGCATTCCTACTGCAACACCATCCCGACCCCCGAAGGCGGCACGCATGAGGCAGGCCTGCGCATCGCACTGACTAAGGGCCTGAAGGCCTATGCCGAGCTGACGCAGAACAAGCGCGCTGCCCAGATCACCACCGACGACGTGATGATCTCGGCCGTCGGCATGCTGTCGGTCTTCATCCGCGAGCCGGAATTCGTCGGCCAGACCAAGGACAAGCTTGCGACGGTCGAGGCCCAGCGCATCGTCGAGAACGCGCTGCGCGATCCCTTCGACCACTATCTTGCCGACAATCCGAACGAGGCGGCCAAGCTGCTCGACTGGGTGATCGAGCGCGCCGAGGAGCGCCTGCGCCGGCGCAAGGAAAAGGAAGTCAACCGCAAGACGGCGGTGCGCAAGCTGCGCCTGCCCGGCAAGCTCGCCGATTGCTCTCAGAATACCGCAGAGGGCGCCGAACTCTTCATCGTCGAGGGCGATTCGGCGGGCGGTTCAGCCAAGCAGGCGCGCAACCGCGCCAATCAGGCGATCCTTCCGCTGCGCGGCAAGATCCTCAACGTCGCCAGCGCCGGCCGCGAGAAGTTCGGCGCCAACCAGCAGCTCGCCGATCTCATCCAGGCGCTCGGCTGCGGCACGCGCTCGAAATACCGTCAGGAAGATCTGCGCTACGAGCGCATCATCGTCATGACCGATGCCGATGTCGACGGCGCTCACATTGCCTCGCTGCTCATCACCTTCTTTTATCAGGAAATGCCGGAATTGGTGCGTGGCGGTCATCTCTTCCTCGCCGTGCCGCCGCTCTACAAGATCACCCAAGGAGCGAAATCCGCCTATGCCCGCGACGACAATCATCGCGCCGAGCTGATGCAGACGGAATTCAAGGGCAAGGCCAAGGTCGAGATCAGCCGTTTCAAAGGTCTCGGCGAAATGATGCCAGCCCAGCTCAAGGAAACCACCATGGACCCAGCCAAGCGCACCCTGCTCCGGGTGCTGATCGACGAGGTGGACTTCGAAGGCACCCGCAGCGCCGTCGACGATCTGATGGGCACCAAGCCGGAGGCCCGCTTCCGCTTCATCCAGGAGCGTGCCGCCTTCGCCGAAAACCTTGATATTTAATTGCGAAATCCAAGCTAGTTTTGGCCAAATACTCTTGAAATTGGCCATTCTTGAAGCCGAAACTGGCCAACTGCATAAAACACAATTCCAGGCATCGCAGAGTGCCTGGAATTGTGCATTGAAGGCGAGCCGAGGTTCTCGGCTGTCAGTGGTGGCAACAAGTGCAAAACTCGCGAGGTTCATCATCCGCGCACGTTGTTCATGCGAAGTTCGAGGTTCCCTGTTCAGATCTGTCAGGATACGGCTGGTGTCGCGAAAGGTAAGTGATGCCACAGTTCGTATTTCCCGTGGCCAAGTTGTGGCACCTTAAGCAGCCGAGTGTTTTCCCCTTGATCGGAGGCTATTCTTTCCAAGAGAACGAATCAGTACGCCGAAGGCCTAACTTTTCGATGGTCAACAACGGCATAGTGGACGCGATGCCGATCAACAGGAAAGAGCCTTCTGCCTATCGCGATGTAGGCCGCCTCCACGCGTGCCAGACCGGTGCCCGGGGTGGAGGATAGGGCATTCGCGCTGCGTATTATTGTGGGGATTAGCCGGGCTCGGAACTTGACGTAGGAGTGCAACGCAGCGTCTTCTGCCCGGATACGTCGGAGAGAGCATCACCGTGGCCACGCCTGCAGAAATCGTCGAGGCTCACAAGTCCATTCGTCTGGACGACGCGAGTGAGTCTGACACACGGCTGAAAGTCATAAACGACATCCTCTACGATGTTCTAGGGTGGACACATTCGGATGTTCATACTGAAGAGCGTGTATCCGAAGATGGCTCGACAACCTGGGCAGACTACGTTCTCAGAACCGGAATGACGGCCATTGTCATCGAAGCCAAGAAGGTCGGAGTCCCTTTTTCTGAGGTGCCGGACGCTCGCCGCGCAAATCTGCGTGGGAAGCTTGTCACGGGCGAAACCGGAGCTGCGATCATTCAGGCTCGAGACTATGCGAGGAAGCTATCGATCCCTTTCGCCTGCGTGACCAACGGAGACAAGTGGATTGTCTTCCCCGCGACACGCGTTGATCAGGTGGCGTTCAGTGAGTCCTCGGCGATCATCTTCCCTAGCCTGAAGTCAGCACTCGAGACGGACTTCGCGGAATTCCACGATCTCCTTTCTCGCCAAGCGGTGATAAAGGGCAATCTGGAAAGCGAACTCCTGGGACGACTTGAAAATCAGATCGAGGACCGTCGCCTCAACCGCTTCTTCACGACGAGCTTTTCCAAAATCAGCCGGCACAGCCTCTTCCCACTCATAGAGGATGCAATCACCACAGCATTCAGCGAGGACATCGTTACAACTAGCACCGACTTGCTGGAAAAGTGCTACGTGCGCACCCCAGAGCGCATACGGTTTGATACCCGGATCGGGATGCATATTGCTCGTCGCGACAATGTGACCAATCGTGCCGCTTTTCGCCCATTGAAATCGGAGCAAGGGATCAAGGTTAGTGGGCTGATCGCGGAAGCGGCAACTCGCGCTCGTCCGATCGCAATCCTTGTGTTGGGGCAGGTCGGAGCCGGAAAAACGACCTTTCTCGAGTTTACGCGACGAGTGAGCTCCGATGATGTATTCGCGGTTGATAATGCGCGTCCCTACCCCCATTGGATGAGGATCGACTTCAAACCGTTCACGCGGGGTGAATCGCCGATCACATTCATCCTCGAACAGATAAAGCAATTGATCGCGGCGGATCCTTTCCTATCGAGTTATGATCGGTGCATTCAACACGCATACAAGACAGAGATTGATGCGCTTTTCCGAGGGCCGCTTTTCCTATTAGCCAACGATGAGGGCGAGAGAAAGCGGCGCGTCTCTGATCTCTTAATGACGGACTATACGGCGACCCGGCCGTACGTCGAAAAAATCATCCGCTATGCGGCTGAACGTGCGCCCGTTTTCGTAACGATCGACAACATCGACCAGGTCGAGAATGACGGTGATCAGGCTGCAGTCTTTGCAGATGCGATGGCGTTTGCACAGACAACGAAGATCAATTTGATCTGCTCTATGCGCGAGGCAACGTTTGTCAACAATCGGACGAACCCTCTGTTTGATGCATTTGACTTTGATCCGATCGTCATTGACCCACCAAACATCCAGGCTGTGCTTTCGAAACGTTTTTTCGTCGCGCGCCAGCTTCTTGAAGGACAGACAGGACGCTTTACAGCCGAAAACGGGGCCGAGGTTCAGGTCGCCAGCCTGTCTACCGTAATTGATCTGGTTCAGACCTCGGTACTGGGAACGGAACTCGGGAACCTCATCGAAGTCCTCGCCACGTCCGATATACGCCACGCCTTGAGAATGACGCGCGAGTTTCTTCAGTCGGGTTGGACAGCATCTGGGAAGGCACTGCGTATATACCAAACGACTGGAAAGTACGTGATGCCTCAACATGAAGCATTGCGTGCGATTATGCTTGGGAACCAGCAGGTGTACTACGAAGAGTTTTCGGTCATCGGAAACCCTTTCGACGCCAAGCTGGCAAAGACCGAAGCGCAGCTCATGCGCTTGTACATCCTCAGTGCGATCGTCGCGTTCAGTGCAAACCGGTCGTTCCGGTATCTCGAAGGGACAGAGATCCAAAGATGTCTTCGTGAACTGGGCTATGGGGACAATATCGCCCTCAAGGTTATCGAAGACCTTTGCAAGATGCGTTTCCTGCACACTGTCTCGCATTCACCGCCGTCTTTCGAAGCCAGCTTCATCGTCAGCCGTCTCGGAGGATACATAATCCGACATTTTATCGGGGACATGATGTTCCTCGAGAACGCGATGATGGACACGTTCATCTCGGATCGACAGACGTGGGACAGTCTGAAGGGATTGACTACTGCCATCTACGCGGAGCGCGATACCCTGAAGAGGATGTCGTTGAGGAAACGGCGCGTACAGGAGTTCTTCGACTACATGAAGCAACTCTATGAGCCACTCAAGAACGATAGCGTAAGACGAGGACTCCCAAAGGAGTGGTGCTCGAATCCCCTGGAAGAGATCGAGAGCGAATTTCAGCGGAGGCTGACTAGAGCGATGTCCTCTGCCCAGCGCAACTATGGCGAGGTACGCCCATAGCGGCACACTCTCGCTTGCGTCGACTTTCGTCGTTCCGGAAAAGACCAAGAGGGGAGCGTTCAGTCCACAGGCGCTGACAGGCTTCTATAGATCGCTGTCTGAACCAATTGCGCTGATCGACGTCCTTAGCGTCGGCGACAGCCGTTTCCCAGTCCGCTATCGAGTTCGCAATGGTAAGCAGGACTGCGACGGTTCAGCCACCGTCACCACGGTGACGCGCGGTGGGCGCGACTTCATCCACGCGATCCGTGCGGAGAACGGCTGCGAATCGGCGGTCACCGTTGCGAGCTGGAATGCGGTACCCAGATGACGAGATCCTGAGGATTATACTCGGCAAAAATCTTCAGTCTGGGATCTTCATGGGGCGTTGCCCGGAGACGCTCCAGGACGGGTTGCGGCAACGCTCGACCGTTCGACAGGTCAAAGCTGACATTCGGGACATCGCCATCGATGCCGAAATCCATGGCATGAGATCGCCAATCCATCCATACGTCCCGTGATGCAGCAATGAAGTAATGCATATGACGGATCGCCACCACGCCATCAACGTTCGGAAAGGTTAGAGCCTGGCCGTCCGGACGCTTTGCGAACGAGTTCGGCGTGAGTAGCCCGGTGCCCTGGTTCACGAGGGTCGAGATCGGTTCGTAGATGTGATCGTCCCACACGATCACCAGCAGGCTCGCGGTATTGGGATCAACGCGAAACCCCGCAAACTTCCTCTCGGCATCTCTGAGGAAGTCCAGGATTGGATTGTCGCGTGGGAGTGTCACCCCGCCTTCGGCAGAAGCTCCTGCCAATTCGCGCGACAATCCACCGCGGTAAGGCAACTGCGTCCGGTTGTGTGCCCGATTCCGGATGTGTTGCAACAGCGATGGCGTCTTGACCTCGACAACGAGCCTGCCCGTAGGTGTAGTCACGAGAAGTTCCGGCCGCGGGCCGCCAGCTATCGCCGATGGTTCATGCTCGAATGTCGTCCCCATGGGCCATGACGCGGAGACGATACGCTCGATCACGAGTATCTCGCTAAGCTTCTGCAAGAGCTGCTCGTAGTGCGGTTCGTGACGGTCCCGGCCGCCAATGGAGGATAGTTCGCGCAGCAGGTCCGTTCCGATATCGGGCGCGGCACGGTCGATGCTCGCACAAGCCCGCAGGATGCTGGCTGCGAACAGATGGTGAGGAACTGTGATGAATTGATGCTGGAACCAATGGAATCCAGTCTTCATCATCGTTTCCATGGATAGTTCAACTAGGCGGTCGTATTCGTCTTCTGTCACAGATCATCCCTCCCCAGGCAGAAGTCCATTTAGGAGATGGCAAAGGCTCGCGCAGTTCGTTCGTGACGGCTGGGCGTGAACGCGGCACATATGAGGCTCGCCGATTTTCGCACGCGTGCCCTACTTCAAAATATCGGAGTCCATGGCCCGCAGCAGGCACTCCTCGCAGCTATTCTGGAATAGGGTCGTTCTGTAATAGCGGCTGTATTCGTCAATGGATCGACGACCCGCATTCACCTCCTCATGCGTTACGGGATCCTCAGGAGGTACCTTTGTGGCCAATGCCATGCGGTAGAGAGCTGCCGGGAACGACAACACTGAGGTTCCGTTCTCCATGTAGAACCCACCCGTGTCGACGGGATTCCCATGTAGGTAGTCGTTCCGGAGCTTGTAGAGGCGGTGATATAGCAGTTCGGCGAGGGTATGATCTTCCGGCGCCTTCCTTCCGGTTTTAATCGGGTAGACGACCTCTTCGAGCTTACCGCGACGCCACTCGATCTCGCTTGAGGACTTTTGCCTCGTCGGCGCGCTCGCTGCCGCCTGGATGAACAAGGATTTCGAACGCGCTGACCCAGAGCGCGATCACCCGACCCCAGTCGAATAGCGTCTCCACGATGCTTGTGGTTGGAACCTGCATGGCGGCGGTCGCCATGTTCAGCGACCTCAGGATTGAACGTGGCTCCCATTCATCCTGTTCGTCGATGAACTGCCGTTCCCACAACCTGTAGAGTCCTTTGAACAGACCCTCATGAACGTGGCCGTTATCGATCCGGTGGATAGGGACAGCGGGCGAAGCAAGACCGCGGAAGTCCTTCAAACGGTGAATCGCGGACAACGCAGGCGTTATAGCGTGTAGCCTATCCTCGCGATCGGAAATCATCCAAGGATAATTGTCGAACGAGCTCGAATAAAACGGGCCGCGGTTGTTATGGGAAAGGACGCTGACCACGCGAACGTCAAGAACGACAGAGGCGACTACGATGTCTCTGAAGCTGGCGATCGCATGCGAAAGCGGCTTGCCCTCGTATTCACTGCTGATCACGATCAAGCTCGGCCGTATGGCTTCGCCGTGGCTTCCGGTGAAACTATCAAGGAATCCTTTCAGGTGCTGATTTGTCTCGATGCAAGTTCGGTAGCGGGAATCGGTTGAACCGATGAGCGCGATGTGCGCACCACCGAGCCTTGTCGTGTGGACATCGACGCTCGGAAGAACGGCGATAGGCCGCCACGTAACCGCAGTTATCGCTTCTGTCTTGCTCATCGCAATACCTTTGACTGCACAACCAGAGAGAGGCAAAGCGCGAGTCTTCGAATACTGTCAATGGCCGACCATTGATCAGGGTTGTTGGTTCCGGTACCCGGATCGCGGACGTCCCTGTCACCGTATGGCATCGCCTTGCCGTCAAGGGCGCATGCTCCGACCCAGGCGCAAACCACCGCGTCAAGGGTATCCCTCGGGGCCTTTAGCTCGTAGCCACGGACATTCGGCAGCGGGAGCGGCAGCGCGTCGCTGACGCCTTCGATTTCGCCATTTGCAGCTCAATGATGCGCGTCCAAGTCAGCAGCAAATTCGCTCGACGGTTCTGTGGGACTGACATTGGGCCAGTATTTTCCGGCATTATGGAGCAAGTGCCACAAGATTCCGATGAAGTCTGATGCTATCTCCTGAGGGTACCTCGGGAGTGTTGCGTATGGTGGAACTCAAAGACGAATTGAAAGCGAAGTTGGTCGAGATCGACGGCAAGATGGAAGAGCTGCGGCGCGAGATCGTCGTCCTCGCAGCTCAGAAATCCGCATTCGAGACGGTGATCAGGGTTTACGATCCCGGTTTCGAACTGGCTGCGCCGCCTTCGAAGGCACGCCGCGCCTCGTCCCGAGAAACGGCGAGCGGTCGCGTCACCGAACTTCTCAAGGGCAAGAACAACCGTCACATCGTGCTCGACATCCTGCGCCGCTTAGGAAAGCCGACGACAACGGCTGAAATCGCCGAGCGGTTCGCGAGCGAGGCCGACCTTGGGAGCGAAGCAGTACGGGTGGAATCCGCCCTTACGAGCAGGTTCTCCGCAACGCTGAACGGTTTGGTGAAGCAGGGACTGGTTCGACAGGCAGGCACCGCGGAGGATGGCCGTCGCCACCTCTGGGAGATCAGCCGCTAGTCTGGCGGTTCGCCTTGGAGCCAAACCTGGTCAAGGATGTTCTGGGCAGCACATTGCCAATACCCGCAGAGGTTTCGCGACGTAGGCCTTGAGGTGATCGTCCGAAGGAGATCGGCGAACTGCCAGCGCAGGCCCATGTAGCGCGTGTCCTCCTTCCACGACAGCATCGCCATGTACCAGTCGAGGTATTTCGTCGAGAAGCGGTGGTTGATGCCCTTGTAAGCCTTTTCGACACGGCTGAAGAAGCTTTCGATCACGTTCGAGTTCGTACCGTCGTCCTCCTGGTATTGAAGGCTGTGGTTCACGCGGGTCAACTGGACAAGACCGATGAGATCATCGTACGCCTTGTGCTCGTCAGCGATGAGGAGCGCCTTCGGATCGACATGCTTGGCGACGGCCGCCCAGGCATCCTTGCCGTTCTCGTCCATGATCACCCGCGTGAGAGTGCGGTTCGGAGCGTGTCGGTTCGCCTCCCTCAGCGCCAGGACGCACATGCGCTTGCCGTTCTGGTTCTCTTTCTTCCGCCCGTCCTTTCGCTCTTCCTTCTTGTTGGCCTTGCGGAGGACGCCGCCGACGTACTTCCCGTCAATCTGCACGATGCCTTGAAGCTTAACCGTTTTTCGGCGGAGGCCGACGGCCTCACGGAGCTTCTGCAACAGGACATAAGCGGTCTTGTACTGGACGTTGAGCTTGCGGCTCAGATGGAGCACCGCCATGCCCTTGGCGGTCGTGATCTCCTCCCAGATCGCCATGATGATCTTCTTGAACGATAGTTTCCGGTTGGCGAAGACAGTCCCGGATGTCACCGAGAACTCGGCGCGGCATTCCGGCTCCGAGCATCGGAAGCGTCGCCGCCGGATGTTATATGGCTCCAGGCATCCGCAGCGCGGGCAATACGGATTGCCACCGTTGTCGGCCCAGCGGAAGTCGACGAAGAGACCGTAGGCGTCGTCCTCGGTGAGAGACCAGACCTTTTCTGGATCGAGATCGCGGCCATCCGGGCGCAGTAGCGGATGCTGTCCGAATCCGTCTTTCGGGTCAGGCCAGGCGCAACGGTCGTATTTCGAACCTCCGGTCTCCAGCGGAGAAGGGGTCGTAGGTGTTCGGCCTCAGGATGGCGGTTGGCTTTTGCAACATGTTCAGAATTCCGTTCGATACGCGAGACATAAGCGGACAGCTCCGTCGCGAGAGACGGAAGCAAAGGGGTCAGCGCTCTATTCGTATCGATCTGAACATGCAGGACCCATACCAGGCCCTCAACCGAGAGTCGAGTCATCTAAGGCGGCGTTTACGACCTGACCGTACCTTGATGGAAGAACATCTGCCACTTGAGCCCGTCATACTTCCAGACGGAGCTTCGCAGCACACAGCGCTTTGACCCATCCAGATACGAGCGCTCCGTCTCATAGGTCAGAAGCACAGCGTCGTTCGAGATAGGCTTCAGGGCGTAGTTCGCTGTTCGAAGGTCGCCTTCATCGGTACCACTCTCCTGCGCGAGAAGATCGATGATGGCTGTTCGGTCGTATACGCTCCCAGATGCTCCGAATTCCACAAACCCATCGGCGAGCAACGTTTCGACGGCTTCCCTGGAACGCCTTATCTCTGGGCGGTGAAGGGCTTCTTCGAGAGACTGGATTTCCTCAAGGCTCGGAACGCTGGTCAATGCTGGCACCTCGTTAGGGATACCGTTTGAATGTACCTGTGATCTCACCTTATGCAACCGTCGTCCCTGCGGTTCGCCGGTTTGTGGCACTTGCTCCATAATGCCGGTATTTTCG
This sequence comes from Rhizobium sp. Nf11,1, assembly GCF_050587665.1. Taxonomy (NCBI): domain Bacteria; kingdom Pseudomonadati; phylum Pseudomonadota; class Alphaproteobacteria; order Hyphomicrobiales; family Rhizobiaceae; genus Rhizobium; species Rhizobium sp. Nf11,1. Next base: position 8,852 of record NZ_JBOBHU010000031.1, on the reverse strand, counting down.
AGCCTTGGATTGCTTGTGTGGCAGCCCACGAGCGGCGGCAGCGACTAGATAAGTGCCGGATGCGGGTAGCCGAAAGGCTGCCACCTTGAGCGCCATAGCTCACCTTGTTTGCCCCTACGCACCGATAGCCGTCCAGTATGCAAGCCCGGCGCCTTGCGTTGGGAAGATGTCGAGCCAGTCGTGATCCCGCGCCCTTGGCTCTTCAGGCACCAGAAAAGGCCGAGGCCGAGATCGATCGGATCATGGCCAGGGACGACACAACTGCCTGGACGAATTGAGGTGCCTGACCTTTTTCAGCCCGCTTCCACAATTTCCACGCTCGCTTCACGCCTTGCAATTTTACTTTACCGCGAATCTGCATATCGTCTCACAATCATCAATGAAGTGGCCGTGAGGGCGTGTTGGCGAAGACTCTCTTGGAATGGTCAAGCGACCAGGATCGTTGGACACGTGACAGCTTGAGGCGTGTCGCCGCCGCATCGGACTACGCCGTGAGCGACGATGATCTGGTGGCAATCAGAAAGAATGTCATCGCCGCAGCCCGATCGAGCGAGGAGTTGGTCGAAGGCGAATGCCTCGATGGAGGCCATCTGGGAATATCTTCAAACGAAACGCGTCGTACCGCGATCCTCCAGTTGGGTCCGGTCGAGAACATCGATCGCCTCGCCCCAAATCAACAGCTTCGTTTCGCGCCCGCTGGGATCACTCTCGTGTACGGCGAAAACGGGAGCGGCAAAAGCGGCTACACCCGTATCGCGAAAAGGCTATGCCGGAGCCTTGCGGCTGAAGATCTGCGAGGCAACGTGTTCGCCGAAAGCGGCAATGCTCGGAAGGTGACGGTGCGCTACCGAGTGGGAGATGACGAGCCCATAGTCTTGGAGTGGGATCCGCAGACTGCTTCTCCAGGAGTGCTGCAACAGATTTCCGTTTTCGACAGCGGCAATGCCCGCCTTTACGTTGATAATAAGAACAGGGTTGCGTATCTTCCCAAAGAGATTGCGATCCTCGAGCATCATGGCGAGATCTGCCAGCGTCTCTCGCAAGGATTCGCGATGGACGAAAAGACGTCCATCACACGAATCTCGGTGCCTTTTTCCACTGGCTACTCGCCCGGAAGCTCCGTGAGCGCGATGCTCGCTCGGCTTGATCCCACTACGACTGACCTGCCGAAGTCCGACGAATTGAACACCCTCGCCGAGTTGTCGGATACGGAACGGGGCGAGCTCGTGGATCTTGAGCGCGAGTTGGCAACAGACCAGGTGGCAATGGCAGCCGCTCGGCGGCGGATGGTCGCGCTGCTAGGAAGGATCGACGAAGTCCTTGTAGGTCTCGAAGAGGCATTGTCCAATGAATTTCAGGTCAAGCTTGCCGCCGCCAGAGCAGCCTGCATTGAGGCGGATAAAGCGGTTCGGTTGTCAGCAACGGAGAGGTTCGCCAACGAGCCGTTCAAGAACACTGGGACAGATGCGTGGCAAATCCTCTTCGAGGCTGCGAGAGCGTTCGCCGTGTCCTCCGGCGAGCAATCGGATGAGGGCCTTCCTGCAGTCGAAGGTGATCTCTGCCTTCTCTGCCAGGAACCGCTTAGTGAGGCGGGCGCATCGAGGATTGGTCGTTTCAACGACTTCATCAGCAGCGAGGCGTCGCGCTTGGCGCAGGAGACGAGGAAGCAGCTTGAGGAATTGCTTGGAGCCTTGAGAAACCTAGCGATTCCTTCCGATCACGTCATTTCCGAGAACTTTGCCACCTATGCAGAACTCGACGGAGCCCGCGCAGGCGTGGCGGCGCGTCTCGTTGATGCCGTGCGCGACCTGGGAACGCGTCGGGACGCACTGGCGTCGGGTGTTGCCGAGATACCGGCACTTCATGATCTTTCGGAGCTTTTGGGGATTGTCCGTAACGATTACCGTCAGCTTGAGGCCGAAGCGGAAGATCTGACACAATCGGCAACCCATGCCATGAGGCTGGACGAGAAGCGCGCGCGACTGGCAGATCTGCGTGACCGGACCACGTTCGCAGCCAATCTTCCATCGATGCTACAGCGCCGCGATGACCTATCAGCACTGCAGTGCATTCGGCGTTGCCTGCAGCTCGTGAACACGCGTGCGGTTTCCACTCAGATTACTGCTCTCCGAAAGGAACTGGTGACTGCCGAATTCAACAAGCGTATCCAGAGCGAGATCGAAGTTCTTGATCTTCAGCACATACCCTTCCAGCTCCAGGAAACGAGCTCGGGCGGTCAGAACCTCTTCTCGATCGGCCTAAAGGGCGTCAAGCACGTCAAGAATAATCAGATTCTGTCGGAAGGCGAACAACGAGCCCTCGCCCTGGCATGCTTCCTCGCCGAAATCGGGGACGACCGCGAGAAGTACGGAATGATCATCGACGATCCGGTGTCGTCTCTCGATCACATACGGATGCGTCGAGTTGCCAGGCGCTTGGTTGCCGAGGCAGCGAAAGGTCGACAGGTAGTCCTCTTCACGCACAACATTGTATTCTTCAACGAGATCGTTTCCGAGGCCGCCAGGGTCGGCGAACGGACTCCGCTTGTTAAGACTGTCATTCGAAAGACGGACGCTGCCGGATTTGGCGTCATTGAGGAAGACAGGGAGCCTTGGATCGCCGACCTGAACGTTCGAATCGCCGACCTCAGACAGCGCGCGAAGGCGAATGCAGCTTTGACGGACTACGATACCGATAGTTATCGCAGATTGGTCAAGGACTTCTATTCGGATCTTCGGGAAACTTGGGAACGTGCTGTCGAGGAGCTTGTCTTAAACAGGACGGTGGTCCGTTTCGTTCCCGATGTGATGACTCAACGGCTTAGGGAAGTAGGGGTCGACGACAACGATTATAAAACGATCTTCCATGCGATGAAGCAGGTCTCAGAGCGCTCAGGTCATGACATGTCCTACGGACGTGACATACCGGCGCCAAGGCCGAACGACATGGCCGACGATCTCAAGCTGCTCGAAGAATTCTGCGCCTCCTATAAGACGAAAAAGAAGCTCCTGGCCGCTTCAAGGGAAAAGCTTGAGGCTCCCGTCAAGGCACTCCTAGAATGAACGCCAGTTCCGAGAAGCCTGCGTCGATATCAAGATCTCTGGTAGGCGATCTCGATGCGTTGTTGCAGATCAACTGCAACGTTGTTGGTCCTACAGATCAATAGCCTGACGCGGCAGCGACGCGCTCGAATCTGATGATATCAACGTCACGTCCCAGTAGCTCGGATGCGATTTCGACGACCTTGCCCTCGTGTGTGAACAGGATTGGCTGGAACGCCTCCCCTCCTGATGCCAGAGTTCGCAATCCGGAAGCCTTGCGCTCGTCATCGAACGACTGAAAAACATCGTCTGTTATGAAAGGCAGTGGCTCGTTGCGGCTGCAGAAGTCCTCGATGAAGGCCAACCGGAAGGCGAGGTAAAGCTGATCTGCGGATCCTTCGCTCAGCGCTTTCGTCGGGAGCCGCTCGCCGTCGGCTCGTTCTGCCTTGAGCCTTATCGCATCCTGATCGTCGAATTCCTGCACCAACCGAACGAAGGAGCCGTTCGTCAAGGTGGAGAAGTACTCGCTTGCGCGCGCGAGCAGCGGATCCGCCTGTGACTCTCTATAGCGTTCCAAAGAGGTGGATAGCAGTTTCGAGGCGAGCCTCAGAACAGCCCACTGACGGGCCAGATCCTTTGTCTCTTGTTCTGCAGATGCCTTGTCGAAAGCAGCCTGCTCCGCGCTCATTCCTGTTTCAAGCGACTCTTTTGTCGATGCCAGTTCAGCGAGTCTTCCCTTGAGCTTGCCGAACATGTCGAACTGTTGAGTATCCTCGGCCACCAGCGCCTCGATCTCCAAATCGGCGGCGACGCGCTCGAAGTCGTTCAGTTTCACCCGGATGTCTTGTTCGCTGATGCCTCTCGAATGAAGCGACAGCCTCCGCCGACTGTCGTCGAGCTTCTCGACCACGGCACGACGCCTTCCGAGACGCTCGAGAAGTGTCTTGCCGTCCATCTCCAAATTCAGGCGAGCCAACTGAGCCGCTACATCCTGACTGATCGACTTGCGTTCTTCGGCTATCTGGTGAAGCTCACCGGATACTCGCTCCCGGGAGGCAGCGAGATGTCGGTCACGATCCTCGGCGGATTGTGCGTCGGTCATTCGCTTATGGAGGATATCAACAGCGAGCAGCGGAGCAAGTCTGGAAAGATCGTCGCCGATCGATTTGCATACTCTCAACAGCTTCTCCTCGAATTGCTCGATGTTGCGTGTCATGCCGTCCACCCGACGCTGCCTGTTCTGTCTTTCGGCATAGCAGCGTGGGATTTCTTTCCAGACTTGGATTGCCGCTTCCGCCATCTCCAGGGTTGGAGCATTATCGAGCCCGAAAGCAACGCATGTTTCAGCGAATTGGGATTGCCACTCATCAACTTTCGTAGCCAAGGCAGCAATCTTGCGCTCACCGTCAGCAATGTCCCTCTCGAGTGTCTCCTGCCGGGCGCGCACCATACGCCTCTCATCCCATGCCTTCGCCAGTTCGGCCAGCTTTGCCTCCACTAGCCTGACATTCGACGAAATCGGACCGGCAAGCGTGGCATTGAGCCCGATAGCGGTTGCGATGCTCGCGAGTTCAGATGTGACTTGGAGATTCCGGCTTTGAAGAATGCGAAGCTGATCTTCCAAGTCCCGGGCGCTCTCCCGCCTCTTGGCGATGGCATCGATGCTGCGGAGCCATTTGCCCATCAGATCGATATCGAGAACAGGAATTCCTGCATGATCGAAAAGTCGCGAAAACGCGGCCAGTACACCATCCTGGTGATCCCGTGCGACATCGAGTTCAAGCTCTCCGGCACCAATGGCACTATCGATTCGTGCCAACCTGAGCGTTAGCTCCGAGTGGTGGGCGGTTCGCTCAGCTTGCGAAAGTGCACCGTCCGACAGCTTGTCCGCCTCGCGAACGAGCCTGGGCAATGCATCGTCCCAGAGCTTGCCGGTTTGAAGTCCCACAATGGCCTCATCACGAACAGCCCGCGCCTCTTCGATCATCGAACGCGTAATGAGGTGCCGATCATCTTCGAGGTCCGAGATGAGCTGTGTTACGTCCTCACGCTCCACGCGCCGCTCTGCCTGCTTTTCCCGGGCACGTTTCAGACGGTCGAAAGCTGCAACAAGATTCGGGCGATGTTTCTCCAACTCAACTTCGTCAGGAAGAGGAAGCTTGAGAACGCTTTCGATATCCTCGACCGGAGGAGCCAGGCGAGCCTTCGCCTCGCCAATATCCTGGTATGCCCTTGCTAGCGCGGTGTCGATCTCGTCAATCCGTTCCATCGATCGGATATCTGGCTGGAGGGCATCAAGGCGTTCCTGCAGAGCCCTGACATCCTGAAGCGTACCGACGTTTTCGGTTCGCTGCATGCGGGTGAACTCCGACCTCTGGTCTTCCAGGCGCTGCCGCAGGCTCGTCTCGACGCGTTTCAGCTCGTTGCCATCGCGGATAAGACCGTTGAGACGATTGATTTGAGCATCGGTTGGCTGCGACTGGATGAGTGTTTCGACCGAACCCCTGTGACCCGCTCTTCGACCGAGACCGGCAAGCTCAAGATCGAAATCCGCCACCTCTGCGCGGACTCTCGCGAAATCGGCCTTCGCTTGAGAATACGCCACTTTTTCCGTGAGGAGTTCGTGGATTAAGTCGCGCTGCTTCAAAACGGCAGGATCGAGCTGCAGTGCCTCAAACTCGCCCCGAATGCGCTCGCTCGTCTCGAGGGAGGCAGCCTGTCGTGTGGCAAGTTGCTGGAGCCGCTCCAGTTGTTTTTCAAGCTGTTGCTCGATTTCCTTCGGAACTGCAGCGATCTCGTCAAATTCCGCCAGTCCGGCCAACTCGACATCGACATCGGTCAGAAGCGGTTCCAGCGTCCGTAGGTTCTGTAGAAGATCAAGACGCGTTTTCGTTCGTAGACGGGCATGCGCCAGCTCTTCCAACTGGTGCTCGACCTCACGGATTTCATCAGAAAGGCGCTTCCAGTCGGGCGAACGGAGTTCATGAACCTTCTCGGACTGCCGCGCAGCCTCGTGACGATCGAGCGCCTGATAGAAGGCCCGGTCCTTCGACTTTCGCTGAGAGAAGATCGCGTCAGCCTCACCGTCCAAGCTCTTACGCAACTGAGTGAGCCCCGTTAGTCCGGACGCGGCCGAGAACAGGAGGCGGCCGATTTCGCCATCGCCTGTCGCCATCTCCTCGCCCCCTTGACGGAGTCTGGTGGAATCCATTCCGAACGCCTTTTCAAAGACTGACCGGTTCACCCCGCCGATAAAGGGAGAAAGAATATCATCCGCGAGAGCTGTCTCTTGTTCCGAGTTGGAGACCAACGTAGCTTTGCGGCCTTTCCTGCGCCGGAAATCTATCGATCCTCCGTCGCGTCGGGTCAGGCTCGCGCCAACTCTGAGAATAGAGGGCTCGAACTTGTGCAGTCCTGCGACCTCGTTCTGAAAGCCGAACAAGAGGTCGGATAGGGCACGCAGCATGGTGGACTTGCCCGCCTCGTTCGGCCCGTAAACGATGTGCAACTTGGCATCCGGCCGAAATGGGATGGATCGGTCCGAAAGTGATCCGTAGCGGAGAAGATCAAGCCTATCGAAGCGCATGGTTCAGCCCGCTACCGCCATGCGTGCCAGAAGCAGTTCCCGGGCCTCTTTCAGCAGTTCCAGATTGGTCGCCCCAAGCGGACTGTCGTTGGCGGCGAGTCCCCCTGGCATTTTCGGCAAGATTTCCTTCAATATCTCATCGACATGGATGGCGTCATCCCCATGAGCCTCTAGCGCTTTGAGAAGTTCAACTCCCGCAAAGGAGTTCTCAGCGGCGGCCAGCGTTGGGACGAGCCGCAACTCTAGTTTTTCGATCCAGATGTCACTATAGGCCCGCTGACAGGCAGCCAGCACCTCGTCATGCCATTGCGCTCGATCACGCGCCAAGTCGTCATAGAACGCACAGGTCCCAGAAATCTGGATGCGTGCGGCAACTGGCTTGCCGTCGAACTCCGCTAACATCCGGGTCGCTTCTTCCTCGATCCGCTTCAATACATCCACATCGAGGTCTCGCTCGCTGATTTCGATGCCGATTGAGATGAATCGGGCACTGTCCACGATAAGGCGATCAACGGTCGCAATGCCATCATCAACAGTGACAAGCACTGCACCCTTTGCGCCTTGCTCCCGGATGCTTCGACCTTGGAGATTACCCGGGAAGACAGCCAGAGGATCGGAAGCAATTATCTCAAATTCATGGACATGACCCAGCGCCCAATAATCGTAAGCGCGCGAGCGCATATCGTCGATCGAGCACGGCGCATAGGCTTCATGGCCTTCGCGCCCCGTCATCGAGGTATGCAGAACCCCTATGTTAAACCAGCCTGCGATTGCCGAAGGATAGCCGATGGCTAGATTTTCGTATGCCGCCCGGTCTGAAAAACCCTGTCCATGGAGAGCAATCTTCTTTTCCTCGATGAGGAAGGTAGCGGGCTTGCTCGTTGTAAATTCGTGCACGTTGGCGGGCAGCCTGATCGTCTTGGTAATCACGCTGGCAGCATCGTGGTTTCCACGTAGCAGGTAGACTGGAATTCCCGCCCGCTGCAGCCGCCCCATTTCGCGGTTGAAGAACAGACCAACCTTGTTGTCCTTCCAGTCCCCGTCATAGACGTCTCCTGCAATAACCACGAAGTCGACGGCGAGTTCGACCGCACGGCTGACCAGCAGCGTTAAAGCCTGCCTGGTCGCCCTCGAGAAGAGCGCAGCGAGCTGTTCATCCTTTACCGAGAGGCCTCGGAAAGGGCTCCCTAGATGAAGGTCAGCGGCATGAATGAATCTGAACCAGGTCACGTCTCTTCTCTGTGTGGTGCTTCATGCTCTACTTTAACGCGTCCATTCTCCGCGGGTAGCCAAATAGAAGCGTTCTCCACATGGTTTCGATGGTAGTGGGGCCCGCAGAGTTAGCTATTCCGAAAGCAGAACCGACTACTAATCCGCGCATCCGCTGAAACTTTGCCGCTGGTTGCCATGTCTCTCCGTCCTACTGCAGAAATCAGAAAGCCGACTAACGGCGATCGATTCGAAATTCAATGTCGCGAGCTCTTCGCTCTGCACTACAAGCACCCAGAAATGAAAATCAGTCCTCCGAGCAAGCAGTTCGGCGTCGATATCTTCGGCTATCGGGATGGGGATTTGGACAGGCCCATTGGCATCCAGTGCAAGGCCACAGCCAATCTGACGGAGCGAAAAATTCGCGAAGAATTCAGAAAGGTTCTCCAATTCGATATTCGCCTCACTCAATGGGTCGTCGCTACGACCTCGGACAGCAGAAGCGCCTTTCAGAGCCTTGCACGTGCATTGACTGAGGAGTCGAGTCCGGATCCGAGACGTCGGATTGAAGTCATCATACACGACTGGCGCGAGATGCAGCTTCTGATCGTCGCCAATCCAACCTGTCTCGATTGGTTTGATCCTCTTTTCTCGCCATTCCTCGCTGAGCTTAAGGAAGGCATCTTTACGCGCCTAGATCGTATCGAGGCTCGCTTGGGCCGACATCTCTCACATGATAAACCTGTACCGTTTGAGCCGAACGATACGTTGTTCTCCTCTCTCGTGCCTATTGGCCTAAGCGGCAAGCCGGAATCTATTCCAGTCGTTTTTGATCAACATGCGTTTTTCTACGCACACCTTTTCCCGGTAGCGCCTACGAAATCCATTGGCCCTACGGCAATCTCGAACCACATCGGCGGCGCGTATTACGAAGCTCCGCCCTCAGGTCACGAGGCTTGGCCCGTGAGGGGAATCGGAGACTACACTCTAATCGCAAGGAATAGTCCCAGGAGCTC
>NZ_JBOBHU010000030.1:0-64748 GCF_050587665.1 Rhizobium sp. Nf11,1 | reverse complement strand
ACGCCGAGAATTAAGGCTTCCCTCTTTGCCGATCGGCCGTGCGCCTTGATGTCGAGATAGGTGCAGAGGAATTCCGCCACCTCGTCTGCGATCGCATCGATGAAATCAGGTCGCCGGCGCTTGCCGATCTCATAGCCGCCGAAATCCCGGATCCGGCGCTGCGTCTGTGTGCGAAGGGCATTGTTGAGGAACGACCGTAACAGCGTTCCGGCATCGTCTGGCATGCGTTGTCCCTCTCCTCGTGAGGATGTGTTTGCCGCATGGTTTCGTGAATGGCTCCCGCCCGAGCCGGTGTCAGAGCAATTCCGGAGGCAGGACCACCACCGCCTTTGCCTGACTTGCCCTAGATCAGCGTCGGCTCCGTGTCGTCCTCGACTTCCTCGATGATCTCGGGCCCGTCATTCATGGGCGAGCCAACGCCCCGGCCGATCTTCCACATCGTCATCAACTCGGCCGGGAGAGGCCTCATCTGATCGTTCGGATCGGGCTCCGGCGACAGCCATCTCTCATAATCCTCGCGATGCAGGATAACGGGCATGCGGTCATGGATCTCCGCCATCATCTCGTTCGGCTCGCAGGTGACGATGGCGAAGTTGCGGATCGAAATGCCATTCTCATCTTTCCAGCTTTCCCAGATACCGGCGAGCGCGAAGGCGGAGCCGTCCTTCATGGCGATCCCATAGGGCTGCTTGTTCTTGCCCGTGCCGTAAATGTCCTTCCACTCAAAGAAGCCGTTGATCGGGACTAGGCACCGGCGCGAACGATATGCCGCGCGAAACATGCCGTTGGAAGCGATGCTCTCGCAGCGGACATTGACCGGCGGCGGCCGGCCGCCTGATTGGCCCAGGAGGGCAGCAGACCCCAGCGTGCCGATACGAAGATGGGACCCGTTATGTCAGGCTCGCGCACGACGTCCCTGACGATGATCGGGTAATCCAGCGACGGCGCGCCATTCCATCGGGGAAAGCGATTTCCCAGTCCGTCGATATCCCCGCCCCTGACCGCAAATGGGAAATTGCTGATCGGTTTTTCAAGCGAGGTCTTGACGAATATGCGTCCGCACATGAGCCTTCTCCGCAGCCGAGTGATTAGATGTTCTTATTATGTTCCGGAACAGGATCCGGTCAACAAAGCGTCAATTGTACGCTGCTGGGACACGCTTCCTGTCCGGGACCGATGTGGCAGATCGGTTGCGAAGCGGGCGAAATTGTCGGAAAACACTCCCGGCAACTGAAGCTATGAGCGAACGGGAGCAGCCATGCCAGAACTGCGCATCGACCCTTTTCCCTCGCCCGCCGAACTCACCAGCCTCTGGTCCGCAGCGTGGAACACGCCGGAAGCACCTGACTTCTCCCGCATCCTGCCTCGCAGCCTCGCACACATTGGCGCCTATCACGCCAACAGGCTCGTAGGCTTCGTCAATGTCGCCTGGGATGGCGGCATTCATGCCTTCATTCTCGATACCTGCGTTCACCCCGACATGCGCCGGCAAGGGATTGCGACGCGGTTGGTCAGGGAGGCGACGACGATTGCCCGCGAGCGAGGCGCCGAATGGCTGCACGCCGATTTCGAACCGCACCTCGCCTCCTTCTATCGCAGCTGCGGATTCAGGCCGACAGAGGCAGGCCTCATCAAGCTGGCATAACATGACCGCCGTCCTTCGGTCTGCAGGGCCGACGGTCACGCCAAGCCCTCCGAAAATGCGGCTCCACCTCAATGCTCGTTTCGGCTATGATTCTCTGCTCATCGGAGGAGAGCCTACATGCGTCTGCCCACCGTCGTCCTCGCCCTCGCCTTCTCGGCGTTCGTGGCCCTGCCCGCCTTGGCGGAGACCTACAAGACGCCGAAGGCGCTGCTCAAGGCGCTTTACAGCTACGACACCGACAGGAGCGACGCCGAGGCGCCCTCGCCCTATTCGATCTTCTTTTCCGACCATCTGAACAAGCTTCTCCAGGCCGATCTCGACAACACGCCCGAGGGCGATGTCGGCGCGGTCGATTTCGATCCCGTCATTGCAGGCCAGGACGGCGAGGCAAGCAATGTCAGGATCGGCCAGCCGATCGTGTTGGATGACAGGGCCGAAGTGGAGGTGGAGTTCGAAAACGGCAAAGAGGTGACACTCTTCTACACCCTGGTCCGCGAGCATGGCGGCTGGAAGGTCGACGACATCGCCGATCAGCAGGGCGATAATCCCTGGAGCCTGAGTGCGCTGCTGGGGGATGCGCAGTAAAACCGCAGGCGCCAAAAGAGAGCCCTCCCGGTGAGGAGGCCAAAGGGGCCGTCTCGAACCACGAGGGCGGGCGCGCAACTCCCTTACCTGCATTCCACAAAGCCCCTATGCAGAATCAAGGCAATGGCGCCGGTGGCCGCCCCCGTCCTTCGAGACTTCGCCCCGCGGGCTCCGCACCTTAGGGAGAGTGTGAAGCAAAGACGGTACCAGGAACACCAGAGGCAGGCTCTGCGATTCTCTTCACGATGAGGGCTGATCGATGTGGCCTGCCGCTCCGATCGCCGCTCCGCAAATCCATGCCCGGCCACCGAAGCGCCCCTCATCCCGTTTCGGCACGGAATCCCGATCTGGCACATTGGCGCAAGGATGCGCTAACTTTTTGTTAAGTATCTGAATCTTCGGGATTTCCTGTCATTATGAAGGTCATGCCACAATAATGCCGCTTGCTTTTTGCCCGAAATGCTGGCACGAATTCACTCACTCGGGCATTAGCATGCCGGTGACTGGACTGATGTGGTAATCCCTTCCCTTCCGGAAGGGGGCGCGGGAATCCCCGCCTGCGTAGACGTTCTTTCCCCGTACGTGACTTCTCCGACTGACCCTTCGTCCCCAACCCCAATCGGGACGAAAGCTAAAGCCGTCCGCTTCCTCTCGGGGGCGCGGATAAACACAGACTAAGGGAAAAGGACTATCCCAATGGCCACCAAAGGCACCGTAAAATTCTTCAACCAGGACAAGGGTTTTGGTTTCATCACGCCGGACGGCGGCGCAAAGGACGTTTTCGTCCACATCTCCGCGCTGCAGGCTTCTGGCATCCAGTCACTGCGCGAAGGCCAGCAGGTCACCTTCGACACAGAGCCGGACCGCATGGGCAAGGGCCCGAAGGCTGTCAACATCTCGGCTTCGTAAGCTAGATTATCGCTTCGGCGGCAGGAACGGCGCTCTGAAAGGAGCGCCGTTTTTGTTTGCCACGCTTGGATTTGTCGATCGCAATGCCAGGTGTTATATGCGCCCTTAAAGATGCCCTCGCCCGAGCGGCGTTGCAGGGCGCCCACATTGAGGCGCCGCGGCTACAAGGAACAATGGACCGTCGATGACTGACAAGAGGCCGATATTTGCGGTCGCCCCGATGATCGACTGGACGGATCGGCATTGCCGTTATTTCCACCGCCAGATCAGCCGGGAAGCACTGCTCTATACCGAGATGGTGGTGGCCGACGCCATCATCCATGGCCCGCGCGAGCGGTTGCTCGGCCACGACGCCGCGGAACATCCGCTGGCGCTGCAGCTTGGCGGATCGGATCCGGTTAAACTCGCCGAGGCGGTGAAGATCGCCGAACCCTATGGCTATGACGAGATCAACCTCAATGTCGGCTGTCCGTCCGACCGCGTGCAATCGGGCACCTTCGGCGCCTGCCTGATGCTGACGCCGGAGACGGTGGCCGAATGCGTCGCGGCAATGAAGGCGGTCGCGACCGCGCCCGTGACGGTGAAATGCCGGATCGGCGTCGACGAGCAGGAGCCGGAAGAGGCGCTGCCGGAACTCATCACCCGCGTTCTCGATGCAGGCGCCGACGCGATCTGGATCCATGCGCGCAAGGCCTGGCTCAAGGGCCTGAGCCCGAAGGAGAACCGCGAGATCCCGACGCTCGACTATGAAATCGTCTACCGCATGAAACAGCGCTGGCCCGATGTGTTCATCGGCATCAACGGCGGCATCCGCACGCTCGACGAAGGCGCCGAGCACCTTGCCCATGTCGACGGCGTCATGCTCGGCCGGGCCGCCTACCAGAACGCGGCGATCCTCGCTGACGTCGACCGGCGCTTCTTTGGCGCGCCGGCGGTCGAGCCTGACTGGCAGGCGCTGTGCGACCGGATGATGGCCTATGCCGAGCGCCATATCGCCGCCGGCGGCCGGCTGCAGCACGTGGCCCGCCACATGGTCGGCCTGTTCACCGGCCTTCCCGGGGCGCGGCGCTACCGTCAGATCCTCTCCACCGACGCGGCAAAAAACGGTGCCGGGCCGGAGGTACTGGCGGCGGCCTTCGCGGCAGTGGATTTTTCCGGGACGGAGCCGGAGGCGGTCAGCGCCTGACGTAGCGTTATACCTTTGTCGCAGCGGCCTGCTTGGGTGGTTGCGCGACCCCTAGACGCTCGCATCAGCGCCATCTCCATAGGCAGCCCCGACAGGCTGGTCTGCGGGCGTGGAGATAGCTGCAATGCCGATCCGTGCGCTCATTGTGCTATGAAACCAGCCAATGGTTATGACCGCGCCATCGGCAGCAATATCTTCTTCTCGATCCGGCCGGACACGGAAAACACCAGGATTTCCGTCTCCTTGCCGATCCTGCTGCCATCCATCAGTCTGACGATATCGTCGACGCCGCCGACCGGGTTACCGTCGATGGCGAGAATGTAATCGCCCTCCTGCAGCCCGCCTTTTGCAGCCGGCCCCTCCGGTTCGACCCTGCGGACGCGGACGGATGTCGTTTGAACCGTACCCGCCGCGAGCGCAACCCGGCGCGGCAACACGATCGTGTCGCCTGCTATGCCTATGAAGGCGCGCCTGACTTGGCCATAGCGGAGAAGCTCCGACACCACGAAGTTGGCGGTGTTCGATGCCACGGCAAAGGCGATGCTCTGTGCGCCCTGGATGACGGCGGTATTAACGCCGATAACCTCGCCACCGGAAGACACCAGCGGCCCGCCGGAATTGCCGGGATTGAGCGCGGCATCGGTCTGGATGACATCCTCCATCAGCCGGCCGCTGGCCGCCCGCATCGATCGGCCGAGCGCCGAGACGATTCCGGCAGTGACGGTCCATTCGAAGCCCAGCGGATTGCCGATCGCGATCGCGATATGGCCCCTGCGCAGGCGCTGGGAATCGCCGAGCCTCGCCCAGGCCCCTGTGCTGGCATTGGCGCGAATGAGAGCGATATCGGTGTCGATGTCGCGGCCGAGCACCCGGCCTTCGGTGACGAATCCGTCAGGCGTCGTGATGCGAACCACCTTGGCGTCGTCGACGACATGGCTGTTGGTAATGATCAGGCCGTCGGGCGAGACGGCAAAGCCCGACCCGTGCCCCTGCCGGCCACCCACCCGCTCGATCCGGCTGACCGCCGGGCCGACCGTGTCGACTGCCGCTGCGATCGATTGCGAATAGGCATCGATCAGCGCCCCGTCATTCTGGGGCACTATATCCTTATCCATGTAACCCATGTTCTGATCCTCAGGCGGCAGACGGCCGTCCCGCCGCCGGCAAAACAATCGCAGTTGCGATCGTCGCTATGGCGTTGTTGTGAGGATTAGATGGTTGGGAGTCGATCCCCGTTCAAGTGAGCGCCAGCGCGCTGCATCCGGAACAACATGATCGAAGGCGAAACACACCTAGCCGAACGTATAGATTGCACGAACCGGAATAAAGTGGCTCATTGCGGACATTGCCTATTAGCTCGGCCGCCTTCACTGCGCTGCCGAGCTACCGTAATCAAGGAATGTCGCAGCGCGAAGCAGTCGGGCAAAGACCGCCCAATTGCGTCGCCGTCGCCGGTTAACAGGGCACTGAGCGTCCTGGCAACTGATCATGCAAACTTCTGTCATATCAATAAAGTAGAACGAGGCATTCAATAAGCACATCATCATACTGTCGATTCCCATACCCAGGCGCGACTTTGCTACCCCGTCATCGGCGTCACGGCGCTCTTGGCGCTGCCAATCCCGCCTGCAGCAGCCTGTTTAGTCAATCCGACCCACAAGGAGCCATGAGATGAACACAGTCACAACGAAGGACGGCGTCGAGATTTTCTACAAGGATTGGGGGCCGAAGAGCGCCCAGCCGATCATGTTCCATCACGGCTGGCCGCTGTGCTCCGACGACTGGGACGCCCAGATGCTCTTCTTCCTCGACAAGGGTTACCGCGTCGTCGCCCATGATCGGCGTGGCCACGGCCGCTCCACCCAAGTGGCCGACGGCCACGACATGGACCATTACGCTGCCGATGCCGCAGCCGTCGTCGAGCATCTCGATCTCAGGAATACCGTCCATGTCGGCCATTCCACCGGCGGCGGCGAAGCGACCCACTATGTGGCCCGCCACGGCCAGCCGCAGGGCCGGGTCGCCAAGCTCGTCATTATCGGCGCCGTACCGCCGATCATGGTGAAAACCGAAGCCAATCCGGGCGGTCTGCCGATCGAAGTCTTCGACGACCTGCGCAGGCAGCTCGCGGCCAACCGCGCTCAATTCTATCATGACCTTCCCGCCGGCCCGTTCTACAGCTTCAACCGACCGGGTGCGAAAGTGTCGGAACCGGTCATCAACAATTGGTGGCGCCAGGGCATGATCGGCGGCGCCAAGGCGCATTACGACGGTATCAAGGCCTTCTCGGAAACCGACTTTACCGAAGACCTGAAGATCATCACCGTGCCGAGCCTCGTCATGCATGGCGACGACGACCAGATCGTGCCAATCGCCGACTCCGCGCTGCTTTCATCCAAGCTCTTGCAGAATGCGACGCTCAAGGTCTATGAGAAATTTCCGCACGGCATGTGCACGACCCATGCCGATATCATAAATCCCGACATCCTCGCCTTTATCAAAGGCTGATCCGACGTGTCGCCGGGCGCTGATGATGCGCCCGGCGGCCGCGCCGCTTTTTGGCAAAACGGTTTTATCATGAAACCGTTTTCGTCGATTTGCGTTTAGCGGCCATGAAAAGAGAACGTGAACCCTCATCAAAGGCTTACCGGCAGGACCGTTTCGAAAATACCGAGCGTGCCGCAAAGGAAACCATCGAGGCGGAGCAGCGGGCTCGCCGGGAAAAGACCAAACGCCTGAAAGAGCTGCGCCTGTCGCAGCAGGGCGGTAAGGATCCCGCGGCCAAATAGAGATCTTCTGCCCCGCCTATTTCGTCCGGCCGAGGCGCCGATTGATTTCAGCTCCACCCCGGCGCCGCGTCTTGCCGCGGCTCCCATATTGTGCAGATTTCGGACGTTCGCCCATCTTGCGAAGCAAGGGCTGCGAAATTATCTTTTTGCACAATACCGATTCACGGCATCCCAAAAGGGCTGATTGCGATGTCAGACAAGCTTTTCAGCACGCGTGACGAACCACTCGCCTCCGCAGATCTCGATATTTGCAGGCGCGTGCATGAAGCCCTGTGTAGCGGGCTCGATATCGACAGAGCAGGCGGAGAAGCCGATCGTCTCGGAGCCCTGATTATCGAGCTTTATCGGCAAGGTGTGCATGATGAAGACCAGCTTCGACTGCTTGCCGGCGGGAAGCGAGTCTGACGGCACGCGTCAGTTTCCTCACGACACCCTGCCCGTGATCCTCGTTTCAGACGCACAAAAGCGCGCTAACAATTTGGTCCATGTATCGGCCCGGAAATCTATTCCGATTTCGAACCGATACGCTAGCCATTTCCGGTGATTTAGAGGCCGGTCGCCTCGGTACTCGTTGCTGTGGCCGAGGTTTCGGTTGAATCTACAGCCGGCGCCGATTCGGTCGTTCCCGATACTTCTTCCGTGCTGCCCATCTCGGCTTCCGGCGTTTCCGCGGTTGCGCTAGGATCTGTCGTCTCGCTGCCCTCGGCGGTTTCGCCAGTCGGAGTCTCGGTTGCCGGAGTCTCCGTCGTCGGGGTCTCCTCCATTGGTTCTTCCGCGACCGGCGCCGCAGCCGCCAACGCGTCTCTCATCTGGTCGATCGTGCCGATAGCCGTGCCGATGCCGAGCGTGTCCTTAGCCCAGGCCAAAGCTTCGGGGCTGAGCGTGCCCGTCTTGGTCGCCGAAGCCAGTGCTGTCGTCAGAGCGGCGTCGCCGAGAACAGGATCGTCCGCCGGCGGGGCAACCCCGTTGGCCAGCTCATACTGAGCGTAAGCGGTAGCGTACGCCGCGATCGCTGCCATCTTTGGGTCCGCGGTATTCATCAGCGCGTGGTAATTGCGCTTCAGCGAATTCAGTCCCGCGAGTTCCGCCGCGGGCTTCTTCGCGGGCCTAGTCGCAGGCGCTGCGGCGATAGTCGTCTTCTTGGCCGCGCCTTTCGTGCTGACGGTCTGCTTGGTCGATTTCGTCTTCCCGGCCTCGACCGACTTGCCCGAGCTCTTCGCGCTGCGGCTGCCGGTCGTCTTGCCGCTGGAGCTGGCGCTATCCTTTCCGCCGCTGCTCTTGCTGCCGGCGCCGCCATGGCTGCCGCTGCTTCCACTGCCGCCGCCATGGCTGCCGCCGCCGCTTCCACCACCGCCACCGCCGCCGCCGTTACCACCACCGCCACCGCCGCCATTGCCGCCCTTGGCGAAAGCTGGCGAGAGATCTGGAAAGATGGTGTTGAGGGGCGCGAGCGCCAAATTGGTGGAGAGACAGAGAACGCCAAAAATTCTGGAGAGCTGCATAATGATCCTTCCTACCCCGGCGCCGCAACGCCGCTACGTCGAGATTATCGAGCTTCCCCGTAAAGATCTAATTGGACATCTTCTTTCAATTTGAACTTTTCCCTGAATATTCAGCCACGGAAGGTGAATCCATCCCAAAATGAAACCAAATCCCTCCCGCAACGTTATCTCTGATACATCGGTTTACCTAAGGTGAGTAACATGCAAAGATTCGCCATCATTGCCCTGTCGATTGCGACGGCATTCTCAGGAATGCCCGCATCTGCAGGCCCAGTCTTTGTGCCGAGCTCGGTACAACAGGCGGTGCTGCCGGAGACCGGGGGCGGCGATGCTCGGATCATCGCGGTCGGCTGCAATAACTTCACGAACTGCCCTGGCCAGTTCAGCAATGGGCGCAGGTGGTATCCGCGACGCCATTACCACCGCGATCGCGACTATTACCGAGACGACCGCTACGGCTGGGATCGCCGTTATGACCACCGCTGGCACCACCACCACGACAGCACCGGCGCTATCATTGGCGGCTTGGCGGCTGGCGCCCTCATCGGCGGCATCATCGCGTCGCAGCCGGGCGCCTACAGTTCACGTGGCTACAGCTCGCATGCTGAATATTGCTACGCCCGCTACCGGTCCTACCGAGCCTACGACAACACCTACCAGCCGAACTACGGCCCGCGCCGTCAGTGCCGGTAAATTCAGTCGTCAGTACTGCAAAGGCCCCGCATCTACGTGCGGGGCTTTTTGTTGGTGCGTAAATGCTTCCCAGCGGCTCTCCGTCGTGCTGTCTAGCCGGGATCGAACCTTCCGAGCGGCCGCATTTGCAAGTTGACCTATGACATCAGGAGACACCGCACTGTTGAATTTCCCAGCAAGGCCGTAAGCATCGCCCACCTCGGAAACGCGCGGGGAAACAAATCGATGGAAGCTGGAGACCGGTGAGCGAATTTATCGAGGGGGATCGACTGTCCAGACTGCCGAGCCGGAGAATTCGAACTTGTATCAAGCGATAAGGGAAGGACAGGTTCGATCACCGGTGAAATCGACGGCCAGGCGTTGCAAGTCAATCTGAAAGAGCGGATTGGGAGCGACTATAACAGGCAGGAATGCCGATGGGGATTGAAATGGACTTACGAAAACGTAAGCAACAACAGGAAAATCCTATTGGAAGGTTGAAAACGATCATAACCCCAGCCCCACGAGTCAATGATCAAAGCGACAAGATTAGTTAGTCGCAACGCACACCTTCCACCACCACCCTTCGCCTAAATCACGCCACCTCAGCCGCCATCTTCTCCCGCACCTCCAGAAATGCCGCCGTCAGCTTCGCCAGCACCGGCGAAGTCACCGTCCCGTTTGCCCCGCCGATCGGATCGACGATGTGGATCCGCCGAAGATCCTCCATGAATTCGTCCCAGAGCGGCTGTCCGCCCTCTTCCAGCAACTCGGCGCGAATGCTGAGGTCCTCACTCACCGGCAGGTGACGCCTGCCCCAAGCGCCGATCATGGCGAACAGGGGAACGAGCTGGATTGCCGGTTCCGTCAGGCTGTAGATTGCTTTCTGGCTGTGGCTCGGATCGTCCCGCTTGCTGATGAATCCGAGCGAGAGCAGCCGCTTCAGCCGGGCAGCTAGGATATTGGAGGCGATCCCCTCCTCCGAATGATTGAGCAGATCGCGGAAATGCCGGCGGTTGCCGAACATGATGTCGCGGATAATAATCAGACTCCATCGGTCGCCGAGCACCTCCATCGTCAGGTTGATCGGACAGCCGGACCGCAATTCTATATCCACGAAGCATCTCCTGCAGAAACTAGTTGCATTATAGGATCACTCGTGCGAGATAACAACTAGTTTCAAATCGCAATCAGATGGAGGAAAGCATGTCTAAGGTGCGCGTCGCGGGGTTTTCCGTTTCCGTGGATGGTTTCGGCGCCGGGCCGGAGCAAAGCCTGAATGATCCGCTCGGAAAGCGCGGGCCGGAAATGTTTCAATGGTTTTTCCACACGCGCACCTTCCGCGCGATGATGGGTAAGGACGACGGTTCATCCGGCATCGACGAGGATTACGCATCCCGCGCCATGGCCAATTTTGGCGCCTTCATTCTCGGGCGCAACATGTTCGGCCCGATCCGCGGCGAATGGCCCGACGATGCATGGAAAGGCTGGTGGGGTCCGAACCCGCCTTACCACGCGCCGACCTATATCCTCACCCATTATCCACGCGAACCGCTTGTCATGGAGGGAGGCACCACCTTCCATTTCGTCACCGGCGGCATTCATGAGGCACTCGACCAGGCGAAGGCGTCGGCCGGCGATAAGGATGTGAAGATCGGCGGCGGGGTGGCGACCGTCCGCCAATATCTGCAGGCTGGTCTGATCGACGAGCTGCATTTCGCCGTCTCGCCCGTCGTGCTCGGCAAGGGCGAAGCGATGTTTGCAGGCATCGACCTTCCTGCTCTGGGCTTCCGCGTCGTCGAGCATGCCGCCAGCGAAAAAGCCACGCATGTCGTACTGGCGAAATAACCGAACCGCCGGTTCAGTCTGGCGATCTCCAGCGTGAGCATCGCCGGAAGAATATTTCTTCCGGCGTCAGAACCAGGCGTCTGCCATCGCCGTCTCGCCTCGCGTCGATCCCGTCACATTTTGCCCGTGCTTTTTTATGGGCATCTCCACATGCACCTCGCGGTCGTGCATCTTCATGACGACTTTTATAAATCAACGGACTTGGGATTAGGCCGGCATCACCCGGTAGACGCATGCCATCCCTTCGACGCCCCGAAGCGGAGCCTCGAAGGCGACCACCCTGTGTCCGGAGAGCAGCCGGCTGACGTCAGGCGCCGAAAACAGGGCTTCGGATAGACAGATCTCGCCGGCCTCGGCCAATGATTGCACCCGTGCCGCGACATTGACGGTCTGCCCGAAATAATCGAGGTTGTCGTTCAAGGTCACGGCGATCGACGGACCGCAATGGGCGCCGATCTTCAGGATGATGCTGGGATCGCCATGCTCGCCGTTGAAGCGCTCAATTTCTTCAAGCATATGCAGAGCAGCCGAGATGGCGTCGCTCGGGCGGGAGAAGGCCGCCATCACCGCGTCGCCGATCGTCTTGACGATCGCGCCCGAATGCTCCTGCACCGTGGCGCCGAGCAGGGCGAAATGCTCGCGCACCAGTGCATAGGCATTGAGATCGCCGAGCCGCTCGTACATCGCGGTCGAACCCTTGAGATCGGTGAAGAGAAGCGTCACCTGACGGATGCCGAGGCCCTCCCTTTCATCAACGCATTCGGAGCGAAACAGCCTCCGAAAAGTCTGGCGCGCAAGCAGCATCCCGCCTGACATGTAAGGATCGAAATCGAGAACAGGCTTGGTGGTCTGCGCCAGGATCTCGGGCGGCCAGTTGATGAGAAGCAGTGAGCCGCGCGCGGCAGCCGAGTTCTCGACTTCGACGATGGCCGGGCCGGGCCGAACCGCTGAGGACGAAGGGCAAAAATGCCGACCGTCGTACCCGATTCTGAGGAGTGCCGGCGCCGTAACGGGCTGGCCTGCCACCGGCAGCGCAAAGCTCGCCTGGGTCTCCACATTGATGCCAGCGAGCGCACCTGGGCCGAGTTCAGCCCTGATCGTCGTAACTGAACCCGGCGTCAGGAAGGAAAGGCCGCGCACCAGCCCTTTCAGGACGTCGAGGAAGCGGACCTGCTGACCGGGCAGCCGCGCATCGCTGAGAAACCGTGCCTTCCAGTGAAAATCCTCGACCGAGAGCGAGCCGGGATCGTGAAAAGACAGCCGGCGCAGCTGCGGCGACACTGTGAAGGTGACCTCGATGAAATCGTCGAGGTCGGTTTCGCCGGAGACGTCGCACAGGCCGCAGACATAGTGAGTCTTCAGCGTTCTCAAGGCGCCGAAACTATCGAGCACCATTCCAGATTGGGGACATACGACGTCCCAGCTCATCTCGAACAAACCGCTGCGCGTCGCATAGAGAAAGAGATCGATGCTTTCCGCCTCCGAAATGGCGACGTCGTGCGCGAAAGCCAGCGGGTTGACGCGGTAGAGGGACAGATCGTCACCGCTGCGGATCAGGTTTTCGAATTTGGCGAGGCCTCGCGGGCTCCAGGACCGGGCCTGCTGGATCTCGGTCATCTTGCTCTCAAGGAGCCGTTCCTGAACGCCAGTCATCTGACGCCTCACAAAGTTCGGCCGGGCCATGCGACCGGGAATCGCCGCGATTATAGCAGACGCTCGTCCGTGCGGGTCAAACGGAGCCTGGCCGAGCAGAAGTCTTACGGATTAGCCCGGAAAGGCGGCGCCAGGGTTTTCAGAAGCTTTCCCGCTCGATCCCCTATCCCGGCATTTACTATCTGCGACATCCGGACTGCCTCAGCGGACCATAACGCTCAGCAGTGCTGTTCTCGAGCGGTCGTCAACTAAGCGTCTCCAAATAGCTGTGGCATTGCTGCAGAATGAGCGTAGAGTACGTGTCATCGGCCCATCGGATCATCGGCACGACCGCTTGAGAGACCGTCGTGCTCTTGCCGCTTTATACAGGGTACGAAGATGCTCTTGTCGCTTATTTCACTCGACGACAGCCAAATAACCATCGTCACCGATGCCGTTCGGCAATGGTGCTGCGAGAAAAAGCTCGACATCGACAGCCTCGAAGGACGCCGCGCCATCACCGTTGCCGTCGATCTCGTGCAGATGAACACGGCTCGCGACCGGCTTTTTGCCGAACTGTCGAAGCAGTTGGATCACCAATAGGAACCCGAAATCGGTCCATCAGGGCTGCCCCTGCGCCGTGACAGGGGCTGCGATAATCCGTGACCGGCTCGCAGAAAGCCTCTCATTTGCCGTGTTGCGGTCGTTTGTTAGGAATTCACCGCGTCCCGGCCGGATTCGAGCTCTTCAAGATACGCTGCGAACATGTCGGCCATGGCTTCCGCGTAGGTTTCGATCTCGCTCAAGCTTCGGGGAGCCTCCGAGAACTGCTTGCCCACCGTGGCGAGCGTCGTGACGATCAGGTCACCGGCAAGTGCCCGGCTTGCCTCCGGGACCGATGGCAGCACCTCCTGCATGAACAGCCCGATGATGCGGTCTCCCGACGCCCTCACCGCCTGCGCCTCCGGCGCATCGCGATAAAGCGGCGCTGCGTCGTGAAGCGCCACTCGCATCGCCGCCTCCTCACACTCGGAGCGAAGAAAAGCGTGAACAAGGCTGCGCAGCCGTTCGAACGGCGGTCGTTGTGCATCGGCAAGAATATCGGCGAGCATGCCGTTCGTCTGCCGCCATTCGTCGCTCTGCAGCCGGAAGAGGATTGCCGCCTTGTTGGGGAAATATTGGTAGAGCGAACCGATACTGACGCCCGCCCTCTCCGCTACCCTCGCCGTGGTGAAGCGATGGGCTCCCTCACGCGCCAAAACCTGAGCAGCAGCATCGAGGATCGCCGCCACGAGCTCCGTCGAGCGGGCCTGCTTAGGCTGCTTTCGTGAAGAAATCCGGGTACTTGGCCGGTCGCTCATGGCGGCTCTCCGCAATGCGATTAGAAAATGCGAGGGATTATTCGTATTTTTCACCCAGCGCAAGACCCTCATCATTCCAAGGAGCCCTCCGATGACGACACTGACCACCGCGCCACTCGCGCCTCTCCTCGACCGCCTGTTCGAAGAAGCCGCCGCGGCGACGAGCCCCGCCATATCCGAGCTTTCCAGCGAGGAGCGGATGCGCCTGATCAGCAGCAAGACGGAATATCTCGACCTTTACGGGCGACTGAAGGATCTCTGGCTTCCTGTCTCGCGCGAGGCCGGCACGCTGCTCTACATGCTGGCGCGCAGCTGCCGTGCTCAAACGATCATCGAGTTCGGCACATCCTTCGGCATCTCGACCCTCCATCTTGCTGCAGCACTGCGCGACAATGGCGGCGGCCGGCTGATCACCAGCGAGTTCGAACCCTCGAAGCTGAGGCGGGCGCGCGAAAACTTGACGGCCGGCGGCCTCATCGACCTTGTCAAAATCCGTGAGGGAGATGCCCTCCACACCCTCGGCACAGATCTTCCTGATACCATCGACCTCCTGTTTCTCGACGGCGCCAAGGGCCTCTATCGTGACATCCTGGAGCTGGTGGAAGACCGCCTGAGACCCGGCGCCCTCATCGTCGCCGACAATGCCGACCTCAGCCCCGAATATCTCGCACGCGTTCGCTCCGCCGCAGCTGGCTATCTGTCGGTCCCGTTCGAAGAGGACATCGAGCTGTCGATGCGCGCCTGAGGATATTCGCAACTGACTCCGCGCCCTCACCCTTGGATGTTCGCAATGGCACCAACGGTGAGGCCGCGCACAAGCATCGCACAGCACCATCGCAGCCACTTCGGGACAAAGCCGGTCACGCTCAAAGACGCTTTTCGAAGAACGTATCCGGATATGGATCGTCATTGAACCGCTCGATCTCGGTCCAGCCGATGCCGCGATAGAGCTGCTGCGCCTCGGGAAGCGCGCTGTTGGTATCCAGACGCAGGAGCCGGATGGACAACTCGCGGGCGATCGTCTCGGCAGCCGACATAAGCCGTTTTGCCATCCCGAGGCCGCGCGCGGCCGGGGCGACCCAGAGCCTCTTGATCTCCGCCACCTCGCCGCCGCTACCCTTCAACCCGACACAGCCGATCGGCAATCCGTCGGACATCGCGACCAGGAACGCGCCGCGCGGGCGGATCATGTCCTTGGCGTCAGGATCGCGGGAAAGCGACACGTCGAAACCGTTGTCGAAACGGCGTGCGAGTTCGCCATAATATTCGTTCAGGCAATAGCGGGCGTGGTCGTGCCGAGGATCTTTCTCCTCCAGCACGATCCGGTCGCGTCCAAGGGAGCAGGCGACGATATCCATGGCGCGCAGGAGTTCGTCCGGGCGGCGATGACGCGCCAGAAACGCTTCGGCCTGGGCATTGGAAAGTGCTTCATAAGCCTGAAACTCGCACTCGCCGGTGCTGGTCAACCTGGTGATGCGGCGACGCGCATCCCGATCGTTCGGGATGGTCTCGATCAGCCCCTCCTCCTCCAGAGCGCGCAGCAGACGACTCATCAGACCCGAGTCAAGACCGAGATAATCGCGGATCGCCGCAACATCCGATTGGCCACGACCGATCGAATTGAGGACACGAGCAGCACCGAGCGGACGACCGCGCCCAAGGAAAGACGTATCCAGAGCGCCGACTTCGGAGGTGACGGCGCGGTTGAAGCGGCGGACGCGGGCGACAGGATCGGCAACCATATTATCTGACTTAGGTCAGATAAACTCCGCAGTCAATTCCGACCGCCAAAACTCGAAGTGTCAGGCGGGTGCGCCGACCGTCTTGCGCATTCCCACTCCCTCACCTATGGCAATGCAACTCCCCTCCACAAGGCTGCCCCGTGCTCCGCTTTATCCTCCACGCTCTGATCGTCATCATTCTGACGCTGCTCACCCAAATCGGCGGCCTCACCTATTTGACAACGCTTGCCGTCGCACGCGCCTTGCGCCTGCGCCGACTTGCCGCCAACCTCGCGCTCTTTCTGCTTCTCTACGCCGGCGGCACCTTCGTCGCGCACCTCACCGCGCCCGCGTTTGGCCGGGTTCCGCTTTCCTGCTTCGCCAGCACCGCCGATCCGCTGGTCATCCGCTCGCCGATCTACTGCACGCTCAACCGCAACTACGTGACGCCTGAACTGCGCGATCTGGCAGGGGCACTCGCCGCCCACATGGATAAGCAGTTTCCCGGTACCGTTACCGTCGCGCTGGATGCGAACTTTCCCTTCGTCGACGGTTTTCCGCTACTGCCGCATCTCTCTCATGCCGACGGCAAAAAACTCGATTTCGCCTATTATTACAAAGATGCCGACGGCGCCTTCCTGAACGGCGCCACACGCTCCCCGATCGGCTATTTTGCCTTCGAGGAACCCGCCCCGGCCGACGAACTGCCCTGCGCGGGTCGCCACGACTGGCTCACCACGCGTTGGGATTTCGATGCCCTGCAGCCGCTCTTCCCTGTCTACCGGATCGAGGAGCAGCGCACCGCGGCAGCGATCGCTTGGCTGACGACGGAAGGCGTCGCGCGCTTTGGCCTGCAGAAGATCTTCATCGAGCCGCATCTGAAGAATGCGCTTCGCATCACCGACGCCCATGTCCGTTTCCAAGGCTGCCGAGCCGCGCGTCATGATGACCACATTCATGTCCAGATTGAATGAGCGGTTCGCTTACCTGACCTTTCGGTCAGGCACCACCAAGCGTAGCGGCGCCCCTTTCCGGCTGGCGCCCGATTGGATATTCTCGCCGTCATTGTCCCTGAATGAGAGGTTTACTTGTGAGTGTCGGCCTGATTGCCCTCCTTGATGATGTCGCAGCGCTTGCAAAGGCGGCCGCCGCTTCTCTGGACGACGTGGTTGCCCAGGCGGGCAGAGCCGGCGCCAAAGCCGCCGGCGTCGTGATCGACGACGCAGCCGTCACGCCGCGTTATGTAACCGGCCTCTCGGCTGCGCGCGAATTGCCGATCATCGCGAGGATCGCCATCGGTTCCCTCAAGAACAAGCTGGTCTTCCTCCTGCCGGCCGCACTCGTCCTTAGCCTGCTCGTGCCGCAGGCCGTGATGCCGCTGCTCATGCTCGGTGGGCTCTACCTCTGCTACGAAGGCGCCGAAAAGGTCTACGAACTCGTCGTGCCGCACGCGGCCCATGCCCATGAGCACGCTCTCGAGACGGTCAGCATCGACCCTAAGACCTTCGAGGACGAAAAGGTCGC
Source organism: Rhizobium sp. Nf11,1 (assembly GCF_050587665.1). Taxonomy (NCBI): domain Bacteria; kingdom Pseudomonadati; phylum Pseudomonadota; class Alphaproteobacteria; order Hyphomicrobiales; family Rhizobiaceae; genus Rhizobium; species Rhizobium sp. Nf11,1. The sequence continues at coordinate 47,374 of NZ_JBOBHU010000030.1, read as the reverse complement.
GAGCGCCATCAGAACCGATTTCATCCTCTCGGCCGAGATCATGGCGATCACCCTCGGCTCCCTGTCCGATTCGGGTCTGGCGACGCAGGCGCTGATTCTCGCCCTGGTCGGTACTCTGATCACGGCGGCCGTTTACGGGGTCGTCGCCTTGATCGTAAAGGCGGACGACTTCGGCCTCTGGCTTGTCCAGCGCTCTTCCCGCTCCCGGACAGGCGCGTTCCCGCGCATGCTCGGGCGCGGCCTTGTGCAGGGCATGCCCTATCTTCTCAAGGTGCTGGGTCTGATCGGGACGGCGGCGATGATCTGGGTCGGCGGCGGCATCATTGTGCATGGCGCCGAAAGCTTTGGCTTTGCCTGGCTGAGCCATCTGCTCCACGATGCCGGGGAAGGCGCCGCGCACGCAATGCCTGCCGTTAGCGGCGTGGTTTCCTGGCTGGTCCAAGCTGCCGGCTCAGGTCTCGTCGGCATCCTCCTCGGGCTTGCGACCATCCCGGCCGTCGGCTACGTCGTTGCGCCCGCATGGCGGTGGTGCGCAGCACGCCTGCGCAGGATGAGGACTGCGTAATCGCGGAACAGCAGATCTTGCTTACGTCGAAGCGCCGGCACCATCAACCGGCATCCCTTTCATCATACGCACGCTGCGCCGCAAAGATTGCGTCCATGTTCTGCTCCGCCCAGTGAGCGAGTGCCGAAACCGTATCCGTCAGGGTGCGCCCGAGCGGCGTCAGCGCATATTCGACGGTTACCGGCACGGTCGGAAAGATCGCGCGTGAGATCAAGCCGTTGCGCTCTAGCCTTTTCAGAGTCTGCGACAGAACCTTCTGCGAAATGCCCTTGATATCGCGCCGGATGTGATTGAAACGCACCGGCCCGCCTTGCAGCCGGTCGAGGATCAGCAGCGCCCATTTGTCCGCCAGGCAGTCCAGCACCAGCCGCGTCGGGCAGCGATCCTCATAAACATCGTAGCTCTGCTCTGTCGTCGTCATTCGATCCTCCCCTTCCCGCTCCGGGTTTCCCGCAGGAAACCAGGTGAGAAAAAAGTGCTCTCTTTTCCAATCCCGTTTTCTCTGTATGTATCCCATGGAAAGATAGTTTCCAACAGAAACCATGGAGAGTGACATGAGCAGCAAAATTCTGGTTCTCGGCGCGACGGGCACCGTCGGCCGACATGTGGTAGATGGGCTTTTGGCGAAGGGCGAAGCCGTTAAGGCCGCCTCTCGCGACGGCAAGCCGGTAGCCGCCGCCGAGGGCGTCACCTTCGACTATGCCAGGCCCGAAACTTTCGGCCCGGCCTTCGAGGGCGTCGACCGTGCCTATGTGTTGCTCGCCTCCGGCTATGTCGATTCCAAGGGCCTGCTGCTGCCTGTGATCGAAGCAGCCGCAGCCCGGAAGGTTAAGGTCGTGCTCCAAAGTGTCATCGGCGTCGATGCCGACGACTCCATTCCCTATCGCCAGGTCGAGATCACGCTGGAAAAATCCGGCACGCCCTATGTCATCCTGCGCCCGAACTGGTTTTCCGACAACTTCCACACCTTCTGGAAACCAGGCATTGACCACGGCCAGATCGCCCTACCCGCCGCCGAAGGCAAGTCGAGCTTCATCGACGCCCGAGACATCGCGGCAAGCGGCGTGGCAGCGCTCACCTCCTCGTCCTTCGACGGCAAGGCCTTCAACCTGACGGGCCCGGAAGCGCTCTCCTATGCCGAAGCCGCCGCCATCCTCTCCGAAGCGATCGGCAAGCCCGTCACCTATAACGCCGTCTCCGACGAGGCCTTCATCGAAATGCTGACGGGGGCCGGCGTGCCGGCTGGCTATGCGAGCTTTCTCGCTTCGATCTTCTATCCCGTCCGCCAGAACTGGACGGCCGTCTTGACCGGCGACGTCGAGACGCTGACCGGCAAGGCCCCGCGCTCGCTGAAAACCTACGCGGCCGACTATGCCGCCGCGCTGAAAGCATAGTTACCGAATGAAGCGCAGGCGGCGGATCGCCGCCTGCGCTGTCCCGTCCGCCCGACCCAGAGATTCTATTCCGCCTCTGCGCAATTGCCCATCTCGGCCAATATCCAATCCCGAAATGCCCTGACCTTGCGCTGGCGGATGGCGCGCGGGGGATAAACCAGGAAATAACGCGACGAAGATGTAAGGGCCTGCTCGAAGGGTCTCACCAACCGGCCCGCGGAAAGATCGGCAGCGACAAGCATCGTGCGCCCCAGCACCACGCCCTCGCCCTGCACCGCGGATTCGACGGCGAAGCTTGCCGAATCGAAAGTCAGGCCGCTCTTCGCATCGACGTCGGTAACGCCCGCGCTCTTCAGCCAAGCCGCCCAATCGATCGGAAATCCGTCGTGAATGAGCGTGTGATGTTTCAGATCGCCGGGCTCGCGGAGCGGATGCGCCCCTTGTAGAAGCCGCGGACTGCAGACGGGAAAGACATCCTCCCCGGTCAGAAACTCCGATGTCAGTCCGGAATACTCGCCGCCGCCATAGCGGATGGCGATGTCGATGCCGTCGCCGAGGAAACTCGTCAGCCGGCCGGTCGTCGATATGCGCACGTCGATGTCGCGGTTCGCCTGGTGGAAACGATAAAGCCGCGGCACCAGCCAGCGGCCGGCAAAACCGTCCGACGTGCTGACATTGAGGGTCCTCTCCGAATGGCGGGCCGAGAGCGATTTCGTCGCCGCCGCCAAAAGATCAAGCGCTTCGCGCACCGACTCCGCATAAGGCTCGCCGATGGGGGTGAGGCGCACTGACCGCGTCGCCCTTTCGAACAGCTGAACATCCAGCTGATCTTCGAGGTGCTTGATCGCCCTGCTGATGGCGCCATGCGTCACGTTCAGCTCGGTGGCGGCCCGGGAAAAGCTGAGATGGCGCGCGGCCGCCTCGAAGCTCGGCAAAGCATTCAGCGGTGGCAATCGCCTTGGCATTATCCGATCCACGTGTGAGTTTTGATCACAAATCATGGCCGAAAACTCGTTTGTCGTCCAGCCATTCGCTCCATATCTTCTAGATAAGCGCCATGCCTCTCCTGCCTCGGCGCGACAAGGCAATCTGTGACTTCCAATCAACTGTGCAAGATGAAAATGTTCGGAGCAAACGGCGATGGCAACGATTTTCCCTTTCCTCTGGTTCAATACCCAGGCCGAACAGGCTCGGGAGTTTTATCTCTCCGTCTTCAGCAACGCGAAAAAGCTCGGCTCGACGGAGGTTCCGGACTGGGTCTCAGGAACGAACCGCACCGTTCCGATCGGAATCTATGACTTCGCGCTTGAAGGGACGCGGTTCAGGGCATTCAACGCCGGCCCTGCTGACAGCTTCAACGACGCGGTCTCGTTCTTCATCGAGACCAAGGACCAGGCCGAAACCGATTATTATTGGCAGGCACTAACCTCGGGCGGCGGTGCGGAGCGGGCCTGCGGGTGGCTGCGCGATAAGTTCGGCGTCAATTGGCAGATCGTCCCCGAGATCACACTGCGCCTCATCGGCGATCCCGACCGCGAGAAGGCCGAGCGCGCGCTCCAGGCCATGTACAAGATGCGCAAGATCATCGTCGCCGATCTTGAAGCGGCCTACGCCGGCTAACCCATCAGGAACAGAGAGCACCCATGACCTCGCTCAAAGGACAAACCATCATCATCTTCGGCGGCAGTTCCGGCATCGGCTTCGGCGTTGCTGCAGCTACGCTCGAACGCGGCGCCAACGTCGTCATCGCGGGACGCTCGCCGGAGAAACTGCAGGCTGCGGAAGAAAGGCTCGGCCGGCCTCGCGGTCTGCGAAGCTTTGCCGCCGACCTCGAAAGGGAATCGGATCTCTCCCGCCTGTTCGAGGAGTTCGGTGAATTCGACCATCTCGTCACGACCGCCGGCACGCCGCCGCCGGGCGCGCCGATTGGCGCCGTCGATATCGACGTCATCGGGCGCTTCGTTGCCAACAAGCTGATCGGCACCGTGGCACTTGCCAAACACGCTTCGCCATATCTGAAACCCGGCGGCTCAATGACAATCACTTCGGGCATCAATAAGGACCGGCCGCCGGTGCCTGCAGGCGCGGTCGTAGCGGCGGTCGCCGGATCGTTCGGCCACCTCGCCCATGCCCTCGCTCTGGAACTTGCGCCCTCGAGAGTCAATGTCGTCTCTCCGGGTTGGGTGGACACGCCAATGTGGGATATCCTCGTCGGAAACGACAAGTCCGCTTACATGAGAGAAATGGCCGCTCGCCTGCCGGCAGGCCGCATCGCCACCCCCGCCGACGTCGCCGGCGCCTATATCTATCTCATGGAGAGTGATTTCATGACGGGCGAGACGATTCACGTGGATGGCGGACAGAGATTGATCTAAAGCATGTCGCGCACAATCTGCATTGGTTTTGCGCTAGCGATCTGCGTAAGGCCCGACCCCTCCCAAGCCGCAAGGGAGCCACGTCATGCATTCAGCCTTCCTGATCCTATTTCTTATCGAGACCTGCCTCTATGCCCTTGCCTCGCTTGCCCATGCCGGCTTCATTCTCGAAGACCACGAACATCGACAGGCAATGATCGCCGAAGCAGTAACCGCGGCCGCCCTGCTGCTCGGCCTGATTTCGCTCGTCCTCTACCGGCCATGGAGCCGGGCAGCCGCGATCTCTGCCCAATCCTTCGCCCTCCTCGGCACCTTCACCATTGCGGTCGGAATCGGCCCACAGACGACGCTTGATTATATCACCCATGCCGCAATGATCCTGCCCCTCGTAACAGGCCTGACCTGGCTGGCGCGAGACCGACACCCTCCTCCGGGCAGACGCTAAGTCAGCCGTCATCTGCTGCCTTTTCTTCAGTCGAACCTCCGATGGCTCTCCTCGAAGGACGGGCTGGCCACCTCGGCGGCTTTATGGCTCGGAAGGCGGAATGCATAAACGGCGCTAGCGCAACGGCAGCTCGAAGCTCCGCTTCAGTGTTTCCATCGGCACATCGGTCTTGACATTGAGGACGCTCGGAATGCGCGTCAGATGGTCGGCCTGAAAACGCCAGTAGCTGTGCAGATCGGCAGTGACGATCCGAAGCACGGCATCGCACTCCCCCGCCGTCAGGTAGCACTCCATCACCTCCGGAAACCGCCTGACCGCTTCGGCAAACCGCAGCGTGACCTCGGCATCCTGGGTCTTGAACCACACGCGGGCAAAAACCGTCAGCCCCGCCCCCACCTTTGCCGGATCCAGCACAGCGACGTAGCGATCGATGATCCCGGCCTCTTCCAGCAACCGAACGCGGCGCAGGCAGGGCGAGGGCGAAAGCCCCACCTCCCGAGCCAGCTCGACATTCGAAATGCGCCCGTCGCGCTGAAGGACGCGGAGAATATGGCGGTCGATCGCATCCAGAAGATCTGGCATTTATATCCCATTTGACGCGCGATTGTGGCGTAAGATGCCAATCTCTCGCAATTTCCGGAATATTTCGCAAGCTCATTGCACACGACTTAGCCTATCGTTCCACGCAGTTGATGTGGAGATGGCTGATGGCAACAAAGATAGAGAAAATCGTACTCGCTTATTCGGGCGGGCTGGATACCTCAATCATCCTCAAATGGTTGCAGGAGACTTACGGATGCGAGGTCGTGACCTTCACCGCCGATCTCGGGCGGGACGAAGAGCTCGAGCCGGCGCGGGCGAAGGCGGCGATGTCCGGGGTCAAGGATGTCCGCATCGTCGACCTGCGTGAGGAATTCGTCCGCGACTTTGTCTTTCCGATGCTGCGGGCCAACACACTCTACGAGGGTCAGTATCTGCTCGGCAGTTCGATTGCCCGGCCGCTAATTGCCAAACATCTTGTCGCCATAGCCCGGCAGGTCGGCGCTGATGCCGTTGCCCATGGCGCGACAGGCAAGGGCAACGACCAAATCCGATTCGAGCTGGCCGTCAATGCGCTCGATCCGTCGATCGAGGTCATCGCTCCCTGGCGCCAATGGAACATTCGCTCCCGCACCCAGCTTCTGGAATATGCCGAAAAGCATCGAATCCCGGTGCCGAGCGACAAGCGCGGCGAGGCGCCGTTCTCGACCGATGCCAACCTGCTGCACACCTCGACCGAAGGCAAGATCCTCGAAGATCCAGCAGCGATCGCGCCCGCTTATGTCTACCAGCGCACGATCGATCCGCTCGACGCCCCCGATACCACGGAGACCATCACCATCGGCTTCGAAAGCGGCGACCCGGTTTCCCTGAACGGCCAAGCGCTGACGCCGGCAACATTGCTCGCCGAACTCAATGGCCTCGGCGGCCGGCATGGCGTGGGGCGGCTCGATCTGGTCGAAAACCGCTTCGTCGGCATGAAGTCGAGGGGCGTGTATGAGACGCCGGGAGGAACGATCCTGCTTGCGGCGCATCGCGGGATTGAATCGATCACGCTCGATCGCGCCGCTGCACATTTGAAGGATGAGATCATGCCGCGCTACGCCGAGCTGATCTATAACGGCTTCTGGTTCGCGCCCGAGCGGGAGATGCTGCAGGCGCTGATAGACCGAAGCCAGGCCTTCGTCAGCGGCGAAGTGACAGTCAGGCTCTACAAGGGAAGCGCCTCGGTCATCTCCCGCAACTCGCCTTGCTCCCTCTATAGCGCCGACCTCGTCACCTTCGAGGAAAGTTCCATCGCTTATGATCATCATGATGCCGAAGGCTTCATCAAGCTCAATGGACTGCGGCTCAGGAATTGGGCTGTCCGCAATACACGGTGAGCGGCTGATCTTAACTCGGCAGCGCCATCTCTCAGCATCCACCAATGCATTCATCGAAGGCATTGCTCCTAACGCTTTGAGTGCTTGTTGGAGCGCACTATGCGGATCTCGCTCGCCCGGCCGAACTACTGTCCGATCCACGGGAAACCGAGGAAGCTAATTCAAACGATTTTAAAAAACCCCACCAAAAGCTAATCGATTTTAATTTTATCATTCAAATTTTCTTGTTGCGGCGCAAGAGAAATTAACCATTAATTTCCGCAGATGCTCAGTATGTTCGTTGAGGAACCCGCATGACTGTGACATTTCCGTTGACCGAGAAGCGAGACGCAGAAGCGCTCCTGAAGCACTTGACGGCGCACAAACTTAGCTTTCCGGGAAACTGCGTCGTATCGCTCAAGGCGCACGTCGCCCACGTCTCATCCTCTCATACAACAGCACTCGGCACCGCCCGTACCGCCTGGTAGGATTGAATGTTCCCACCTTTGCCGGGTGCCTGGGTTCTGATGATGGAGCCGTTTTGCCGCTGAGAGTCCTTCCCCCCTCATCGGTCTGATCCACTTCTTCTGCCAACGGGAGAAGAAGAGCATGACGCTATTGTTTCGTTCCAGCAGAAGAAGGAGGCAGGACGCGTTTCACGAGAAATCTTGGATACTCATCCCGGCTGACAATCGTTGCTGTACCGGTGAAAATTCCTATTCTGGCCGTCGCCGATGGCGATGAAAAACCCGGCGCTGCGGCCGCACGATAGGAAATCATATCTCGTCATGACTATTCTGATACCGATGCCCTATCTCAAACAAGCCATGCTCGCCGCGGCCATGATGCTGGCGACAATGATGACATTCCTGCCTCAGGCGCATGCAGAGCCATGCGAACAGGAAACTTTCGACCAGGCGGCGTACGTCGTTTGCACGCTGGAAGCAGGAAAAGCCGACCTGCGCCTGTTCTGGAAGGGCGCCGATGGCCAACCATACCGCGCTTTTTCACGCTTGGCCGAAGCCGTTCGCGCCGAGGGGAAAACGTTGGCCTTGGCCATCAATGCCGGAATGTACCGGGCCGATTTTTCGCCGATGGGACTATATGTCGAAAACGCCAGGGAATTGAAATCCGCCAATACCGCAGGGGCCGGAAGCCCCCCCGGTCAGGTGCCGAATTTCTACAAGAAACCGAACGGCGTGTTCTTTCTTGGTGAAACGGGCGCCGACATACTTCCGACCGATGAATTTCTGAGGCGTGCCCTCAAGGTGCGGTTCGCAACGCAGTCCGGCCCAATGCTCGTCATCGCCGGCAAGCTGAACCCGATCTTCATCCCCGGCTCGACAGACCGGACCCGCCGAAGCGGGGTCGGCGTCTGCGCGGGTGGCGCGGTTCGCTTCGCAATCAGCGAAGACGGGGTCAATTTCCACGATTTCGCACGGCTCTTCCGCGACCGACTGCAATGCCCTGACGCCTTGTTTCTCGATGGCGGACGAGGTGTTGGGCTTTACTATCCAGCATTAGACCGCAACGATTGGTCCTGGCATGGCGGCTATGGCCCGATCTTCGGGCTTGTGGAATAGGCACGACGAATTCGGCCTTTATCGAGACCCACAGCGCCGTTAGCCGGCCCTTGCATTTGACCGGAGTCGATATCGACCATGATCCCGTAGTGATCGCTCGGACATATTCCATCCACCGGCTGATCGAGGACGCGTTCGCAGGACCGGATTTCCGCCCGCGGGCACTTCGCCCTATAGGGCAGAGGTCTTTCGAGGAGAGGCCTTGTTGCCGCCATAGGTCATTCGGTCAGCCTTCAGGCGAGCCGGCGATGGTTACTCGATTGTCTTCGGGAATGAAGCCTCCAGTCGTTACGCCGTGGATGGTCGCCGAATGCCCCAGATGATTGTCAGATTGACTGCTTCACCGCCATCGACGTCAGCGCCATGGCGATGACCACCCCTCGGAACGGCCACAGGCCCGTGAAAGGCAGCGGCCGAGCGATCGAAGCGCCAATTGCGGTCGTTGCACGATTGAGGCAGGATGCAGCCGTTGAACGGGGAAGTGGATCCGAGCGCTCATGCTGACGGGCTCATGTCATTGCGGCAAGACGGGCTGGACCCTCGAAGGCGATCCGGGATCGATCACCGCCTGCAACTGCACCCTCTGCCGACGCTACGGCACGCTCTGGGCCTATGATTACGAAGGAGAGCGGATCACCCTTTTCGGCCAGACCGCCTCTTATACCCGGTCCGGCAGGGCAGCGTCGTCGCTTGAGATCTTGTTCTGCCCATCCTGTGCCTGCGTCTTGAGCTGGCGCGGTCTGCGCCTGCAAAAGAATGGCCGCCGCCGCATGGCGGTCAACATGCGGCTTGCACCGCCGGAACTCGTCGCCGATCTCCCCATCGATCATTTCGACGGGCTCGACACATTCAAAGATCTTCCCTCCGACGGGCGCTGCGTACGCGATCTCTGGTTCTGACAGCTCGACATCTGTCGGCCTCGCGCGGGCGGCGGCGCCTCAGCCGCGCCGAGCCGCCTCGATCGCCGCAACATCGATCTTTCTCATCGTCATCATCGCGTCAAAAGCACGCTTTGCCTGATCACCACCCGCAGAGAGTGCTTCCGAGAGGACGCGCGGGGTGATCTGCCAGGACAAACCCCATTTGTCCTTGCACCAGCCACACTCGCTTTCCTGGCCGCCATTACCGACGATGGCGTTCCAGTAGCGATCGGTTTCTTCCTGATCCTCCGTTGCGATCTGAAACGAGAAGGCTTCACTGTGTTTGATTGCAGGGCCGCCGTTCAGACCGATGCAAGGGATACCTGCGACGGTGAATTCAACAACCAGAACGTCTCCCTCCTTACCGGCAGGATATTCCCCCGGCGCACGAGTGACAGCACCAACCGTGCTGTCGGGAAAAGTCGCAGCATAAAAGCGGGCAGCATCCTCAGCGTCTTTGTTGTACCATAGGCATATCGTGTTTTTCGCCATTGCGCGGTCCTTCCCTCTTGGTTTGCGATTTCTACTGAAATAAGAAGAAAATCGCCTTTCTCCAGCCCATGCATGTTATTTCGGCGAAGGCCTTGTGCCTTCGCCGCAAAAGCGTGTCACAGTGCAAACTGCATCTGCGCGCGATTGAAAGGTCCGAAGCCATGCACAAGTTCACCGTTACCCTCACCCGCCAGATCGAGGCCGATACCGCCGAGGAGGCCGCCTTGCTTCTGTACCAGGAACTTTCGAAGGGGCCTGTCCCTGACCGGTACTCGGTCACCGACGAGACGAAGGTGACCACGGAGGTAAATCTCGACCGGAACAAGGCTGATGAATTCGCCAGCATCGACCACACCGCCGATCCCGGCAACTGGTAAGGCCAGTCGTTCACAGGGACGGTGGCAACAAATCCCCTGCTTTACGTCGGCAGCGCAATTGCGGTAGGTCCAGAATGGCGTTCCGGCGCGAACCCCGGATGCAAGCGGCCGCTCCATTGTAAATATTCCAGCCAAGGAAAACACGTGACCTCCCCTGTCAAAATAGCCGTCGCCGGCGCGAACGGCCGCATGGGTCGCACCATACTGCCGCTGCTCGCGGCCGATCCGGCTTTTGTCGTCATCGGCGGCATCGGCCGCCCCGGCTCTGCCGGTGAAGGGTTGATCGACCGTGCGGCCGCAATTGCAGCCGCCGACGTGATCCTGGATTTCACGACGGGAAATGCCGCCGCCGAACTCGCCGGCCTCTGTGCCTCGGCAGGCGGGCCGGCCCTGGTGATTGGAGCGACAGGTTTCGAGCCCGATGATATCCAAAGGATCGCGGCCGCCGCCCAAACGATTCCGATCCTGCGCTCCGGCAACTTCTCCATCGGCGTCAACATGCTGGTCGGCCTCGTCGCCCAGGCGGCGCGCGCTCTTCCCGCGCATGACTGGGATATCGAAATCCTCGAAGCCCACCACAACAGGAAGATCGATGCGCCGTCCGGTACGGCGCTGATGCTCGGTGAAGCGGCCGCCGAGGGCCGCGGCGTTTCCCTGGCGTCCGTCGAGCGGCGTGGGCGCGACGGCGTCGCCGGCGAGCGACCGCCCGGCGAGATCGGCTTTGCCGTCCTGCGCGCCGGCGGGATCGTCGGAGAACACAGCGTCCTGTTCGCCGCCGCCGAGGAAGTCGTGAGGCTGTCGCATTCGGCTTTCGATCGCACTATGTTCGCCCGCGGCGCGCTTGCCGCCGCCCGCTGGATCGCAGGGCGCGCGCCCGGCGAATATGGCATGCGGGATGTGCTGGGCCTGACGGCAGAAGGCGCGAATAGATAGTATGAACAGAGGGGTCTTTGACTCAAAGTCTACACCGACACCCCATTCTATCGAGCACCGCCGCGGCGACGACGACTTCAGTTCCGGCAAGGCCTACGGAGCAGAACAGGGTTATCTCTTCGGGCGATCTCCGCCCTGCCGCTTTCCCCGCAATGATGTCGGCGAGATCGACCAGGCGGCTGTCGCTGCCGGAGCCTGTCAGGAAAAAGGGCGATTGGTATGCGCGCGCCTGATCGGGAGAATCCGTCGCGATCACGGCCGCCGCGTTTGCGACATCCAAGCCGAGTTCGTATCCGTGAAGCGTTTTCGGGCCGACAGTGTTGACGTGCGCGCCGGCCTTTAAATCGCCCGCATGGAGGACGGGGGTTTGGCTTGTCGTCGCGCAGATGACGATATCGGCCTCATCAACGGCTTTCGAGACGCTGTCGACAGGCTCCACCTTAAGACCCAGGGCGAGCTGCATCTCGCTTGCAAAGGCAGCACGATTTTTCTCATCGCGGCTGTAAACGCGGGCGTGATCGAGGTTGCGAACGGCGGCAGCCGCTGCAAGCTGGGTTCGCGCCTGCGCTCCGCTGCCGATGATGCCGACGATTTTGGCGTCAGGCGCGCCGAGATGCCGGATCGCCAAACCTCCGATCGCGCCAGTCCTGAGGCTTCCCAAGAGCGATCCGAGAACGATCCCTTTGAGCCTGGCGTCGTCGGCCGACCATACGGCGACGATCTGCGCATGCTCAGCCCCATCGAATGTGTCGTAGACGCGAAAACCCGCGAGCGGCTTCTCGCCCATGATACCGCCAATGGTAAATACGAGATCGCCTCGATAAGGAAACGACACATGATGCCTCGGCGGCGAGATCAACCGGTTGGCGGCCCTGGCATGGAAGGCGGTCTCCAGCGCGTTGATCGCGACCGCCATCAACCCGCTATCGTCAATATCCTTGTCCATCAGGATTTTCATCACGGCAACCTCCGATTCAGCGGCATCCTGAAACCCCAACCCCGCTTGAGGTCAAGAGGCCGATGGCCCGCCGCGCCGCGACGGCCTAACCCATCAGCCGCCGCGCCATCATCACATCGTCGATCTCCCGGCCATCCTCCAGCACGCCGCCGGGGACACGGCCGATCTCGGCAAAACCTTGCCGCTGGTAGAACCGTATCGCCGCCGAATTTTCGGCGCTGACGAAGAGTTCCAATTGACGGATGCCGATATTGCGCGCGTGATCGGAAATCGCCTCCAGCAGTTTGACGGCAAGGCCCGTTCCGCGCAGCTTGGCGCGGACATAGACCATGACGATCGTAGCGCGGTGGGCCATCTTGCTCGACCGCTGCCGAAACAAGCCCATGATGCCGACGGGCTCGCCTTCCTGAAAGGCAATGAAAACCGGCTCGCTGAGCCGATCGCGCCACTCCTGCAGAGACAGAACTTCCCAGTCTTCGTAACGGCTGGCAAAGGAGGACGGCTCGGCGCGGAGCGCTTCCAGGCGGATACGCCGAAAAGCCTCCACCTCATCTGCACCTATGAGCCTGATCGCCACGCCGCCTGCATCCATCGCCACCTCCCGGAATATCGGAGATATGTCATCGCAGCCGGCTGCAGTGGATGCAACCCGGAAGCGCGAGCACAAGAGAGCCTCATCCTGAGAGCCTGTGAATCTATCAGTTCTACAATTTTTCGATGCGAGTTAAAGGCCGCGCCCGAATGGCAGCGCCAACTCTACCTACTGCGCCGGCGTTCCCACCCGGCCGCCTTTGCGCACGCCTGATTGATCGGGCTGCGCCTCCGGCTGATTGCCAAGCCGCAGATCCCATTGGTTGGGAGGCCGCATGGCGGGCTGGTCTGTCGTTGGTTCGCGGGTCGACCGCACGACCAGATCATCCGGTTCGAAGGCCGTTTGATCGCCAGGTCTCTCCATCTGAACCGGTGCAATCCGATGGAAGACGACGAGAAGAATTATCCCGACTGCCGAGCACACGAGCGCATAGAGAATGAAATATTTCAGTGCATATCCCTCGCTGATCGACAGAGCGGCCTTGACAGCAGCGCGAATAATATTTCGTACATCATTGATGGATACTTCGAAAGAAGGCAATAGATTTCAGCAGATCCTTAGAAAATTTTGAAAACAGCCGGCATAAAATCAACATTTATTGGAGAAAATCGTCTTTCTCTTCACGTAATGCTTGATTTGTTCAAGATCGCAGCAAAGACCGCGATCCATACTGCAACAGCTCAACCTCGCTTATATCGCGTCCGGAATTCACGGGGGCTGCAGCCCTCGCGCTCACGAAAGACGCGAGAGAAATAGAACGGGTCTTCGATACCGACCATGGCTGCGATGGTTTCGATCTTCTCGTCTGACATGGCGAGCAGTTGCTTGGCCTGGTCCATACGCGCTCGAAGCTGGAAGTCCTTTGGCGGCATGCCCGTTTCGGCTATGAATTTACGCCGCAGCGTGGCCGGCGACATGCCGTGCTCGGAGGCAAACGAGGCAAGGTCGAGCGGCTGCAGCGCCCTGCCCCGCAGCGTCTCGACGAGATCGGCGGACGCACCCTCGCCTTCGCGACCTGCGGCAGCGCTCGCCTGCCGCGCGGCGGTGATGACGATGCGATGGAGCGCCAATGCCGCCGAGGCCTGTCCTAGATGGCTGTCGTCGACGAGATCGGCATGCAGCCGCGCGAAGAGCCGCACCACCTCCTCGATATGGCGCAGCGTCACGAGGGGATGACGCTCGCCAATCAGCCGCATCCGCACGAAATCCCGCGTGAACGAACCTTCAAACAGGGCCCAGCGCTCGTCCCATCCAGCTTCGTCAGGCCCATAGGAATGCGGGCGGTTCGGAAACAACCAGAAGAGCGCCGGCCCCTCCACGGGTTGGCGCCCGCCCGCCGCGGTTTCGAGAAACCCCCGCCCGCGCTCCACCAGCACGGCCGCAAAGTTCGGCAGCCTCCTGTCCTTCACGGCATGGCGCGCATGCTGCCTGCCGCTGCCCGTCACAGCAAGCCCGCCGGCCGCGGCAAGGGGAGATCGATAGATGGCCTCGGCTTCTCTCATGAGCGAAAAATCCAGCTGCAGCTTTCCTCCATGGCGATCAACCCACTCAACCAGCAAGCTAAAGGCAGATAAGTCAAAGCCAGGGTGAATGAAATGTCAATTGTCGCGAACGCCGCCGGGGTGGAAGTGATGCAATCGCCCCTCGCCGCCCATGGCAAGACGATCCCTGCAGAAAGACTCGGCCTGCTGACGCAGACCGATCCTGCCATAGGAATCCGGGCCATCCGCCGCCGCTATGAGGAGGATGGTTATGTCTGGCTGAAGGGCCTGCTGCCGCGCGCCGAAGTGATCGATTTCCGCCGCTGGGTCTTCGCCCGCCTCGCCGATACCGGCCTGCTGGCCCCGGGCTACGATCTTGCGCTCGGCATCGCTGCCGTTGGGAGCGTCGACTGGAACCTTGCCAACCGCATGATGATGTCGCTCGTCCGCTCCGCAGCCTATGAAGGTTTCTGCGCCCAACCGAAACTCGTTCGCTTCATGGACGCCTTTCTCCAGGGCATCTCCTATCTCCATAAACGCAAGCTGATGCGCTATGTCCAACCCGGCACGGCGATGGCGACCCCCGCCCATTACGACCTCGTCTATCTCCGCGGCGGCACCAGCCGGCTCGTCACCGCCTGGATCCCAATCGGCGACACCCCTGCCGAAATGGGCGGCCTCGTATATCTCGAAGGCTCGCATGCGCTCGGCCGCAGGATGGAGGCGGAATTCCAGGCGAACAGCGGCACTCTCTCGCCGGAAGAGCGGATCAGCGCCTATAACAGTCACATGGCCGAAGGCGGCTGGATCTCCAAGGACCTGCCTGATATGGCCGAGCGCTTCAACGCCCGCTGGCTCGCCGCCAATTACAAGGCTGGCGACGTCGTGCTGCACTCCCCCTACATGATCCACGCCGCCACCAATAACGAAGACCGCACCCGGCGGCTGCGCCTCTCCACCGACATCCGCTACCAGAACGTCGACGACGAAATCGACGCCCGCTGGAGCAACCACTGGAGCCTTGGGGATATGCTGTAAGCCTTTGGCTCCGCGCCGCAACGCTTCAGCCGAAGCCAAACCCGCCTGGATCAATTCTTCGCGAACCAAGACAGCGACGGCGATATCGGATAGACTTGCCGGCGCCGGCAGCTTGCCTGGAGGCGGCCCCCAGTGACGGGCGGGCGTCCGGCGCAGGGGGAACGCATGTCGGCAATCGCGTCTCTGTTTCAGGAAGCCGCCCGGCTTGCAGCCGGGTTTCGTGAGCGCGCGCCGGCCCGCCATGTGCCCCGGCACGATTATGCCGCTTCGCTCGCCACCTTCGACGAGCCGCTGCCGGCGGCCGGCGCCGATATGGCCGATGTCATCAGGCAGCTCGCCGCGAACGCCGAGCCCGGCCTGCATTTCACCACGGGCCCACGCTTCTTTGGCTGGGTCATCGGCGGCTCTCATCCGGTCGGCGTCGCGGCCGATTTCCTGACCAGCGCCTGGGGACAGAATGCCGGAAACCACGTCGCCGCCCCGGCCGCGGCGGCCGTCGAAACCGTTTCGGCCAAATGGCTTGTCGACATATTGAAGCTGCCGCCCGAAAGCTCCGTCGGCTTCGTCACGGGAGCCACGGTCGCCAATTTCACCTGCCTTGCCGCTGCCCGCGGCGAGGTGCTGCGCAAGGCTGGCTGGGATGCGGACGCAAAAGGCCTGTTCGGCGCGCCCGAGATCACGGTGCTGATCGGCGACGACGCCCACACGACGGTCTTCTCGGCGCTTCAATTCCTCGGCATCGGCCATGACCGCGTGCTGCGCCTGCCGACCGATTCAATGGGCCGGATCGATCCGGCCGCGCTCGGCGACGCGCTTACGTCGGTCATCGGCCCTTGCATCGCCATCCTCCAGGCCGGGCAGATCAATACCGGCTGCTTTGACGATTTTCGTCGGATCATCCCGGCCCTGAAGGAAAAAGGCGCCTGGGTGCATATCGACGGCGCCTTTGGCCTCTGGGCGCAGGCTTCGGAGAAATTCTGCCATCTCAGCCGCGGGGTCGAGGCGGCCGACAGCTGGGCGACGGATGGTCATAAATGGCTGCAGACGCCCTATGACTGCGGCTATGCAATTGTGCGCAACGAGCTTGCCCACCGCCGCGCCATGACGATCGCCGCAAGCTACCTGCCGCTCGCAGCCGAGGGCGAGCGTGATCCCTCCCATTACGTGCCGGAGCTTTCCAGGCGCGCTCGGGGCTTCGCCACCTGGGCGATGCTGAAACATCTCGGCCGCGACGGCATCGCCGCCCTCATCGACCAATGTTGCGCGTCGGCCCGCCTGCTGGCCGAGCATCTCCAGCGCGAACCAGGCATCACCACCTTGAACGAGATCACGCTGAACCAGCTCATCCTCCGGTTCGCCGCCGACCGCCCGGACGATGAAAGCGACGCGATCACCCGTAAGACCATCGCGAAGATCCGCGACGACGCCACCCTCTTCGCCGGCGGCGCCAAATGGCGCGGCCGCGATGTGCTGCGCCTCTCCGTCACCAACTTCCAGACGACCGCGGACGAAGCCCGAATGGCCGCCGACAGCATCATCGCTGCCTTCCGGAGTGTCAGCCGCGACTGACCTTGTTCCACTTGCAACCTCAGCCATTGACGCCTTCCCGAGCAGGATTACGGTCCTCGCTTAAGCACTGCGAATTCAACCAGCCGATTCCTCGCCGCATGTTCTCAACGGTTTGCCATGTCTCGATATCTCCCCGCGATTGCCGCTCTTCTCACGCTGATTCCAGCCACCGGCGATGCCAGTGAGGCGCGTGGAAAATCGACGCCTCCTCCTGCGAAGGGCTGCGTGGAGATCGGCGGAACGGTACTACCAGGAATGGTCGGAGGCCCAGCCTATGCGGCAGCCGAGCTAAAATGCGGCGCAAAGCTTTTGCTGGTGCTTCGACGCCAGACCGGCATGAATGGAAGTCTCCCCGTCTGGACCGTGATCGACCAGGTAACGATCTCAAAGCCGAGCCCCCGCCACGAACTTCTGCAGCCGGCCTTTTGCTCGTCGAGGCGGTTTCCTGATGCCGCCATCTTTGCACTCGGCAGGATGGCGGAACAGCCAGATGGCTCTTATCGATCCGAGAATCTGGTCAAAGCCTGGCGATTCGACATCACGCGCGAAAGGCTACCCTCCATCCCCATCGATGGCGTGCTATGTGCGTTGGACGGGTTTGATTGACGATCGGTGCGCAGATTCCAACGATTAGCCGCCCCTCCTTCGAGGCGCAGCCTCCGAACCTCAGCACGAGAGCCGACCGTTGAACCAGGTGCCAATCAACAGAACGGCTTCATCGTCGAACGGCAACGACCGAGCTGGCGCGGTAGCGTGACAGCTGGACGCGGTTGGATTGGTTGCCGCCGAAGAGATAGACGTATTGGTGCCGCTGATCGAAGTGATCGAACAGGCTGACATGGAACCGCCTGCCGCTTCGGATCACAACGACATCTCCCCGCCTTGCCGAACGAAAGAAGACAGGTTTGCCGAAGCTTTTCCAGGAAACTGCCATATTGGGATTGGGCGGCGGCTGGCGTGACGATCGTTTGGCGACAAAGGCGAGGAATGCTCCGCACCACGACGTTCTGCGGGGATTGATGCTGAGAAATGAAATAGAACGTTCGTGCATGCGATTATATTTCGAAGCCGTGACGAGCATGTCGGCCTCACACGGCACGGCAAAAACCGTGAGGGCTATGACGAGAATAATTTTCATTGTTTCTCACCATTGTTTGGACAATTTGAAACATCCGAAATGTGGCGAAGAAAAAATCGCGGCCGGAACGTATATTTGAATCATGGCGGCAATTAGAAGCAATTTGACCGCGTATTTTTCCCGGATTTAAAGAAATAAAACTTAAGCGACCGGCGACGTTACCGGAAAAACGGACGAATATTGGCAATCTCCAAACGCTCAGCTGGCGAAGTCGAAAAATAGAGAATTCGATGTTGGGGGTGACGAAAGCCCGATGCCATATGGGAGCCGAAGCGGAACAATCCGCCGGCACTCGCAACGATCCGGTGGGACGGCATTAGTTACGAAGGGATTTATATTTCCATGATCGCATCGAATACTTCGAATGCAGTGGGTATTTTTCCCGGCCGTCTTTGATCTGGCTCGATCGCAAACTCAGGCTTTAGCTGAAATCGCGCTCAATTCCTCCAGATCGAGATCCCGTTCCAGCTCCTCCAGCGTCTCGTCGTCGATATCACCGGCGCGGTGGAGCCGAATGAGTTCCCGACGGCCGGTCGCAACCGCCTCGAGAACGACATCAAAATGGGCGTGGAGCATCGGGATATAATGTTCCGTTCTCGCGGCGTAATCGACGATAGCAGTGGCTCGGCGTTGGTATCGCTCCAGCAATTGCGGGTGGATGAGATTTCCCTCAGGGTCGTATGCCAGGTTTTGGACGGTTCCAAGCTGCGCCTGCGCCATGGCGGCTTCGGCCTGACTCATTGTGAGACGCGCCCTTTCCGTCTCCGGCTCCACCAGCCGCGCCCAGGCAATAATCCGCCCCAAACTCGTTCCCTGGACGAGCACGGTTCCGACAATGACGGCAAATGATGTTGCGAGGATGAAGTCGCGGCCGGGGAATTCTTCTGGCAGGCTGAGCGCCAGGGCAAGCGTCACCACGCCCCGCACGCCGGCCCAGCTGAGGACGGTGGCGCCGCCGGCGCCCAGCGGCTTGGCGCGTTTGAACCCCAGCGGAGCACAAAGCCGGATGACGATATCTGAGGCGAAGACCCATGCAAAGCGGGCGATCACGAGCGTCACGAGGATCGCCAGCATCGGCAGTCCCATGGTCGCGATAACTGTGGTAAAACCACCGCCGCGCTCAACGACGTCGCGCAACGACAGCCCGATCAATGTAAAAACTGAAGCCTCCATCAGGAAGATCATCACAGTCCAGAACGACGTGCCTCGCATGCGCGTTGCGGCCGAGAATACGGTGTGCTGGTGCCAGGAAGCGATCAGACCCGTGGTAACCGTGGCAATGACGCCGGAAACGTGCAGCAGTTCGCCGAGCAGATAGGATATCCAGGCGAGCAGCACAGTGGCGGCGATGATGAGATATTCGTCGCCCAGGCGCCGGACGAATTTCACCCACACCGTTCCGACAACGACGCCGACGACCGCGCCGCCGAGCGCCAGCACAAGGAAGCTGGCAGCCGCCTCCATCGCGCTGAAACTTCCCGTTGCGGCGGCGGCGACGGCAAAGCGGAAGAGAACCAGACCGCTCGCATCGTTCAGCAAACTCTCGCCTTCCAGCAGAATCTGCAGCCGCCGCGGCAACCTGACGCGCTCCAGCACGGCACGGGCCGACACCGCATCAGGCGGTGCAACGATCGCGCCAAGTGCTGCACAGGCGGCCCAGGGAAGTGACGGAAAGAGAAGATGAGTCACGACGGCCACGACGGCACAGGTGAAGAATACTGCTCCGACGGCGAGCGAGGCAATGCCGATCATATGGCGCCGCAGCCTCACGAGAGCAATGGCCCAGGCGCCGTCCATCAAGAGCGGTGGCAGGAAGATGACAAGCACCAGCCCGGGATCGACGGTGATCGCCGGCAGCCCCGGCACGAAGGCCAGCAGAGCGCCGCCGGCCAGCAGCGCCACGGACGGCGGCAGTCCCAGCCTGTGGGCAGCGTAATGCAGCGCGATGATCGCGAGAAACATCGCAATGACCAGCTCGAACAATTGAGTGGGTTCCATCTCGCTTGGCCCCGCCTAAATACTGATTTCGGATGCCTACTACATAATTTTCAGGACCGAAATCGATTCATTCCGAACTCCTCGCGGCAGGCATGTCGGGGCCGACAGTCATGCTTCGCTTCGCCACGAAAAGATTGCACCGACACGAATTTACTTGCCCTTCTCCAATGCGGCATATGTTTCTGTCTGTAAGCAAGCGGCGTGAGCGGGGAAACATGACTTCAACACATGCGGACAAGAGCAGTGACCTCGGCAGTCGGAGCGGCTTTGTCGGATTGGTCGTCGGTGCGGTCGGCGTCGTATATGGCGATATCGGCACCAGCCCGCTCTACGCCTTTCGCGAGGCGCTCAGGCCTTTTGCTGCCGATGGCATACACGAGCCGGAAGTGATCGGCCTGATCTCTCTGATGGTCTGGACGCTAACCGTTATCGTGACTTTCAAATATGTGCTGTTCCTTCTCAGGGCGGACAATGACGGCGAAGGTGGCACCCTCTCGCTTCTTGCCCTCCTGATGAAGAAGATGGGGCGAAACGTGCCGGTCCTGTTCTTCGCCGGGCTGATCGGGGCAGCCCTCTTCATCGGCGATGCAATGATCACGCCTGCCCTCTCGGTCATGTCAGCGCTCGAAGGTTTGAAGCTGGTCACGCCGACCTTTGCCGATTATGTCCCGCTCGCCTCGGCTGCGATCATGATCGTTCTCTTTGCCGCGCAGTCGAGGGGGACTGCAGCTGTCTCCATGTTTTTCGGGCCGATAACGGTCTTATGGTTTCTGGCCATGGCTGCCGGCGGCTTGATCCATATCGGCGACGACTGGAGGATTCTGGCCGCCCTCAATCCGATCAATGCGCTCTCATTCCTCGCTCATGCCGGCACGGTCGGCCTTATCGTGCTCGGCGCCGTCTTTCTGACGGTGACGGGTGCCGAAGCGCTCTATGCCGATCTCGGACATTTCGGCCGCCGTCCCATCCAGACGGCATGGTTCGTGCTCGTCTTTCCCGCATTGCTCCTGAACTATCTCGGCCAGGGCGCGCTCGTTCTCGCCCATCCCGAAACGGCCACCAACCCATTCTTTCTGATGTATCCGGATTGGATCCTGTTGCCAGTTGTCATACTCGCGACAATGGCAACGATCATCGCCAGCCAGGCCGTCATCACCGGCGCGTTTTCTCTCGCCCGCTCGGCGGTTCATCTCGGCTTCCTGCCGAGGCTGCGGATTAAATTCACGTCCGAGACCAACACGGGCCAAATCTACGTACCGAGCGTCAATCTCCTCCTGCTGGTCGGCGTGCTGATGCTGATCTTCTCCTTTGGCGACTCCGAGTCGCTGGCGACTGCCTACGGTATATCGGTGACTGGAACCATGGTCATCTCGACCATGCTGTCCTTCCAATTCCTGCGGGCTGTCTGGGGCTACTCGCTCATGCTAGCCGCCATGCTGCTGCTGCCCCTCTTCATTATCGAAGTCTTGTTCCTGGCAGCCAATCTGCTGAAGATCCACGATGGCGGCTGGGTTCCGGTCGCCCTGGCGCTGGCGATCATGATTTTGATGTGGACTTGGACCCGTGGGCAGGCCTACCTCAAGAGACTGCGGGCCAACAACGAAATTCCGCTCGATTCCTTCATCCGGTCGATCGAGCGGAAGTCGGATCATTCACCGGTTACCGTTCCGGGAACGGCGGTTTTTCTTACCAGCGTGCCAGACCGGACGCCGAACGTTCTGCTCCACAATCTCAAGCACAATCATGTGCTCCACGAACAGAACGTCATCTTGACTGTCTGGACCGAGGACGAACCCTATGTTCCCGACAACAGGCGCATCAAGATAAGCCAACTCTCGCCGCGTTTCGTGCGTCTCGATATAACTTTCGGCTTCATGGACGATCCCGATGTCACCAGGGCGCTAGCGCTCTGTAGAGAAGGAGGTTTCAAGTTCGAGATCATGAAAACGTCCTTCTATCTCGGCCGCCGCAACCTCGTCAGGACGCCGAACACCGGCCTGCCCGGCTGGCAGGAACGCATATTCATGGCGCTGGAAGGCTTTGCCATCGATCCCTCCGACTATTTCAACCTGCCGTCAAACCGCGTTGTCGAGCTTGGCGAACAGGTTGCCATCTAAGGTCTGATGGCATCGCCCTGCTTCGCCGACAGCCTCGTCACTGTGATCATTGCCGGGATTTAACTGAAGGTGCTGGCCTGCCCCCTTACACGCCAGGTCTTGAGACAAAGGAGGACATATGAAGAGGCGCACTCTTGTACTTGGCGGCGCCGCGATTGCCGCATCCTCGGTTGTTGCGACGGCAATCTGGCCGCGGCGGCATGTCGTGGCGGCAGCCAGGACATTCGACTGGAAGGGCACTGATTTCCTGAGCGGCGGCACCAAGTCTGTCGCCCTGGAAAAGCTGCCCGCGCCGCTCTTCCGCACTCGCCCGAATTGCGTCGTGACCCTGGCCCAGACCCTTGGCCCCTGCCATGTCAACGACGTCCCGGCCCGCCAGGACATCTCTGAAGGACAAGCCGGACTGCCGTTGCGGCTGGCCCTCCGTATCGTCCATGCCGCCGACTGCCGGCCGGTCGAAAACGCCCACATCGAAATCTGGCATACCGATCACCGTGGCATCTATTCCGGCCGAGAGGCTGCGAAGATGTGTACGCTTGGTGACGCCGAGGCAATCAGCGGGCTCGCCTTTCGCGGTCGCCAACTGACCGACGAGGCCGGGCAGGCAAGTTTTTTGACAGCCTATCCGGGATGGTATAGTGGCCGCACGCCGCATGTTCATTGCCGCATCCTCGCGGACGGCAAGGAGCTTCTCGTCAGCCAGCTCTATTTCGACGACGCCCTGAGTGACATCATCTATGGTGAGCATCCCGACTATCGTGAACGCCCCCGCCGCGATACGCGCAACGACAATGACGGCCTCATTCCGCAGGACGCTACCGATCACATCTTCGATTTTGAGAAGCTCGATAGCGGCGTGCTTTCCGCCACGATTACGATCGGCCTCTCTTCCTGAGCCGATGGCGGCGAGCGACAAGAGAGCCTTTTCACCGAACGCTGCTCGGCGACCTCTGATGCCGCCACGGCTTCGCCCCGTAGCGGCGATGCGCCCCGCTATCCTCAGTGCAGCATGCCGTGTTGAAGGATAGAGACGATCAGCGGATCCGCTTCTGAATGATGCAACGGCTGAGGCGTGATCTCATGGTGTGAAACTTCGCTGCTGTTTTCCGGGCCAGCAAGATCGGCGGCTTCGATGGTGACGCCGTGATCGCCGTTGCCAAATGTCGACCCGTGCTTTTCGACAGCAGCCTTGCCGAAGTGACGAAGCAGCAGGGTCTCATCCGATATGCCGTTTTCCCAGATTGGATTGTCATGATGAGCGCCGACTTTATCCGCTGCAATCTTGTCGGCAGCAAGTTTCAGGTCGTTGTGAGATGTGAGCCCGGTGTCCGATACGAGGCTGACGCTCGCATCCGCGGCGGCGAGGCTGTCGGCGCTTGCAAACGTGGTAGGACCTTCTTCGACGATCGTGTTATCGCTGACGGGAAAGGTGCCTGCAGCGATGATCGAGGGGGAAATGCTGTATGGCGTGACATCGCTCGCGATAAAATTGTCATGGAAGGATCCGGATGCCGGCCGGTCGACCTTCAATGCCGCCTGGGTCAGGTCGTCGAAGAGATTGCCGTAGATCTCGATACCCTCGCGGACATAAGTGGTCGTGCCCGCGGCGCTGACTGCCACGCCCCAGGCGCCATCATGGATGTAATTTCCAGCGATATCGTAATTACGCGTATCCCCCTGGTCGCCGAGGCCGATCGCATAGGACCAGCTGTAGCCGCCATAGCCGGAGATATCGTTGTCATGGATGGCGACATTTGTGCCGGCTTGCGCAGTGATCCCGAATCCGCCGCCGATGAGCGTGTTGCCTTCAACAACAGCATCCACAGGTCGGATGAGCGCCAACACGCCTTTAGGAGTGATGGCACCAGTCTGGTCGAGGTAATTGCCGCTTATGACGATGTTGCTGCTGTCGTTGATCTGGACGGCATCCGCTGTGGTACCGTGGGCATTGGTGACGGTGCTGTTAAGGAGCGTGACACCGTTGAACTTCTCGACCCAGATGCCGTCGCCATTGACGTCGTTGATCGTGCTGTTTTCGATCGTGAGGTTTGAGCCGGTCCGGAAGGTGATGGAGCCGGATTTGGACAATCCGGTGTGATCGACCTCGACATTCCGAATGGTCCAATTTGAGACATAGCCACCATAGATGGCCGCGCCACCAGTGTCTGAGATCTTGATATTCTCAATGACGATGTTCGAGGCATATAGGCTGTGAATGCCGTCATTGGGGCTCGTGATGACGGGCGCATCGCCAACGCCGTAGCTGCCGATGGTGATCGGGGCAGCGACGGTGCCGGAATACTTCAAGTCGAGCTGGTCGTTGTATACCGTGCCGGCCGCGAGCAGTACGCTGTCGCCCGGCTGCAGCTTCAGGTTTTCTACCGCCCAGAACGACGCGATGGGCGCGTCCGCACTGGTTCCGGCATTGGTGTTGGAGCCAGTCGCTGAATTCACATAATAGATTGTCATATCGCCGTGTTCTCGCATTGTCGCGCAGCCGTCTGGTTCGGCTGCAACGAGTGGATCGGATGCGATCGGGATCTGAAGCCATGCTCAACAACATGGCGTTCCATTGCCGTTACGTTACGGCAGCCAGCAGACCATGGCCTGCCTTATTCCCGAGAAGCGCCTGGCGGAGGCTGCTCTGGATAATACAACTTACGAGAAGATAATCTAGGAAATAACGACTAAAAGGTGAATGAACGGTAAGCGCCGTGCTGCCGCTTGACGGTCAGGACGAGGCGCCGGCCAAGGCGTCCGGCCAAAGGCCGGAGCCTCGGAACACGAGGGCGGGATCAACCCGCTCCTCGCACTCGGGCCACTCAGCTCAGCAAGCCATCCATATGGATGTAAACGGTCAGCGCATCCGCGTCACTATGATGCGAGTTGCCATCATTGATTTCGTAACTGAAGGATTCGCTCACATGTCCATCATGGTCGGGGAGCTTCGTTTCATCGAGCGTGTAGGAATAGTTGCCATCGCGGTCCACATGGATGACGCCATAGTCGCCCGTCAGCGTCAGTCCGTGCTTGCCGACGGTTTCGTGGCCGAAGCGGCGGAGCGCCAGGGTTCCGTTGTCTGAGCTGTCGTTTTCGAGAAGATTGCCGTGATGGGCCGCACCCGTGTCGGTGATGATCTTCAAATTGTCATGGGCAGCGACGACCGCGGCATCCATGGCCGCTTCCGTCGTAGCGGCAGCCTTGGTAGCCGAGATCGCCAGCACCGTCTCGACATTGGCGATGGTCTGATTGTTGCTGACGGAAAAGGTGTGCGAGTCGGCAACGGAACGCGCAATGCTGGTGGCCGTGACGCCACTCTCGACGATATTGTTGTAAAAGGAGCCCGACGCGGGCCTGTCGAGCTTCAGCGCCGCCCGAGACAGGTCGTCGAAGACATTGTCGTGGACCTCGATATTCGTGCGGGCATAGCTGGGGCTGCCGATGGGGGCGGTGATGACCACGCCCCATGCGCCATCATGGATGTGATTGCCGGCGATGTCGTAGTCTCGCGCGTCGCCCTGATCGCCGAGACCAATGGCAAAGGACCAGTCGTAACCATGATATCCCGAGATGTCGTTGTCGTGGATCGCGACGTTCTTGCCGGTTTGCGCGCTGATACCAAAGCCGCCGCCGGTAAGCACATTGTCCTCGACCACGGCATCCGTAGCCCCAATCAGTGCGATAACGCCCTTGGGGCTGCTGGCATGGGTCTGATCGAGATGATTGCCCTTCACCAGAATACTGCTGCTGTCGTTGATCTGCACGGCATCTGCCGTCGAGCCGTTTGCGCTGGTAACGGCGTTGTTCAGAAGTTTGACACCTTCGACTTTCTCGATCCAGAAGCCGTCGCTCTTGACGTCCGATATCTTGCTGTTTTCGACCGTGACATTCTTGCTGCTCCGGAAGGTGACCGCACCTGCGCTTTCCGACAATCCCGTTTTGGTGATCTCGACATCGCGCACCGTCCAGTTCTTGACGCTGCCGCCATAAATGCCAGCACCGCCGGTATTCGATATCTTGAGATTCTCGATAACGATGTTGGAGGCATAGAGACTGTGGATGCCGTCGCCGCCGCTATGGATGACGGGTGCGGCCCCCGTCCCGTAACTGCCGATCTTGATTGGCGCGCTCTCGCTGCCAGAATATTTGATATCGAATTGTTCGTTGAACACGCTCCCCTTGGCGAGCAGCACGCTGTCGCCTGGTTTCAGTGCCAAGGATTCCACTTTGGACAAAGTCGCA
Source organism: Rhizobium sp. Nf11,1 (assembly GCF_050587665.1). Classification (NCBI taxonomy): domain Bacteria; kingdom Pseudomonadati; phylum Pseudomonadota; class Alphaproteobacteria; order Hyphomicrobiales; family Rhizobiaceae; genus Rhizobium; species Rhizobium sp. Nf11,1. The sequence goes on along the minus strand of NZ_JBOBHU010000030.1, from coordinate 21,256 downwards.
AAAGCCGAGTTCTGGTTTGTCCCACCGTTGCGGTCGGAGCCAGTCGCTGAGTTCACATAGTAGATTGTCATATCACCAATGTTGCCCTGTTCGTCGGATCGCTATGTCGCCACTGAGACCGACCGGGATCGGCCAATCGTCCTGCGGCCGGGGCAACCGTCCACGGCAAGAAGGCGAGAAGATGTTGTCAATGCGGCAGCGACCGGTTTACGGGTTTTGTTCCACAGGCAACGGCCCCCGGTCTGATAAGGCGCTGAAAAGCCGCAACCAAAACAGGGAAAATAGCGACTCAGAGGCGAATAAATCGAGGAACGTCGGGCAGCGAGATATCTTCCTTCCAGGCGGTACCGCAGTGATTCTGCTTGCGATTCGCATGAAGCCACAGCGCCAGCTATGCCAATCAGCCCCAATCGTGAGCAGGCCAGAGGGCCTCTCGAATGACGGGGCGGGTGATCATCTCAGCGCTATTTCTCCCCTCGCCTGCAGCGCCGAAGTCAACGGCAGGCGAGCGGCGGCAATCGCCGGCAGGGCGCCGCCGAGGATGCCGATGGCAAGGCCCAGCAGGCCGGCAGTGAACACCACGTCGGGAGTGACGTCGAGCTGAAAGGCCATCCTGGTCGTGTTGCCGCCCATCGTGCTTGCCTGCCAACCATCGAAAGCGAGCTTGGAGGCCAAGACACCGAGGCCGGCGCCGGCCACCGACAGGAGCACCGCCTCCACCCAGGTAGCGACCAAAGCCGGCAGGCGGGCAAAGCCGAGGAGGCGCAGCGTAGCGATCTCAACGCTGCGGTCGGAAACCGAACTCATCATCGTATTCAAGGCACCCGCCGACGCACCGATCGCCATCAGCAGCGCGATAGGCCAGCCGAACAGGCGGATCAGGCTCTCGGTGCGCTCGGCCTGGCCGGCGTAGAGCCCAATCTCGGAAACGGCCACGAGCGGCGTGCCGGGCAAGGCCGACAACCGATCACGCAATGCCGCCAGTGCTCTTGCGGGATCGCCTTCCCCGTCGAGCCGCACACGCAGGCTCTGCACCTGCCCCTGCCGGTCGAAAGCCGATTGCACCGTCTCCAGATCCGCCCAGATCTCGGATTCAAAGGCGCTGCCGTCTGAAGTGAAATGCCCGACGATCCTCCAGTCGAGCGCGCCAAGGCGGATCGTGTCGCCAACCGCGAAACCCGGAAAAGTATCGGCGATGCGGGCACCGACGACGATCTCACGCGCGCCTTGCGAAAACAGCCGCCCCCGCGAAAGCCGCGCGCGTTCACGCAAGCCGGGGCCTGCCGGATCCATGCCTCTGAGCGACAGCGCCTGCTCGACGCCTTCGCCTTGTCTGACATCGACGGGAACGACGGTCTCGCGCGACAATGCAGGCCCGCTCGCGCCGTCGCGCGCGATCCCGGTCTCGCCGCTCATGGCCGCAAGGCTGCGGATTGCCTCGGCCGGCACCTCCGAACCAGTCTCCTGGTTGGTGCCGCCGCCGAAAATGACGACGATATCAGCCGACCCGGCGCCAGCGAGCGCGGCCTCGAAACCGCGCGCCATCGCCAGGAAACCTGAGAGCACCGCCACGACGAGAGCGACCGACAGCACCATCGACAACGAGATCCACAGCCGGCGCGGCAAGCTGCCAAGGTTGACTCTGATCATAAGAAAGGTCTGCTTGAGCGTTGATGACATTGGATTATCTCGTTCTGAAGGCGTTGACGATGGGCAGGCGCACGGCGATCACCGCAGGCAACAGCCCGGTCAGCAGGCCGAGCCCTGCCATGATGGCGAGAGATTTCGCAAGCACGCTCGTGCCGAAGACGAGGCCGAACTCCGGTCCGATGGAAAGCGCCGCAAGCTTGGCCAGAACAAGTCCGCCCGCGCCGCCGACAAGAAAGATAAACAATGTCTCGCCAAGAATGAGCGCTAGAATCCGCGGACTAGAAAAGCCGAGCACCTTCAAGACGCCGATCTCGAAACGCCGCTCTCTCACCGCGAAGAGCATAGTGTTGACCACGATCATCAGGATGGTGACGAAGGCCGCCCCCACGACGAGGCTCACGATCAGGCCGATATCAGCGAATTGCCGGAGAAACGCTTCAAGGAACTGCTTTTCCGACTGCGTCCTCGTCTGCGCCGCCGAATTGGCGAATAGAGCATCGATCCGCGCTGCCAGCACACTTGGTGACACGCCCGGGCGCGGACGTACCACAAAGGCGTCGACAGTATCCTTGTCACGCGCACGAGCGGCATTGAGGGCGTCGTAGCGGGCGAGCATGAAATAGGTATCGGTGCTGGCATCCGCGCCCTCAAAAATACCCGCGATCGTGAAGCTCCAATTGCGCGTGCCGTCAGCCCTGGCAAGCTGACCGGTAAAGCCGATGCGCTGGCCGATCGACCAGCCCTCGGCTTCCGCCAGTGCCCTGCCGACCAGCACCCGATCACCGGCCTCTTCCAATGCCGCGATCAACTCCGGCGTCAGTTTGAGTTCGTCGCCGTTGGCGGCGGCGATCGCCTGTGGATCGACGGCGCTGACGGCAACCACATTCTTTTCGACCTCGACGAAGCCCCGCATGCGTGCGGTATAGGCGACTGCGGCGACATCCCGGTCGGCCGCGATCCGGTTGAGATAAGCAAGCGGCAACGGCAGCCCGCGGCTCGCTTTGTTGGAGACGCCGAGCAGATTGTCGCTGGCGCCGGCCGCTCCTTGGCTGCCGCTGACGAAGCTCGCCGTAAGCCCGTAGATCAGGAAGGCGACGCCGACTGAAAACATTAGCAAAATGGCGCGCAGCCGCTTGCGCCAGACATTGCGACGCATGAGCTGAAAGATGGTCATCGGCCCGTCCTTTCCTCGCTGACGAATTCGCCCTTGTTGAGATGCAGCGTGCGACGAGCAAAGGAAGCGGCCTCGGGATCATGCGTGACCATGATGATGGTCTTCTGAAGCTCGCGATTGAGAAAACTCAGCATCTCCAAGATGTCATCGGCCGATCTGCGATCGAGATCGCCGGTCGGCTCGTCGCAGAGAATAAGATCTGGATCGGTCACGATGGCGCGGGCAATGCCGACGCGCTGCCGCTGCCCGCCCGACATGCTCGATGGAAACTGCCGCTGGCGGCCCGCAAGTCCGACGAGATCCATGACCGTATCGACGCGAGCCCGTCGCTCCTTGCAGCCGAGCGGCTTCAACAACAGCGGCAACTCGATGTTCTCCGCCGCGTTCAGCATCGGCAGCAGATTATAAAACTGGAAGACGATGCCCATGGCATGTGCCCGCCAGACCGCCCTTGCTCCTTCGCCCATCTGCTCGAGATGGCTGCGGCCGACCCTGATTTCACCGGCATCCGGGCTGTCGATACCACCGAGCATGTTGAGCAATGTCGATTTCCCGGAACCGGAGGGTCCCATGACAGCAACGAAATCGCCGCGCGGAATGAAGAGATCGAGCCCGGAAAAGATCGGAATCGTCTCCGCTCCGATTCTGAAGGACTTGCTGACGCCAACAAGGGCGATATAGGGTTCTGTGGTGTCTATCATGGTTCTGCTCTTTGGTGGTCTGCTGGTTGTGGCCTCGAAGGTTCGCGACGTGGAAACCGATCAGCCCTCATCTTGAGATACGCAGGCCAGCGGCCGGAGCCTCGAAGGACGAGGCGGCGTGCTGAGCCTCCTCGCCGACCACCAGCCGGATGCGCGCCGCCATTGCAGGCCGCATGCCCGGCGGCGGCGAAGAGGGCGACAAGCGCAACGTCACCGTGCCCTTCTCCTTGGAAAGGACCGGTGCAATTTTCGCCACTTCGACCGCGAACGGTTTATCGGGGAAGCCTTCGAGCACGGCCTCGCCGTTGAGACCCGGACGCAGCAGCGCCATATTGGCCTCGGCCACATCGGCATCGATGGCCAGGCTTGCGGAATCGGTGATGGCAAGCAGGCTTTCGTTCTCCCGCACGCTATCCTCGCGCGACAGTACGGTGTCGCCGACATGCGCATTGAGCCGCGTCACTGTGCCGGAAATCGGCGCCCGCACGGTCAGTGCCTCCATCTGCTCGCGCGCCCTGTCGATATCGAGCTTCGCCTTTTCGAGATCCTGCCTTGCCAGTGCCGCGGCATTGCCGGCCGTATCGAAGGCCGTGCGCGCTGCCTCCAGCGCCTCGGCCGATATGGCGTCACGCCCAGCCAACCGCTCCGCACGATCCAGCGAAGATCGCGCCTGGGCAAGTGTGATGTTCCTCGCCTCCAGCGCCAGCTCCGCCGCCCGCCCCGCTATATAGGCGCCTCGGAGCGCGAAACGTGCGCCGGCATCATCAAGCCGAACGAGCACTTGGCCTGCCACGACCGGATCGCCCGCCTCGACCTCGATGGCGACGATCCGCCCCCCATATTTGGAAAAAACGGTGGCGATGTCGGGTGCCACGACATAACCGGAGCCTGTGATCTCGCGGCTTGGCGTACCCCGGGTCGGTGCGACGATGCCCGGAGTTGGCGTGGCGTCGTCAACCGCCGCATCCTCAGGCAAACTCGTGACTGGCAACGCCGCTCCACCAGCCGATAGAACTGCGTCACCGCGCATAAACTTTGCAAGGGTAGCGATCCGCTCTAGCGCATCCGGCCGATAAAGAAGAGCCACCGCCAGCGACACCACCCCAGCAAGGGCAAGCATCGCCGATACTCCCCGCCGCCGGGCTCGGCGCTCCCGCGGCTCAATCTCGAAGACCGTGGGCTCGATCGAAAGCGATCTGAGCCTGGCGGCAAGGTGTCGTTCATGTTCCGATGTCGTGTTCATGCCGACAGAATGACCGCGGGCGAAAAAATCGCGACCTGGAACATGTTTCAGGCATGCCTCGATCGCGATTGTGTACGTGGTGGCTGCACTATTGGCGGCCGTGACTGCGCATGCGCGCCTCACCCAACAACTGTATTGCCGTGTGGCACCCCCCTCTGCCCTGCCGGGCATCTCCCCCACAAGGGTGGAGATCGGCAAGAGGCTTGACCATTGGTCCCTCTCCAACGGCATCGACAATTACAAGCTTTCGTTATTTTGGGGCTTTAGTTGTTTGAGGAAGCCATCTCGCCCAGCCAATCTCCCCCCTTTGTGGGGGAGATGCCCGGCAGGGCAGAGGGGGGTGTCCCACGGCACGCCCGCCACAACAATCGATGGCGAGTCCTACAGAAGAGCAAGGCCGGGTGGCCCCGCACCTCACCCCCTCCGCTGCCGCCAAGCCACCGGCGTCATATCGGTCACCCGCCTGAACTCCCGATTGAAGTTCGACTTCGTTTGGAAGCCGACCTCGAACATCACCTCGGTCACCGATTTTTCGGTGGCGGAGAGCAGGCGGCAGGCCTCGCCGATTCTGTAGTCGTTGACATACTGCGAGACGTTTTTGTCCATCGCCCGATTGATCGCTGCCGAGATCTGACGGGCGGGGATTCCGGCCTTGCGGGCCAGCCGGTCGAGGTTGAGATTGGCGTCGCGATAAAGCTTCTTTGCCTCCATCAGCGCATCGACCGCCGCGATCGTCCCCTTGTCCTCGCTGGTATCAGACCTCGGCGCTACCTCTGTTATTTCCGGCGGCACCCGGCTGCGGCTGGCAGCTGCCGCAGCAATGCCGAGGATAACGAGGGCGGCGAGATTTCCCACGCTGATCAGTGCCAGCGCCCGCTCGCTATGCGCTGAGATGAAATCGAGGAAGACAAGAATATCGACAGCGGCCGATAGACAAAGCGCGGCTGCCGCGAAGATGATCGCCCGATAGGCCGGCACGGCGCCTTCGAAGGGCGCGAGCCGCAGCGCGTCCGCCCCCGGGCGCATCAAAAGCAGGATTGCCACGGCGTAACCGACGAAGATGAGCACTAGCGCCACGTCGATCGCATCCCGCCAGAAGGTCACCAGCAGCAGGATGAAGATAGCGGGCACGGCATGCAGCCCGATCCGCCCAGCAAGCGACCGCCGGCTCGTCCTCACCAGCCTGGAAACCCCGCCATAGGCAAGCGGCGGCACCACTGCTGCAATCACGGGCACAACCAGCCCCACGCCCTGCACACCATAGCCCCAACGCAGGCCGGAAAGCGCGGATTGCAGCGCCGAAACCAGGATCAGCGCCAGAAAAGGCAGGTTCGGCGCCACCTCCTCATCGCGCCTGAGAACAGCGACGAAGAGGATGAGCAGCAGGAGAGCAACGACGAAGGGAAGCGGAATGAAGATCATGGGACTCCAAGATCGGAATGACGAACGGCGCCATCATTGCCGAGTCCGGCGCCCGGCGCGACCTCCATCATGTTTTAGGACATATTTTATATGGGAATTTTAGATTTGCGGTCGCGGGGTTCGAGCGGGCCATCAACGCCGGATCAGACGCGCCCCAGAAACGCAAGCACACGTGCAGTGAGCAGCGCGGTAGCATCCGCGTCATATGTCGGAAGCGAGCTGTCGGCGAAGTAGTGCTGGTCGCCGGGATAGAGGAAAAGCTCCGCGTCCGTGACCTTCGCCACGATTTCGCGGGCCGCATCGATGTCACCCTCGCCGACGAAGATCGGATCGTTGTCCATGCCGTGGATCTGGACCGGAACGCTCTCCGGCCAGGATCCGAAGGCCCACTCGCCGCTGATCGGCAGGCAGGAATAGAAAAGCAGAGCCCCGCGGGCTCCAGGCCGCGTTTGTGCCAGCTTCTGCGCCGGCAGCACCCCAAATGAGAAGCCGGCATAGACCAGTCCGGGAGGTAGCTCGTCGGCGAGCCGGACACCGTGTTCCCTGATCGTGTCGAATCCGATCTCGCCGATATAGGCGAGCCCCTCCTCGATGCTATGGAACGTGCGTCCATCGAATAGATCAGGCGTGTGTACGATGTGGCCCGCCGCCCTGATCTCGTCTGCGAAGGCATGCACTCCAGGGGTCAACCCTTGTGCGTGGTGGAACAGCAAGATCTCAGCCATAAGGCGTCTCCCGTCGAGGTGTTGGCCCGTTCGATAAGAAAGTTCAGAGGAGTTCAGACCGGGCCTGCGGCAGTCATCTCGGACGTCGCACTCAGCCCCCGACGACAATATTTAAGGGGCCGCGCCGAAAAAGGCGAGCCGCGTAAAGATCGTGTATTGCGATTCCGATACCATCAGTGCCACGAAGACCAGCACCAGCACCGGCGGCAGCAGGATGGCGTAGACGAGCGCCAGCCGCTCCCAGGCCATATGCATGAAGACGGCGACGATCAGCCCCGCCTTCAGCATCATGAACAGAAGGATCAGCGTCCATCTGAGATAGCCCTGAATGCCGAAATAATCGACAAGGTAGGAAAAGGCGCTGAGCACGAAGAGCAGGCCCCAGACGAAGAGATAGAGCCGGATCGGATGTTGCTGTCCCGTCTGTGCTTGTGCATGCGCCGTTTGGGTTTGGGCATGCGCCGTTGTCTCGCTCATGACGACCTCACCATAGATAAAAAAACGCGAAGATGAAGACCCAGACCAGGTCGACGAAGTGCCAGTAGAGGCCCATGATCTCGACGGCCTCGTAGCGACCTTTCCGGCTGGTGAAGAAGCCCCGCCGTTCCACGTCGAAATCGCCCCGCCAGACCTTGCGGGCGATGATGAGCAGGAAGATAACGCCGATCGTCACATGGGTGCCGTGGAAGCCGGTGATCATGAAGAAGGACGATCCGAACTGGGCTGCCCCCCAGGGGTTCTCCCAGGGGCGCACGCCTTCGGTGATCAGTTTCGTCCATTCGAAAGCCTGCATGCTGACGAAGGTTACGCCAAGAACTGCCGTCAGCAGCATGAGTATCGCAGTCACGCGGCGGTCGCGGCGATAGCCGAAATTGACCGCCATCGCCATGGTGCCACTGCTGGAGATCAGCACGAAGGTCATGATCGCGATCAGGATCAGCGGCACATCCTGGCCGCCGATGTGGAGCGCGAAGACCTCGCTTGGATTGGGCCACGCGACGGGCGTCGACATGCGGGCGGTCATATAGGCGATCAGAAAACAGCCGAAGACGAAGGTGTCGCTGAGCAGAAAAATCCACATCATCGCCTTGCCCCAGGAGGCGGTCTTGAAGGCGCGCTGATCCGAGCTGAAATCGGCCGCGACTCCGCGAAGGCCCGCGGGCCTGAGGTCTGCCTCACCGTGTGTCTGGACAGAATGTGCCATCTGCAAATCCCCTAGCTTATCAACGTGCGGCAGAGATCGACGAAATCATTCGCCCAGCCGGCAAAGAGCGCGAAAAGCAAAAGCCAGACGGCGAGCATGAAATGCGAATAGATGGCCGATAGGTCGACGCTGAGCCGCAGTCTCTCCGGCGCGACATCGGCTGCGAACGCCTTGACCGTCGTATGCGCGAGGACGGCAAGCCCGCCCAAAATATGCAGCCCGTGCAGGCCGGTGAGCATATAGAAGAAGCTGTTGGCGGGATTGTCGGCCAGTATGTATCCGGCCGCCGTCAATTCCCGCCATGCCTGGATCTGCCCGGCGAGAAAGAAGACGGCAAGCGCAAATCCTGTCGCAAGCGCCGGCCGTAGACTTTCCATGCGACCATGCTGTGCTTGATGTTTGGCCCATTGCAGTGCCGCGCTGCTCAAGGCAAGGGCCGCGGTGTTCACCCAGAGCAGCCGCGGAACCGGCATCCCCCACCAGTCCGCTGAGGCCGCGCGCATGAAATAGGCGCTGACGGCAAGGCTGAAGACCGCGCCGACGACTGCTAGAAACACGAAGAGGCCTATTTTCACCGCAGGCACAGGCGGCCGGTCTGCACCATGATGATCCGGCTGCTGCAGCGAGCCGGTTTCAAGCCAGGGCTTCGAGGTCAGCCGCTGTCCGGCCAGCCACCAGATCATGATGGCGGCTATGGCAGCGAGGAAGATCAGCACGACGTTCATGCCGGGACCTCCCGCGTTGCGCCGCCGCTTGCCGGCACATTCTGCGGAATGAAATCCTCGTCCGCCCCCGGCACGCTGTAATCATAGGCCCAGCGGTAGACGACGGGCAGATCGCTGCCCCAGTTGCCGTGTGCGGGCGGCGTCTCAGGCGTCTGCCATTCGAGCGTCGTCGCCCGCCAAGGATTGCCGCCAGCCTCCCTGCCCCGGAAAAGGCTCCAGACCAGGTTGAACAGAAAGACCATCTGCCCGGCCCCGACCACAAGCGCCATCACGGTGATGAAGATATTCAGCGTATGGGCCGAAGGCGGAACGAAGGCCGTTTCTCCCATTTCGAAATAACGGCGCGGTACGCCGAGCAGGCCGAGATAGTGCATCGGAAAGAAGATCGCATAGGTGCCGAGGAAGGTGATCCAGAAGTGGATATGGCCGAGTGTCTCGTCCAGCATGCGTCCCGTTACCTTCGGATACCAGTGATAGATCGCCCCGAAGATGACGAGGATCGGCGCCACGCCCATGACCATGTGAAAATGCGCAACGACGAACATCGTATCCGACAGCGGCACGTCGACGACGACATTGCCGAGGAATAGGCCGGTCAGACCGCCATTGACGAAGGTGACGATGAAGGCGAGCGCAAAGAGCATCGGCAGCGTCAGATGAATATCGCCGCGCCAGAGCGTCAGCACCCAGTTGTAGACCTTGATCGCCGTCGGGATGGCGATGATCAGCGTCGTGGTGGCGAAGAAGAAGCCGAAGGCCGGGTGCATGCCGCTGACATACATGTGGTGCGCCCAGACGACGAAGCTCAAGCCCCCGATGATGACGATCGCCCAGACCATCATCCGGTAGCCGAAGATGTTCTTGCGCGCATGCGTGCTGATGAGATCCGAAACAATGCCGAAAGCCGGCAGCGCGACAATATAGACCTCCGGATGCCCGAAGAACCAGAACAGGTGCTGGAACAGGATCGGGCTGCCGCCGCCATGCTTGAGCTGCTCGCCCATCTCGACGATGGCGGGCATGAAGAAGCTGGTGCCGAGCAGGCGGTCGAACATCATCATGACGCAGGCGACGAACAGCGCCGGAAAGGCCAAGAGCGCCATAACGGTCGCTGTGAAGATGCCCCAGACGGTGAGCGGCATCCGCATCAGCGTCATGCCGCGCGCGCGTCCCTGCAGCACCGTCACCACATAATTCAGGCCGCCCATGGTGAAGCCGATGATGAAGACGATCAGCGAGATGAGCATGAGCAGGATGCCCCAGTCCTTGCCGCCGGGTGTGCCCGACAAAACGGATTGCGGCGGATAGAGCGTCCAGCCTGCCCCCGTCGGGCCGCCGGGGGCGAAAAACCCCGCCGCCAGGATCAGCACCGCCAGCAGATAGATCCAGTAGCTCAGCATGTTCGCATAAGGGAACACCATGTCACGCGCACCGACCATCAGCGGGATGAGGTAGTTGCCGAAGCCGCCGAGGAAGAGCGCAGTGAGCAGATAGATCACCATGATCATGCCGTGCATTGTGATGAACTGGTAATAGTGATCGGCATCGATGAAGGCGAAAGTGCCGGGAAAGGCGAGCTGAATGCGCATCAGCCAGGAGAGCACCAGCGCCACCAGGCCGATCGAGATGGCGGTCAGCGAATATTGGACGGCAATGATCTTGGCATCCTGGCTGAACACATATTTCGTCCACCAGCTGTGCGGATGATAAAGCTCGACATCCTCGACTTCGGCGGTCGGGATGACACCTGCGCTGCCGGACGGAATCTCGACCATGATATCTCCTCCTATGTCAGCCGGTTGGTTAGAGCCGCCTGCGGCCTCCGGCCGTCTTCCCGCCAGTTCAGTTTGCCGGCGGCGGCTCTCCCGATGACGCCGTCAGCTGGGTGAATGTCTGCTGCTGCCCGAGCCAGGTCTGATAGTCCGCGTCGCTGTCGACAATGACGGTGCCGCGCATCTGCGGATGACCGACGCCGCAAAGTTCGGCACAGAGGATCTCGAACGTGCCCGTGCGTGTCGGTGTCAGCCAGAAATAGGTGACCATGCCGGGGATCATGTCCATCTTGGCGCGGAATTCCGGCACGTAGAAATCATGGAGCACATCGACGGAGCGCAGCAATATGTGCACGGGCTTTCCGATCGGCAGATGAAGCTCGCCGCCTTCGACGATGATGTCGTCGAGGCCGTTTGCATCGTTCTTGTCGAGGCCCAGCGGATTGTCGGAAGTGACGTCACGCGTCTCGGCGCGGCCGAGCTTTCCGTCCGCGCCCGGCAGGCGGAAGCTCCACAGCCACTGCTGGCTGACGACTTCGACCGATGCGGCATCGGCGGGCACTGTGATGAACTGGTTCCAGACGATCAGGCCGGGCGCCAGCATTGCCGCGACGCCAACTGCCGTTCCCGAGGCCAGAAGCAATTCCAGTCTGCGATTTTCAGGCTCATAATGCGCCCGATTGCCCGGTCTGTGGCGGAAGCGGAAGACGCAATAGGCCATGAACGAAACCACCGCCACGAAGACGATGCCGGTGATCCAGAAGGTGATGACGAGCGTGTTGTCGATATAGCTCCAGTTGGACGCGATCGGCGTCCACCACCACGGGCTCAGCACGTGGAACAGCACGGAGCCAACGACAACCAAGACGAGAATCAGCACAACAGCCATTTCCGCCCCTCCTGGGCCGACCGACCGTGAAACCGCACTCCACAAAATGTCGAGTTTATTATCGCACAAATAGAAAATGTCGGCAATTACGACGATTTAGGCATGCGCCGCCGCCGGCAAATCGTCATTTGGAGTATTGCCCGTCATTGAGAATATTGTTTGAGATAGGCAATGAGATTGGTGATTTCCTGGTCATCCTTCACTCCTGCGAAGGCCATCTTGGTGCCCTTCACTTTGGCTTTCGGATTATGCAGATAGTCACGCAACGTCGCCTCGTCCCAAACGAGACCACCCTCGCCGGCCGCCTTCATCGCCGCAGAATAAGCAAAATCAGGATGCGTTCCGGCCTTTCGGCCGAACAGCTTGTTCAGCGACGGACCCACCTTGTTCGTATCGGACTCGACGACATGACAGGTGGCACATTTCTTGAAAACGGTGGCGCCAGCCGTCGCATCCCCCTCCTGCGCTCCAGCGTTGAGAGGGAAAAGGGCAATGACGGATGCAGTAATCAGCAGAACAGCACGGTAATCCACGGCAAACCTCATCCTCCTCAAGGTCGCCAGCCACTCTCACCCTCGGCCATCATTCGCGCGGGGGTGGTGGTTGCTAGGGGTTAAAGTTAGTCCTTCGCGGATGCAAGTCAATCGCTTCCACGATTGCCGGCACTTGGGCGCAATCCGATATCTTGTGCCCCGACGCAAATACCGGGCCCGAAACCCGGTCAGCACGCGGTGATCTGCCGGAGAATGGCGCCGCGCCACCCGACTTATACTCCGATCGAAAGCGCCTCTTGCACGGCCAATTCGGCCATGGCAAGCGCCGCCTCCCGGGTTTTGGCGGCAGCGATAAAGCGGCCGTTATGGCAGAAGCTAGCGCCCTCGATGCCGCAGACCGCCTCCAGCTCACTATTGGTAAGGCCGGCCCAGGTTGCCGGCAGATCGGCCCGGAGCTCGAACCCGTCGTCGCCACGGCGAATGCCGGTCACGCACCAATCCTTTTCGCGCGGGTGGACGACGAACAGCAGGTGATCGGCGCCGGCCTTGACGATGGAGGGACGGAAGGGCATCCCTCTCGGCAATTCCAGAATACGCCCCTGCCCAGCAGCCTCGATCGCCCGGTACACGACCGCCTCGGCCCGCAGTTTTGCGGCCCTCTGGGCGATCCCGGCATCGATAAAACTGCGGGCAATGGCCAGCGCCGCCTGGAAGGCACGATCGTCAGCCTCGGGTTCCTCCTCATCGAACACCGGTTTCAGGGTCTCGAGCAGCGCCGGCAGTGTCAGGCCCGCCAAAGGCCCGGAGGGGCTGAGCGCGCCATTGTCGGTCAGGTCGATCGGCAGCACGAAACCGGTGTCGAAAGCGGAGTGCAGGGCTTCGACATGATGATCGGGGAGACCGGAGGCTACGAGGTATTCGCGGCCGTAGTGCTTCCAGATCAGGCCGAACGAACTGTAGGGCTGGCCGTCCTCTCGCAGTGGCGCGCCGCGCTGATGATGATCGAATATGCCGCCGGCAGGATCATAGGCTCCGCCGACATCATAGATGATCCGGTCCGGGGCTGGCGTGATCCATTCCGGCGCCCGGCTGCGGATCAGACGCGCCTGCGGGAAAAGCCGCGTCAGGATGACGCTCGACAGCAGCTCATCGGCATGGAAACCACCGGAATGGGTAACGAGGAAATCGGGGCTCATCGAAGTTATGCGCCTTGTGGTTTGGCGGAGGATCCGCTTGCGGGTCTGAACGAGATAGCCGTTGCCGGCCGCTATCTCAACCCGGCTTCGCGCATTCTGCATAGTGTCGAAGGCGACAGGGCAGCTTTGACCGATGTGTGTGGAGGCAATGGCCTAAGGCAGCGCCGGTCCCGGCTGTGCTGCAACGAGCGCGCGCTCGGCTGCGCCGATATGCAGGCAGATGAGCCCGATTACGGCCAGAGAATTGATCAAAAGAACCTCGGCGACGACCGCTGCCGAAAACGCGCCATCGCCGGACGGAAGCACTACCGTCGCTGCAAAGAGCACTGCTTCATACGCGACGAACCCGGCGATAAAGGCGGCGGCCATGGTGGCGGCAAGGCTGGCCTTGAGGTGAAGCACGCCGAGTGGTGCCACGAGCGATGCAAATGCGGCGATACCGATCGTCAGCCCCCAGGCAAAGCTGTCGAAGGTCTGGGGATAGCCGAGCATGAGATATCCGACTGTCTGGTTGGCAAGCCAGGCGAGCAGCACCGCCATTATCGCCATTTTCCGGGGAAGAACGACCGCCGAGACTGCCGCCAGGGCAACGAAAGGCGTGACGCAGGCAAAAAGCAGGCTGAGAGCGACGCTGGCGCCGGCAATGACCGTGACCCAGGCGACCGCGAAACCGGGAGCTGCCGGGCGCAAAGGAAGCTGATTTCGTTCGAGCATTTCGAAACTCCGTTCGAGCGGGCGCCCACGCCCTCCGGCGCCGCGCGTCCTATCAGATGCGCAAACACGGGGCGGTAGGAAATCATAGGGCAATCCGGGAAAAAGGCCAGCGAGCTCATGGCGGCCGTCGCCGCCTCGCCGTCGCCGTCATAAAGCATCCAGCGGGATCTTCAGATACCGGCGGCCGTTCTCCTCTGGTTCCGGCAGCCGACCGCCGCGGATGTTGACCTGCAGCGCATGCAGCATCAGCTTCGGCTTGGGCAGCGTACGGTCGCGCGCCTCACGCAGCGCCACGAAGCCGGCCTCGTCCATGCCTGCAATATGCGGATTGGCGCGCTTTTGGGCTGCGACCGTGCTTTCCCAGCGCGGGTGACGACCCCCGGGCTGATAATCGTGGCCGGAAAAGAGGCGGGTCTCCTCGGGCAGCGATAGGATCGCCTGGATCGAGTGCCAGAGGGCGGTCGCGCTGCCGCCGGGAAAATCGGTGCGCGCCGTTCCCGAATCCGGCGTGAACATCGTATCGTGCACGAAGGCGGCGTCGCCGACCACATAGGTCACCGATGCCAGCGTATGGCCGGGCGAAAACATCACTCGGGCCGTAAGACCGCCGATTTCAAACATGTCGCCATCGGCAAAGAGCCGGTCCCATTGCGAGCCGTCGGTCGCGAGCGCCGGCCAGTTATAGATCTCCTCCCAAAGCCTCTGCACATCGGTGACATGGACGCCGATCGCTGTCGGCGCGCCAGTCTTTTCGTTGAGATAATGGGCGGCGGAGAAGTGATCGGCATGCGGATGCGTGTCGAGGATCCACTCGACCGTCATCCGTTCGCTCTCGATGTAAGCAAGGATGGCATCGGCGTTCACCGTTCCCGTCGCGCCCGACATCTCGTCGAAGTCGAGCACCGGATCGATGATGGCACAGCGTTTTGTCGCCGGATCGGAGACGACATATTGCACGCTGCAGGTCCGGGGTTCGAAGAAGGCCTTCACCTGGGGCCGTCGGCTTGCCGCCTTTTCGAGCCAGCGGCGTGCGGCGGCAAGATCGAAGCCAAGGCCTTCGCCGAAGGTCTGGACATCCGCCGGCTTCATCCGCCCGTCGAGCACCTCGCCCAACGCGTAGAGCGTCAATGCTCGCGTGCCGCTCTTGCAATGGGCGACGACCGGTCCCTTCGCCTCAACCATCGCCGCCTGAAAGGCGCGTATATCGGCCTCGGTAATCTCGTTGCCTTTCACCGGCACGAAACTGTAGGAAAGCCCGGCGGCGGCAGCGGAAATCTTTTCTGCCGCATTGCCTGGCTGGCCAGGCTCCTCGCCGTCGGGCCTGGCGTTGATGACGGCGGCGAAGCCCTCCTTGGCGAAATCGGCAAAAGCGGCTGGATCGGGCTGCCCCGCCACCGATAGCCGCTCATTGACCCTCACCGGCATCATCGAAGCCTCCGCGCCGCCCTGATCACGCAGTATCGCACGTATAGCAGTACAATCTCACAAGTATATTGCCGAGCGCAAGAATAGAGGCGCCTGTTCTCGCGCTCGGCCGGCTGGTCAAAACGACAGCGTCGGCGCCCCTTGCCGCCGATCGACATCGAATGTGACGTCCGTTGAAGTCAATCCTGGCCCTGCAGGCGATCCATCACCTGAAGCAACAGATCGGCGCATACCTTTGTCGGTTCGTCCTCAGCGCATTTCAGGTCGATCCGGGTATTTCCATCCTCGATCTGGAAACGGGCCGCCTTGGAGGGCGGCGGGAGGCGATGACCGCGATAATCACGGAAGCCCATGTCGCCTCTCGAACCATGCCAGCGGTAGTCGGGGCGATCTCGGGACTGCTCATCCGCCCCGTGACGCATCACCCTCTCATCATCAGGCGCAGGCGGGGGTGGCGATGCGGGCTCATTCGCTGCGGGTGGCTCGCCGGCGGGTGGTGGAGCGGGCGGCTGTTGGGCGAAGGCGGTGGCGGCCGATGCTGCGAGGGCAAGACCGGAGAGCAAGAGTCTTTGCATGGGGATGTTCCTTTCAGAGAAGAGGTATGCCTGTAAACACCGCGGCGCGGCTTTAGTTCACGCCCCGCCGGCGCTTGTGATCGAAATCAGCAGCACAGCTAGGATGTCTCGCCTGCGTCCCACTGCGAGAGGACACGCACTTGCCCGCCGCTTCGGATTGCCGACGCAGAGCTGACGAGAACTTCGCGTCG
This sequence comes from Rhizobium sp. Nf11,1, assembly GCF_050587665.1. Taxonomy (NCBI): domain Bacteria; kingdom Pseudomonadati; phylum Pseudomonadota; class Alphaproteobacteria; order Hyphomicrobiales; family Rhizobiaceae; genus Rhizobium; species Rhizobium sp. Nf11,1. The sequence goes on along the minus strand of NZ_JBOBHU010000030.1, from coordinate 5,156 downwards.
CTCAAGGCGCACCGCTTCTTTCGCCTCGCCTCTGCCTTGTTGGGCGACTATGCTCAACGCCGATTCGCTGTCCGCGATGAGGGCGTGCGGAAACGAGATATCGAAGGAGAAGACGATGACGGACGCCAAGAGCGGCATTACCGGGCTGCGGCCGCAAATCACCGTGGTTGGCGTCGGCGGCGGCGGCGGCAATGCGATCAACAATATGATCGCGGAGAAGCTGGCAGGCGTCGAATTCGTCGCCGCAAACACCGATGCCCAGGTTCTTGCCACCTCAAAGGCATCGCGCCGCATCCAGCTCGGCGCGAATGTGACGGAGGGCCTCGGCGCCGGTTCCCTGCCGGAAATCGGACATGCGGCGGCAGAAGAATCGCTCGACGAGATCATGGATCACCTGGCAGGATCGCACATGTGTTTCGTCACCGCCGGCATGGGCGGAGGAACGGGCACGGGCGCAGCCCCGGTCATCGCGCGCGCCGCACGCGCGGCCGGCATCCTGACCGTTGGCGTCGTCACCAAGCCGTTTACCTTCGAGGGTAATCGCCGCATGCGGACGGCGGAAGCTGGCATCGAGGCCCTTCGTCAGGCGGCCGATACCGTTATTGTCATTCCCAATCAAAACCTTTTCCGCATCGCCGATGCGAAAACCACCTTCGCCGATGCCTTTATGACGGCCGACCGCGTGCTCTTTGCCGGTGTCGGCTGCATCACCGACCTCATCGTCAAGGAAGGTCTGATCAACCTCGATTTCGCCGACGTGAAGTCGGTCATGCAGGGCATGGGCCGCGCGATGATGGGCACCGGCGAAGCCGCCGGCGAAAGCCGGGCGATGAAGGCGGCGGAAGCGGCAATCGCCAACCCGCTTCTGGATGATATTTCGATGAAGGGCGCCAAGGGCGTGCTGATCTCGATCTCCGGCGGCTCGGATATGACCTTGTTCGAAGTGGACGAGGCGGCAAGCCGCATTCGTGACGAAGTGCAGGACGACGCCGACATCGTCGTCGGCGCGATTTTCGACCGCAGCCTCGACGGCAAATTCCGCGTCTCGGTGGTGGCGACCGGCCTGGAAGGCAGCTCTCTCTCCGCGTCCCCTTCTCACGCGCCCGCTGAGCCGATTCAGACGCGCACGCTGCAGTAAGCGGCGGCAGTCAACCGGCCGGTTTGTCAGAGATCGGCCGGATGAGCATCGCACTCAAAACGCAGGAAAGAATGCGGCGCTCATGCTTCGAGGCATGGCCCCTAAGGCTATCAGCCTCATCATGAGCGTGGTCGGAAGATACCGCGCCAATGCTCAAGAGAGACACCGCGGAACTCAAGATAGAAAATTGAAGTACCTGTTTCTATTCGCCGCATTATCACTGACCACGGCTCTCCTTTCGAGCTCTCCCGTAGCAGTCCCTATCAATCACGGCAGCAGCGTCACTGTCTCACCTGACTAATTCTCTGATCTTCGCCGCATCCTCCTCCGTCGCCGGATTATACACCACCATGCTGAGGTCCGGCCGACCGTCCACCTGGAAGGCGGAATATTCGAAGGAGAGCAGGCCGAGGACCGGGTGTTTGATGTGTTTGGCGCCCTCGCCATGGGTGCGCACATCGTTGTCGCGCCACATGGCCAGGAATTCCGGGCTCTTGCGGCAGAGTTCGTCGACCAGCGGCTCCACCTCGGCGGCAGCACCGGCGCGTGCCGCATCCACCCGGAAGGCGGCCACGACGAAGCGGGCGACACTTTCCCAGTCATATTGAGCAGCGCGCACGCGCGGGTCGAGGAAGATGAAGCGCAGCACGTTGCGCTCTTCCGGCGGCAGCGCGCCGTAGTCGGTCAGTAGCACGGTCGCCGCCCGGTTCCAGCCGACCACGTCCCAAATCGCGGTGCGGATCAGCGCCGGGCACGGATCAAGCGCGTCGAGCACGCCCTGCAACCGCGGCGTGATGCCCTGGTCGCTGCGGTAGCGCACTTCGGGCGGGCGGCCGAGCCCAATCAGAAAGAGGTGCTCGCGCTCGATATCCGTCAGCATCAGGGCACGGGCGATTCGGTCGAGCACGTCGGCCGAAGGCGCACCGCCGCGGCCCTGCTCCAGCCATGTGTACCAGGTGGGGCTGATATTGGCGCGGCTCGCCACCTCCTCGCGGCGAAGCCCCGGCGTACGGCGCCGCTCGCCGGCAAAGCCAAGGGCGGCGGGATCGAGCTTGCCGCGGCGGTCCTTGAGGTAGCTGCCCAGCCGATTATCGGAGGCGACGAATTCGCTCATCCTGTTAGCCTTTATACCGTGATAAGATCACTACTTTACCATGATATCAGCCTGCTCGATATCTGTCTGCGTCCAATCAGGAGATATCGACATGCGCGTATTCGTTACCGGAGCCACAGGGTGGGTGGGCTCGGCCGTCGTCAAGGAGTTGATCGGCGCCGGCCATCAGGTTCTCGGCCTGGCCCGCTCGGACAAGGGAGCGGCCGAACTGGCGGCATCAGGAGCCGAGGTCCAGCGCGGCACGCTTGACGACCTGGAGGGTTTGAAGCGCGGCGCGGCCGAGGCCGACGGCGTCATCCACACGGCCTTCAACCATGACTTCTCGAAATTCGCGGAGAATTGCGCCGCCGACCGGCGCGCCATCGAGGCGCTCGGCGAAGCCCTCCGGGGCTCCAACCGTCCGCTACTGGTCACTGCCGGCCTCGGCCATGCGCCCGGCCGCATCGGCACCGAAAAGGACCCGCCGATGCCAACGACCGAAACCTATCCCCGCGCCTCCGAAATCGCTGCGGTATCACTTGTCGCCCGCGGCGTGCGCGCCTCCACCGTCCGGCTCCCGCCATCAGTGCACGGCCATGGCGATCACGGCTTCATCCCAATCCTCATCGATATCGCCCGGCGGAAAGGTATTTCCGCCTATATCGGCGACGGGGAGAATCGCTGGCCAGCCGTGCACAGGCGCGATGCCGCCCGGGTCTACCGCCTGGCGCTGGAGCATGGCGCCAGCGGTGGCCCCTTCCTCGCGGTCGCCGAAGAGGGTGTGCCCTTCCGGGAGATTGCGGAGCTCATCGGCCGCCGCCTCGGCGTGCCTGCCGTCTCGCTGTCGCGGCAAGAGGCGGCTGAGCATTTTGGCTGGTTTGGAATGTTCGCCGGCTTCGACGTGCCCACCTCGAGTGCACACACCCGCATTCTCCTCGGCTGGCAGCCCATGGAACCTGGCTTGCTCGCCGATATCGACCACCCGGCCTATTTTACCGGGGCAGCGCAAGCCTGAATGTCGGGCCATCGCTCACGAGCCTCATCCTGAGTTGCCCCGCAAGGGGCCGCGTCGGATGAGGCGGGTGCGCTACCGGCTCAGCGCATCCGTCCCTCGTTCATATCGGCGGGATCGTAATTGATGTCCCAGTCCTTCTCGGGCTTCTTCTTGCCCGGCGGGTTCTTGTTCACCGTGGCGTCCTCCGAGCCGGTGATCACGGTCGGCTTGGCGCTGGCAACGCCGCTGGCCTTCCGGTCGGCCCGGGATTTGGCAAACTGACCGGCGGCGTCCTTTTTCGGATTGCCCATGTCATTCGCCTTTCTGCTTCATAGCGTCGGAAATGTCGTTCATTTCAGGATCGCGGTTGTTCTCACCATTGGCGTCGCGATTCCTGTCCGGATCGTCCTTGGGTTTGAGATATCCGCGCGGGGTGTTTCCCTTCGGTCCTTCCCACCGAGGCGATTGATCGGTGGTGCCGGGGGCGCCGTCCTTGGGGGTGGTCATGCCCATCGTCGTTTCTCCTTGGTTGAATAGGAAAAACCGCGAAAGCGAGGAAGGGTTCCGGCAGAAAATTTGGAACAGTCCCGGTCCCCATCGGTTGGTGAAAGGTCGAGAACCTCGAAAAAGGAGCCGAACATGAGCAAGACCAACGTTCGAGAACTTCAGAAACGCGCCGAACAGCAGGTCAGAAACACCAGCGCCGGCGGCCATCTCGGCGGCACCTATTTCGGCCAGCAACCGGACGGAAAAACCGCGTCGGACACCACCAATGACAGCGCAAAGGCAAGACCAAACGATGGGACCAATTGAGGCCGGCAGGCTCCCGCGACGCGTGAAATGACGCTATCTGCCACCCGACGAATTCTGTGCGCCCAGTACGCTGGGCGCACAGAATTTCAGACCCCCCGCCAGGCCCGGCCGCCGAAATGACCTTCAGTCCGGCTGCTGTCGGAAAACTACCTCGTTACGCGATCACAAATCGCCTCAGCCAAACAAGAAGTCGCCCGAGTTGAAATTTGCAAGTCCGGCGAGGGTGGTGATGTTGTCGAATTCAGCGACCAGCACCGCGCCGCCGGCTGAACCTGGGTTCTGATCGTAGTAGACCGCCGCATGGCCGAGATCCGTATTGTGGAACACGAACAATGCCCCTGTGGTTATGTTGCCGTAACCATCAATGGTGCTCTGGACGGTTGCGTTCGTGACGCTCACGTCTGTTTTGACAGCAAGCTCCGTTCCGGCAACATTGATCGTGGCGTTGTTCCCCACCTTCACATTGTCCACAATTGTATTGTTGTTGCCGACGGCGAACTCGAATGTGCCGCCTCCAACGTCCAACTGGAACCTGTCCACGGTTGTGCTATTCGTCCCAGCATTGAAATCAGTCATATGGTTCGTTGTGGTGGCAAACCTTTGGAAAAAGAAGGTGTCATTTCCCACGCCACCGGTAAGGATGTTGTTGCCAGCACCACCGTTTAGCGTGTCGTTGCCGTCTTGACCGAAAAGAGTGTCGTCACCTCCCAGCCCGAACATCATATCGTTACCGCCGCCACCGTAGAGCACATCGTCGCCGGTTCCACCGGTCGGATTGTCCACTGAATTGCCATTGCCACCGGTAATTACGGTGAACGTCTCCGTCTTTTCGAAGGTCGGCCCTATAGGATCACCGGTCTGCGTTGCCGTTACCGTCACTGAAAATGTACCGTTCGTCGATAGCGCACTCGAATGAAGCGTATTGCCGGTTATCGAGAACAAGCCCGGATTCGACTGCGAAGCAATGTTGAAGCTGAATCCACCCGCGTCGGGATCAGTCGCCGACAGCAGACCACTGAACTCAAAATTATTGAAGTTGACGCTGTCCGCCGGAACGACAGGCGTCAGCTTAATGTCGGTGGGTGCCTGCCTGGCTGGTCCATCATCCGCGCCGGTGA